>NZ_JAWOWP010000005.1:0-327065 GCF_033340555.1 Vibrio sp. 1069
AAGCACCGGTCTTGAAAACCGGCATACGTTAATAGCGTATCTAGGGTTCAAATCCCTATCTCTCCGCCACTTTTAAAAAAAACCGCTGTTCTTACAGCGGTTTTTTTGTATCTGCTGTTTTTTAACCGCTGTTATCGAAACTTCTAATTGATTTTTCTCTAGCTCTTTCTCCAAGTTTTTGCGTACCTACTTTGGGTTTAGTTTACGCAGTAATACCTTCAATCGAAGACATTTCCATACGTCTCATTTGGGCTTCAAATAGAGCTTTCTTAAGTCTCAACGTGGGATGCTTAAACGCATTTTGATAGAGTTCCAGTCTAAATACTGCGGATGCACTTGGAGAAAAAATGAAGCTACTTTACTGGTTAGATGAATGGCAAGCTCTTACTCAACAAGAACAAGAGATGGCTTTACCTATCTCTGGCTACGATTTACTTGATGATGTGTTTGTGAAGTATGAACTCGTCGATCTTAACAAGCCATTGTTGTTTACATTTTCTCCTTCCGGTACTGATGTGCAGGTACAAGATTTAACTCCGGATTTTTCTCCTTGGGGCTACGAGCTCGGAATACAACAACAAGTAAACATTATTGCCTTTCAACATTTAGGACAAAGTAATTGGTTCCGTAGTCGGAATTTGATTTTCTTTCTGGAGCAGCTATCTGAGTTGCTTCATCCCTTCAAATGTCGTTTGGGTTATGGGCAAAGTCGAGGTGGCTTTGCAATTGGCGCGTTCGCTAACTTGCTGAAACTAGAACATCTTTTGTTGTTTTATCCTGTTAGCACTAAAAATAAAGCGTTAGTGCCTTGGGATGATCGGCCGAGTACTGAGCTTGCTCAGCAGTTTGCTTGGGAAAGCGGCTACCATGATCGAGATTTGGGCAATGCCAAAGGTTATATTATTTATGACCCATCCAATCGCATTGATCGTCTTCATGCTAAACGTTATCCAGAGCTTACCCATTTAAAAGTCGTCGGTATGGGACACGGCACTCAATCCACACAATTAGATAAATTAGAATTTTTTAATCTGGTGGCGCAGGAGTTTGTTCGCCATCAAACCTTAGATATTGACCAATTTAATAAGCAAATTCACGCTTTGTTTTAAAAGAGGACTGATATCAGAGTCCCCTGTAACCAGGGGGAGATGATCACACACTAAAACTAGATTTTTAACACAATTGCTAGGCGCAATTTAGATGGAGGATTAATGAAGTTACTGTACTGGTTGGATGAATGGCTGGCTCTTTCTCGTGAAGAACAGCAAACCAGGCTACCGATGTCCGGGGAGGACTTACTTGATGATGTATTTGTTAAGTATGAGTTTGTCGACCGCAATAAACCGTTGTTGTTCACCTTTTCCCCTGCTGGTACGAATCTACAAGTACAGGACTTACACTCAGACTTTGCGCCTTGGGGCTATCGCTTAGCCCAGAAACAAAAAGTAAATATTATTTCATTTCAGCATCTTGGGAAAAGTAACTGGTTTCGTAGCCGTAATTTAATTTTCTTTCTAGAGCAACTGTCGACTTTACTTGAGCCCTTTGAATGTCGTTTAGGCTATGGACTTAGCCGCGGTGGTTTTGCTATTGGTGCCTTTTCCAATCTATTAAAGTTGGATCAAGTATTGATGTTTCACCCGGTCAGCACAAAAAACAAAGTTTTGGTGCCATGGGATGATAGGCCAAGTACTGAATTAGCCCAACAATTTGATTGGGAAGGAAAGTATCACGACCTTGACCTTGGCGATGCAAAAGGCTACATCATTTATGATCCAACTAATGAAATCGACCGCCTTCACGCCAAACGCTACCCAGAGCTCACTCACTTAAGAGTCTTCGGGATGGGACATGGTACCCACGCGACGTATTTGAATAAATTCGGTTTTTATAAGCAAGTGGCCGTAGACTTTATACGTTATCAGAAGATAGATATAGCGCAGTTTCGTCATCAGACCAAAACGCTGCGCTTAAAAGAAGATTACTATCAGTGCCTTAACAAGGCGAATGCGAGCTCACAGCATCGTTTAAACTTACTGAGTACCGCTCATAATGTACTAATTGAAGAAAAGAAAGAACATGTGAAGGAGCATCAAGCACAAATCGATATTCAGCCACTTGTTGATATTGCACTTAAGCATGAGTATGACAACCCGCAAGATGCAGTACAACTTTTGGAAGTCGCTCAGCAGTTGGTTCCGAATGATCCCGTTGTGGAGCACAAGTTGCAGCAACTGTCGTAACGTTGAGATATAATGCGGACGATATTGGTCGAAATAGGTCAGTGGCTTTTGTCGCTGGCCTTTTTAATAGCTTATGGATTGATATTTCGATGAAATCTAATGAAGCAGTACAAAATAAAAAGCCCAAGCAAATGCTTGGGCTCCATAAATGTTAATGCGAGTTTTAAAACTCTTTTGGCGCAAAGCCTGTCATCACATCAAGGCGAAGTTCTTTACCAACTTTTGTTAATGGGTGAACGATTACTAAGCCGCGTACGCGTTTTTTCAGTTTGCCGATGTCCGCTTGTTCTGCTTTGGTGATTTCACGAGAGAAAGGCATATCAAGTAAGCTTTTACGTTCTTTGTTCAGCTCATAGTTTTGCTTGTGCTTTAACTGGTTAAGCTTTTTGGTAAGCTGTTCTACTTCATCCGTGAACTTTGTAATCATTTCGTGATCACCACGAGAACGTGCCGCATCAAGTTTACGTTGGCATGTATCTAAACGGTTGTGCAGCTTTTGAATATCAGTTTTTATGCTCATGGTAATTTGGCTCAAATTTTAAATAGTCGAGGAGTATAGCATAGCTGAGATCACACGCTCTACTATACTTCTCGATTGTCTGGCTTTAGTTAATCAGTTCATTGCCCGATACGTTACCAGAGAAAAAGGCTTCGACGTTATCAAGCGTCACAGAGGCAATGTTATTAAGTGCTTCGTGAGTCAAGAATGCTTGGTGGCCAGTAAACAGCACGTTATGACAAGCCGATAAACGGCGGAAAACATCATCGACAATGACATCGTTAGATTTATCTTGGAAGAATAAGTCTTTTTCATTGTCATACACGTCTAGGCCAAGCGCACCAATCTTACCTTGTTTCAACGCTTCTATCGCCGCTAGTGAATCTAGCAACTCGCCTCGACTGGTGTTAATGATCATTACACCATCTTTCATTTGCGCGAAGGCTTTTTCGTTCAATAAGTGATAGTTTTCTTCACTCATTGGACAATGGAGAGAGATAATATCCGCATTAGCGTAGATTTCTTCAAGCGAACAGTAACGGGCTCCCATTTCTAGCGCTAATGGGTTTTCGTAGGGGTCGTAGCAAAGCAGTTCCATGCCAAGCCCTTTGAAGATACGCATCGTCGCGATACCAATCTTACCCGTACCAATAACACCAACGGTTTTTCCGAAAAAGTTAAAGCCAACAAGACCCTCTAGCGAGAAGTTGGCGTCACGTGTGCGTTGGTAGGCCTTGTGAAGACGGCGGTTTAGGCACATCATTAAACCAACCGTGTGCTCTGCCACTGCTTCTGGTGAGTAAGCAGGAACTCGAACCACTTGTAAGCCTAGTTCTTTGGCTGCTTGTTGATCAACTTTATCATATCCCGCGCAGCGCATAGCAATAAGCTTGGTCCCGCCCAGAGAAAGCTGTTTAAGGACAGGAGCTGAAAGATCATCATTAACAAACGCACATACGACATCACTGCCGTGCGCCATCTTGGCTGTTTTTTCGGTTAGTCGGAAGTCGTGATAGTGAAATTCAAAATCGCGGTTATTTTTAATTTTATTAAAAGAGGCTTCGTCGTAGGATTTTGCACTAAAAAAAGCAATGTTAATCATGGTTCCCTCTCAAAAAGTGCGGACTTTATAAATAAATATGCTTATAAAGTAATGCAACTTAGCCGCAATGAATAGAGAAATCTTCTCTTTGACTTTTGTTGTATCAAATAACGATAAGAAGTACGCCTTTCAGCGAGTCTATCTTATGGTTCCGCATTAGATACTGTTTGCTTTACGAGCATTAACTGACTAGCATTATCGCTCTTTTCTTGTTCACTTTATTAGCTTAGGCGTTACGACAATGTCAGTAAAATGGTGCTCTATGTTCTTGTGTTGTGTGTTTGCTTCTGGCACTCACGCAGCTGTTGACTTCGTTAAAGTCGACAAGTCTAAGCGTCGAATGTATTTGATGGAACAAGGAGCAGTGCTAAAAGAATACCGAATTGCTTTAGGAGCGAACCCTCAAGGACATAAACAAGAAGAGGGAGACAATCGCACACCAGAGGGCGAATACACTCTAGATTATGTTATAGAGGACTCTGCTTTTTATCGTTCTGTGCATATCAGTTACCCTGATGCGATTGATACGTTGGAAGCGAAGCGCCGAGGTGTGTCCCCTGGAGGGAACATCAAAATTCATGGCTTAAAAAACGGTGAGAGTCAGTTGCCGATTTACATCCAAAGTTTTGATTGGACTAATGGGTGTATTGCGATTACCAACGAGGAGATGGACGAATTTATCCAGCTTGTCGAGATGGGGACACCAATTCAGATTGAGTGGTAACAAAAGGTCCCCTTTAATGTTCTGGCTCTTATAGGCTATGGCATAAAGCGCTGTGGATGATCACTAAAAATACCGTCTAACTGAGGCAGGTATTTCAGTTTATTTGGATTGTTCACCGTATAGCACATCACTTTGTAACCGGCTTGTTGGAGTTTGTTTATCTGGCGAGTACGAACCCAGTTAATATTTAGGTTGCAGCTATAGGCACTAACTTCTTCCAAAAGGCGTTTATCTTTTCTCGTAAAGAATTCACTTAACACACCCAATCGGTAGCCACTGCAGTATTTGTGCATCGCTCTAATGACGTCATGACTAAAGCTCGATAGGAGTACATTCTCTTGCGGCATTGGACTTTTTGTTAACGCATTGGCGAGAGTCTGCGCCACTTCTTCCGCTGGATGGTTGTCTACTTTAACTTCGATATTCAAGTTAAGCTTATTCTCAGTAGCTAAAGTGAGCAGTTCATCTAGTGTCACGATCTTCTCGCCTGAAAAGTCTGTGCTAAACCAACTACCGAAATCTAATGCTTTTAAGTCTTCCAGGGTGAGCTCATCAACACGCCCTTGTCCATTGCTGCATCGATTGACGGTATGATCATGGCAAACCACTAAAACATTATCTTTGGTAGGCTGTATATCCACTTCCACCCACTTCAACCCCAGGTCAATGGCTGCCTGAATGCTTATTTTTGTATTCTCAGGGTATGAACCTGCCACGCCACGGTGACCAATTAATAACGTTTCCATTCGCTTTATCTTTTGCTTTGCGGTTGCCTGATTGTACTCGTTTTTTCTATGAAGATATATCTAGGTGCATATTGTTAGGAACCTTTAGTACAAGTGAACATTAAACTCTAATAGTACGTTGCTGCTTCTTGGACTGAGTCCTGTGGACTTAAAGCCTTAGAGTGTGTAGTTGTTTAATTGGTAAATGAGTAATAAAATGCGAACCATTTTTATTTGAATGGTGAGTGGTAATGTCACGAGTTTTGATAGTCGATGATGACGTTCCTTTGTGTGAGCTGTTAGAAGCGGTTTTGCAAGAGGAGGGCTACATCGTATCTTCTGTGCATTGCGGTGAAAGTGCGCTGCAATATATGGAAAAAACGCCTGTAGATCTTGTATTGCTTGATGTCATGTTACCAAACCTTAACGGCATGCAAGTTGCTCGTAGGATCTGTCAGCGCTTCGCGACACCTATTCTAATGCTTACCGCTCTCAACGATGAAAACTCGATGCTTGATGGTTACCAAGCGGGGGCCGATCAGTATATCGGAAAGCCCTTTAATGTCGCTGAGCTTCTAATGCGCATCAAAGCGATTCTTCGTCGTGTTGGCTTGGAACGTCAACGTCAGACGATGTGTAGTACCGTTCAAACGATCAGCGACCAGCTTAATAGCTTACCCCTCACAAGTACGGAAGCTGAACTATTGAGCTACTTGGTAAAAAACCAAGGAGTCGTGATTTCAAAAGCAGAGCTTCAAACTGAAGTGTTAAAGAAAGAGCTGAGTCCTTTTGATCGCAACCTTGATATGCACATCAGTAACATACGTCGCAAGTTAGTTGAAGCGGGGCTTTCCAAGCAACATATCAAAACCTTCCGTGGCAAAGGTTACAGTTATTTAGAGGCTGTAAACCGTTAATGAAGCTCCGATGTCCACCTTTTATTGCAAAACGTAAAGATAGCTTAGCGTTCAAGTTATTTAGTTGCATGACCGCAATTGTCATTAGTATTTTGGTCGTGCAATCCTTAGCGGAACAAGCTCTGGTGAAAGCCATGTTGAAAGTGCCCGATAGTGTGCGAGAAGAAATGCTAGACCTTGCACATCAAGCCAATGTATTGATTGAGCACGGAGACATGGACGAACTTGCTGACTGGGCAAATGCGCAAAACTTTTATTTATTTGTGTTGAATGAACATCAGCAACCAGTTACGCACCGTCTGATGCATCCGCACTTCGAGTTCAAACTTCAATTTAAGAGAAGCATTGATGATCAACTTGAGGGGAAAGTGAATCGCCCCATCATCAATATTCCTTTAGTTCATGGCAATACTTTAGTGATTCAATTGCCACATCGACTGCACCCTGCAAATGACTTCATTCTGTATTTCTCTATTCTCAAAGTCGTGATTGCAGTGGTTATTTTGGCGCTCTTTTCGCTGCTAATGGCACGTAACTTACAGCAACCATTGGATCGATTGAGAGAAGCAAGCAAAAAGCTATCTAATGGCGATTTTAATGTCAGTGTCGTGAAAGAGCTGAAGTCGAGCACGCGTGAGTTTAACGAGTTAGCGCAAGATTTCGATCACATGACGCAACAGATTCATTCTCTCGCTGAAAAGCAGCGACTGCTTATAAGAGATGTCTCTCACGAATTGAGAACGCCGTTAGCGAGGCAGAACTTGGTTCTGCATCTTTTGCGAAAGCGTGTTGGAGAAAGTGAGCAAAGCCTAGTGGCAAGGCTAGAAGATGAAGCAAAAGAGCTAAACCATTTGATCAGCGATATATTGGAGTTCAGTCGCTTGGAAAATGCGCGCTTCGACAAAGCCACGAAACGCTGTGATTTAGAAGTTTTGCTCTCCCCGCAAGTAGAACGTTGCAAAATAGATTTGAAGTCAGAACAGACGTTGTCTTTCCGCTCAGAAGCTGTATGTGCTAAAGCCATTTGTGAAGAAACGCTGGTCATTCGTTGTTTGAACAATCTTATTGGTAATGCCATTAAATATTCAGGACCAGCATCTCAGATAGAAGTTTCTCTGGAAAATTATGTCAAAGAAGGGCAGCAGTTCACCACCATGTCAGTATCTGATGATGGGCCTGGTATTCCAGAGAACAAGCTGGTCGATATTTTTGATCCGTTTACACGCTTAGATGCTTCTAGAGATAAAAAGCTTGGTGGCTACGGTTTAGGTCTTGCGATTGTCAAAGAATCCATGCGTATTATGGGTGGAGCAGTCACGGCGAAAAACCGTGAGCAAGGCGGTTTGAGGGTTACTTTAGTGTTCAAGCAATAAGTATGATTAAGTCGTAATTTTTGTGATTAATGTCACATTATCATGGCGCATCATCAGAGAGTACTTTACAAAAGTTTGCAAATGCAAAGAATGTAAATTTAATGCAAATGGTAATACTTATCACTTATATTCACCCGCGAAATAATTAAGAGGGAATCGCATTCAACAAGTATGTGACCCGAAAAATAATAATCGGAGTGAAAGGATATGTTTACTAAGAGCCATTTGGCGTTAGTGATCGGTGCAGTGTTAGCAACACCTGCAGTGGCGGAAGTTCAAACAGACGAACATGTAGTTGTAGAAGGTCGAGAGTTCGGCTACAAGGCAGATACAAACAGTACAGCAATGCGCATGGAAATGACGCAGCTGGAAACGCCGGGACAAGTAGCGGTTATCGATGAAACGGTAATTGATGAGCAGCGTGCAAGTACACTTGGTGAAGTGCTACGTAACGATGCAAGTGTTAGCGCGGGTGGTACAAGCCGTAACCGCGAACGTTTCTCTCTACGTGGTTTTGAACTTAGCAGTTCAGACGGTTTTCTTCGTGATGGTCGTCAACACTGGTCACACTACCGTCAGCCAATTGAGCTTTTAGAGCGTGTTGAAGTGCTTAAAGGTCCATCAGGTCTGCTATACGGTAAATCTGAGCCGGGTGGTTTGGTAAACATGGTTTCGAAAAAACCAACAACTCAAACACAAGCAAGTTTGAGTCAAGATCTAGGTTCGAATGATCACTCACGCACTGTGCTTGATGTGAGTGGCGCGCTAAATGATGCAGAGACACTGCGAGCGCGCGCAATTTTTGCCAAAGAAAGCTACGGCTCTTGGCGCAGGTACGGTGATGGCACCGAGCCAGAAACGGATCGTACGGTTGCGGGCCTAGTGGTTGAGTACGATATCACAGACAACTTTATGGTATCGGCTCATTACGATCGCACGAAAGACGATGGTAGCGTGGACTCTGGCGCATACATTGTTGATGGCAAAGCGGTTCGCGGTGATAAGTACATTTGGGATGCGCAGTGGTCTGAAATTGATAACGAAGTAGAAAACTACGGTGTCGATATTAATGCGCAAGTCACGGATAACGTGAACGTAAAAGCAGGTTACAACCGCCAAGACTTTAAGCGTTTTGATGTAGAGTCTTACCCTAAGTTTGATCAGTATGAAGAGTTAAATACGATTAAGCATCGAGGCAACGATCGCTCCGATAATTGGGTATTTGATACTGCATATATAGATGTGACGACGGACTTTACTTTGTTCGGTACGGAAAACACGTTGTTAGTGGGCGCTAACTACTTAGATTACAGTTATGATCGCTTTATGGCATTTCATAATGAGGCGAGTATTGCGCCAGGAGAAACGGTGCCTAAGCCTAGCTATCGTAGTTCGAAGAAATCACCAACTGCTGAGTACGATACTTGGGGTATCTACGCGCAAAATATGATGACGATTAATGATTACTGGCAAGTGCTTGCAGGTGTTCGTTATGACGAAAAGCGTGATGATGAACTGACCGAAAACCAGGTTTCTCCAAAATTTGGTGTCATTTTCCACCCATCGACGAATGGCTCGGTTTACGTTCAGTATTCTGAAAGCTTCATGCCTCAAGGTGAAGTCAGCAACGGTAGTCGTACCTACATCAATGAAGGTGAGAAACTCGACGCTGAGCGTGGTATCTCTTATGAAATCGGTACGAAGTGGGAACTGTTTGATCAGCGTTTATTTGTATCTGGTGCTGTGTTTGATATCACGTTAGAGAACATCTCGCTGGATGTTGAAAGCGGCAAAGACGCGGGCGGCAATCTCCTACACAAGAAAACGCAAGGTGGTGAGCAAGTTCACAAAGGCGCTGAGTTAATGGCTCAAGGTTTTGTGACCCCAGAGTTGTCGCTAACCGCTTCTGCAATGTATTTGGATGCAGAGCTTAAGAAGGCAGAAAGATATGAAGGTAACCGCCCTGTAGACGTGCCAGAGTTCTCGGCAAGTCTATGGTCTAGCTACAAGGTTCAAGACAACACTAACTTAAACCTTGGTTTGATTTATGAAGGTGATCGCTACGGTGATGCAAAGAACACCTTCAAGAAAGATGGCTACGCTCGCGTTGATATGGGCGTGTCATACAAACATAAGTACGATGAAAACTTGGATATCATTGCTCGATTCAATGTCGAGAATTTATTCGATACCGACTACTTCGCAGGTGGTGGTAGCACGAATGGCGAGCAAAAAGGTGCGAGTGGGGTTGTGGTTGGAGAAAGCCGCAACTACATGGCAACAATCCAGTTCAAGTACTGATAACAATTTGATTATTAAAGGGGAAGGGTAGTCTTCCCCTTTGGTCGTTTTTGGAACACAGAAATATAACTCGTATGAATCTAATGAAATCAAGTATCGCTCTGTTGATATCATCGGTTTTGATTCCCGCTCACGCGGCGAACTTAAACGATGCACAAGCTGTGCAGAGTAAAACAAACCAGTCGTCGGCGGTAAGCCAAAAACGTATTGATGCAAGCGCAGAAAAATCACTTACTCTAGAAGCTGAAATTGAGCAGCTGCAAGAGGAAGTCGGTAACTTGAAGATTTATCGCGATCATCTTGCAAGCCTTGTTGAGAGCCAAAATCAAGAAGTTGATAGCTTGAACGAGCAAATTGAGCAGATTGCTCAAACTCGTCAAGGTGTCGTGCCTTTGATGTATCACATGCTTGAAGGCTTAAAAGCGCTCGTTGCTAACGACAAACCTATACGCAAAGCGCAACGTGAGGAACGAATTGCAAAGCTGGATTCCATGATGACGCGTGCAGACGTTGCGGATGCAGAGAAGTTTCGTCGTATTTTAGAAGCGTACCAAATTGAAATGGATTACGGCACCAAGCTTGGCGTTTACCAAGGCAAGATTAACCTGGGTGACAATGAAGCTGTGGAGGCGGACATTCTCTATTTAGGGCGTTTGTCTTTGGTAGCACGTAGCTTATCTGGTGAGACATTCTGGAGCTGGTCACAGCAACAACAAGCATGGCAACAAGTGGGTTCTGAGCAAAAATCAGAGCTAGATAAAGCGTTCGCTATGGCGAATAAACAGATCGCGCCGAGTATGTTAACTCTGCCAGTGTCGTTAACCGCTGCGGAGGGCAAATAAATGATGAAAAAATGGTTATCGGTTGCACTAATCTCGACAGCCGCATTAATGCCTCATACAACTGTTGCTAGTGATGCGTTGTTACAAAAGGCGCAGCAAGAAAATCGTCAACAGCAATCGCACAATGTCGCGCGTGAATCAGGTTTTAAGCAAACAGAGCAAGAGCTACAGGCTATAAAGAATAAATTGGTGGCAGAGCGGGCTGCTCTTCAAGCAGAAGCGGACTCATTAAGTGTTACCTTCGGTGAAAATGAAGCAGAACTGGCACAGCTAGAAGAAAAGTTGCGTCTAGAAACCGGGAGCCTAGGTGAGTTATTTGGCGTCGTTCGCCAGAACGCAAAAGAGCTAGAGTCTGAGCTAAAAAGCTCAGTAACCGGTGTAGATGCAAACTCATATCAGAAAGATATCGATGCTATTGTTGCGGCTAAATCACTGCCAACGTTGACCCAACTTCAGGCGATGTGGCGCAGCATGGAAGAGCAAATCAAAGCAAGCGGTGAAATGGCAAACGTCTCTTTCACACTGCTAAATGGCGAAGGTCGTGAACAAACGGTTAATGGTGTTCGTCTTGGTTCTATGGCGCTGCTGGATGAGACTGGCTACGTTAAGTGGAATGGTCAACGCGGAGACGCGGTAAACTATCTTCGTCAGCCTGAGAACGGTCCAACAGCGAATACTATTTCCTCTGGTGACATTGATGCACTTGTCATTGATCCGTCACGTGGCATTCTTCTTGAACAGCTTGCAAACTCACCGACTTTGGCTGATCGCCTAAATGCGGGTGGCGTTGTCGGCAAAATCATCCTTGGCTTATTGGCTATCGGCCTATTGATTGCGCTCGTACGTGGTGCATCACTGATGATTTCGCGTCAGAAAATCATGAAGCAACTGAAAACCCCAGCGCAGCCAGGAAACAACCCTTTGGGTCGCGTGCTTGCGGTATACCAGAAAGACAAGCATCGCAGCGTAGAAGCGTTAGAACTACGTCTTTTGGAAGCCGTTGTTGATGAGCAAACCCACCTAGAAAAAGGGTTGTCGATGCTTAAGCTTCTTGCTGCTCTAGCTCCTATGCTTGGCCTACTAGGCACGGTAACGGGTATGATCGAAACCTTCCAAGTCATCACTCAATTTGGTAATGGTGATCCGAAAGTAATGGCGGGTGGCATTTCGATGGCACTTGTGACTACCGTACTTGGCCTTGTTTCAGCCATGCCTTTGCTATTAGCGCACAACGTATTGAGCTCTCAAGCAGAAAATATTCGCAGTATCTTAGAAAAACAAGGCATCGGTTTAGTTGCAGAACAAGCTGAGCGTGATATGCCGAGTAACAAAAGCCATTCTAACACCTTAGCGGAGAACGCAGCGTAATGGAGCAGATCCTACTCAGCACATTGGGTTTGATCAGTGAGGATTGGGCCACAACCTTGATGAGCTTTATGCAGCAAGGTGGTCAAATCCTATGGTGGTTGGCCGCCGTCGTGGCGGTGTGCTGGCTGTTGGTTATGGAGCGAGTTATTTATCTCACAACGGTTTTCCCTGGGGTAAAAAAACAGCTTTGTGAGCAGTGGCAAGCAAGATCAGAGCACCACTCTTGGTACGCGCATCAAATCCGTGAAGGATGGATTGCAAAAGCGCAAATCGAACTGCGCCAAAACCTATCGACTATTAAGCTACTTGTGGCGGTTTGCCCAATGCTAGGGTTGTTAGGGACGGTGACAGGCATGATTACGGTGTTTGACGTAATGGCATCGCAAGGCAGCAGCAATCCGAAATTGATGGCTTCTGGTATCTCACTTGCTACGCTGCCAACCATGGCAGGTATGGTAGCAGCGCTTGCGGGCATGTTTATTCATGCTCGCCTTAGCAAAGTGTGTGAACGAAAAGCTATCCAGTTAGAACAATCTTTAAGGAGTCAAAAGTGAGACTCGGACGCAGACCTAACCAACAAGATGAAGCTCAAGTCGATTTAACCTCGATGCTTGATATCGTCTTCATCATGTTGATCTTCTTCATTGTGACCAGTTCGTTTGTACGTGAATCCGGTGTAGAAGTGAATCGCCCTCAGGCTTCTAATGTAGTAAGCCAAAAAGACGCGGGTATTTTTATTGCAGTAACGGCAGCGAATGATGTGTACATCGACAAACGAGTGGTTGATATTGAGCGTGTTGAGGCCTCTATTGAGCACCTGTTACTTGATCAGCCTGATGCCTCGTTAGTTATCCAAGCTGACGAGCATGCTTACAATGGCACTGTCGTGAAAGTGATGGACGCTGCAAAGGCGGCGGGTGTGAAGAACATTGCATTGGCGGCGGAGAAACCTTAATGGGCAGGCTGTTACTTGCACTACCAGCATCACTGTTAATTTCTGTGAGCTTGTTTAGCTTTATGGCGTGGATGGTTGATAAAGGCAACCAGCGTGCACCAGAAGCTTCAGAAGCCGTTCGTTTTGATATGGTGATGGTAGAGAATGAAGCAGACGTGCAGCGTCGTCAACGTTCAGTACCGGAGCAACCAGAACCACCTCAAGCGCCGGAGCCAATGGATCTGTCTCAAGCTGACACTCAAATGGAACCAATGAGTCAGATGACGCCAGTCAGTGCTTTAGGTTTAAACACAGCCCTTGAAGGCATCGCGATTAGCGCCCCAAACTTGAAGGGAACAATGGGCAACCAGCAAGCACTGCCGTTGTATCGTGTTGATCCTCGCTATCCAAGTAAGGCGCTGAAACGTAGAGTGGAAGGTTATGTCATTATGCGTTTCACGATCGATGCAACTGGACGACCAAAAGATATTGAAGTGATCGAGGCTGAGCCCGAGCGCATGTTTGAAAGGGAAGCAATCCGTGCGCTTAAAAAATGGAAGTATCAGCCAAAAGTTGAGGATGGTGTGTCAATTGAGCAGTTCGGACAAACCGCTAAAGTGGAGTTCAAGTTAGCCAAATGATGAAAAAATTCTTAATCGGTACGGTATTAAGCCTGAGTGCACTCTCAACCATTGCCAGTGAGTTAAGCCAATACACCGCAGCGAGAGTTCAACGAGCACACAACTTGGCTCAAGAGGAGAAACTAAAAGAAGCGATTTCATCTCTTGAAGCTATGGAGCTTTCTCGTGGATATGACCAAGCTTATGTCGCTCGAATGTTGGGTATTTTTTACTGGCAGAACGAGCAAACTCAAGCGGCGATTAAGCAACTTGAGTTGGCAGTCAATAGTGGTTTGCTACAAGATGAGCAAGCATGGCAAACCCGAAAAATGTTGGCTGATATACTGCTGAACGAGCAACGTTTTTCTAAGGCTTTACCTCATTACTATGCCTTGAGCAAAAACATTCCTAAAGGTCAAAAAGCGCATGAACTATGGCTGCGTATTTCCCAATCTCATTATCAACTGAGTCAGTGGCAAAAAGTGCTTTCAGCAATGGCTCGTTATGAGAAGTTTGGTCAGCCAGACAAGCTTGGCGCGTTGTCGATAAAGCTTTCTGCTGAGCTAGAACTGAAAAAGTGGAAGCCGGCAATCTCGACCATCAAACGCTTAATCGTGATTGAACCTGAACGAATTGAATGGTGGCGTCAGCTTGTTGCTCTATACCTACGGGTTGATGACAACAAACGTGCCCTAGACTCTTTGGCGTTGGCAAAACTGAAAGGGTTACAACTTAGCCAAGATGACTTAAAGCTGCTGGCACAATTGTACGCGAAACGAGGTATTCCTGAGAGAGCTGCGTTGGTGATGAACGAGCTAGAGGATGTAAACTCGAATAGTAAGCTAAAAGCCCAGCAAGCAACGTATTGGCAAATGGCAAAAGAGTGGGAAGAGTCTATTGATAGCTGGCGTATTGCAGCTCAGCTAGATAGGCAGTATTACTGGAACTATTCTCAACTGTTGGTGCAAGAAGGCCATTATAAAGATGCCATTGCCGCGCTCGATAAGGTCAGAGGTCGTAAAGCGGATGTTGCACTTATCAAAACTCGCGCTTACTACAAACTTAAGCGGTTTGACGATGCGCTCGCTAATGCCAAAAGAGCGAATGAGATTAAGCCATCGAATCAGGCAAAAAGTTGGGTTAAGTATCTATCTCAGCTACGCAAAGTAGAATCGACGCAGGACTCATAGCGAACATTTTTATTAAATACCCGAGCTCAGTCTCGGGTATTTTTTTTGTCTAAAGTCATAAAGGCTATTTACTGCATGAGTTTTTCATAAAAGGCTAACGCATCAAATGGTCGGGAGAAAAAGGGGCTTTTCTCTATATATTCTTGATGTACTTTGCTCAGTGTTTCAAACTTTTCTATAGATGTAGGTTCGATATGAAAAGTAAGGCTTTCAGTCGATTCTACAAGCTTTAATGTTGAGGTTCTTGAAGCGTTATTTTTTGCTATTAATAAGTAATATGCTAGTTCTTGTTTCTCTTTTAAGACACAAGCTTCAAAAGCTTTTTCGCTTAAAAACGGCAGAACAGGAGTTAATGCTTCTATATGGTTCTTTGAATACTCTAGGGTTTTTTTGTCAGGCGTATTCTGTTTTGCCATAGACTCACACTGCTTTATCTTAGCACCATAATTATCAATAGATTGGCTTACATTTTTAAATAAACTGTCTTCAAATTTTGCATTTGCTAAAGCGACACTTGAGAAAAATGATAAGAGTATTATTACAGCGTTCTTGTTCATATTTTACATCCATCTGAGATCGCTTTCCAAAATCTATATTGCTTGCTATCGTGTACATGATCAAGTGCTTGGAAAGTGGCGATTTTTTCGATTTCTCTCAGCTTGATCTGATCTAAGGCACTATATGATTTGAAGTAATACTCCCAATTAGCTTGTGATATACTCCAAGCAGTTTGGCTTGCATCAGAAGAAATTCCTCTTCCTAATCCAATGCTAACATTTTTAGCGGTTTCCCATCCTGGTTTGGCGGGAATAGCAGTAATTGCTTTAGATAGGCCACTACTCGCTGTCCCCTTCAGGGAGTTTCCTCCAAAAATACTCCAAAGGTTACCCAAGCTAATAAATACTTTGGCCGATCTCTCTAATTCATGTAATTCATTTATTCTATCGATAGCTTTCAAACTCTTTTCATCAAATACAATACCGATGATCGCAGGACATTTATTCATGTTTTACACCGAAAGTAATTAGGTTAAAAAGAACATAGTAACCTACGTTTATATGAGATCTATGTCATTTTTGCGAATTGAGGAAGTGGTTTAACTTTTAGTTATTTTAATTGAGATGATTATTATCTAAAAGGTAGGCAACCTGTAACTCGCATTGGCCCAAATAGCTAAAACATGCGCAAGCCAAGCTGAATTGAAAAAGTAAACAATGTAAATTAAATGCCAATACGAATGATTATCACCTAAATTATGCCCCACATTTATTGGTGATGATTGTTTCTATGTTGCTTAAAAGCAAAGGTGTTCAAACTTGGGCTCGCCGCCTACATATCTATATTTCGATGGCTCTTCTCTTAGTTACGCTGTTTTTTGCAGTAACTGGTATTACCCTCAATCGCCCCGAATTGTTTGAACGCAGTGAACCTATCATTCAACAACATACTCTGACGGTTCCGCACTCAGTTCTATTCTCACATTCAGATACCTTTCAACCTAATCGTGAAGAACTGGTGGCTTTCTTGACTAAAGAAACCGAGCTTCGCGGCACTCCCTCCGCACTAGATGTGTATACCGAAGTTGAGCAAGGTGAGTTGTTACTCGGAGAGCTGTCTATGGATTTTAAAGGCCCAGGTTATAACGCTACGGTCTTTATTGATATGACTACTGGTGCGGCAGATGTTGAAACGACGCACTACGGTATTGTTGCGCTGCTGAACGATCTACATAAAGGGCGCAACAGTGGTGGGATTTGGAAGTGGTTTATCGACGTCACTGCGCTTTTGATGGTGTTTTTTGTTCTTACAGGCGTGTGCTTGTTACTGCCTAAGAAGAAGACGCTCAGAACGTCTATGCAATGGATGAGCTTTGGTACGTTACTGTCGCTCGTAATTTATTTTGTTGCTGTTCCATAACAGCTTTTTTAGAGAACACTTATGTTGAACACAGGAAGATTTTTCCGCCGTAATCACTTTTGTAAAGCCGCTTTGATCGCGGCTTTTGCTCCTTTCTCTCTTTCCGCGGCGCCTCTACCAGATAACGCGAAGGTCGACTTCGAACTCGAACTTCCAAAGATAGATACCTCAATGTATGCACGCCCTTATGTGGCGGTTTGGGTTGAAAACGATCAGCGTAAACCGGTTAAAACCATCCAGTTATGGGTAGGGAAAGACGAATGGTTAAAAGATCTACGCAGCTGGTGGAGAAAAGCGGGTCGTTATGATCGTGAACTTGTTGATGCGGTGACTTCTGCAACACGTCCTGCTGGTCAATACCGCTTTGTCTGGGATGGAACCAATGACGCAGGGGAGCGTTTGGAACAAGGAAATTACACGTTGTACGTCGAGGTCGTTCGTGAACACGGTGGGCGAAACTACTTACGTCAAAAAATAACGCTAGCGGACAGTGACGTGCGCTATGAGCTTAAACCAACACAAGAGACGGGTGTCATCACCGTCAATTATCAAGTTAAGTGATTAAAGGACACAACAATGAAAACCAAAATGAAAGCAGTGGCATTGGCGAGTGTAATGGCAATGGGATTGGCTGTAACCACCACCGCACAAGCACATCCACGTTGGGTTCTGCCCTCTCACTTTACGGTTTCTAAAGAAGGCGGTGACTGGCTGACATTTGATGTTACTGCCTCTCACGGAACGTTTGTTTTTGATAAGCCTGCGGGTAGTGATCAGGCATTTGTGGTGATGCCGGATGGCCGCTCTGAGCGTCCTAACTTTGTTGTTCGTGGCAAGCGTCGCTCTATGTTTGATTTCTTTTTTACAGAAGAAGGCACGCACAAAGTCGCGATTAATAATCAGCCGAGCTACTACACACAATACAAAGCGGGCCGTCGTGATACGGTGAAATGGGCGCGAGCAAACAAAGCTGAGCGTGGTGACGTGCTTCCTGAGCAAGCGCGTGATGTGGTTACTCAACTAAGTTACACCCGAGCAGAAAGCTACATTACGGTTGGTATGCCAACGGACAAAGCGTTGGAGATTGAAGGCAAAATGCTGGAGATGAAACCGATCACGCATCCATCGGACATCATTGAAGGTGAGCCTGTGACTTTCCAGTTTTTCTTTAACGGAGAGCCACAAGAGGGCGTTACTGCTGAGATTACACGTGAAGGTACCATGTACCGAAACCATCAAGAACAAATCGATGTGGTGAGCGATAAAGATGGCAAAGTGATCTTCACGCCAGAAGTCGCTGGGCGCTACTTAATGAAAGCGAACTACAAAGGTGAATTAAAAGATAATCCATTGGCGGATAAAGCGAGTGCCAATGTTCATCTTACGTTTGAAACTCAACTTAACTAATCGAATTAGGCTCAGCAATTGCTGGGCCATTTTGGAATTATCATGAATAACACTTCTCTTCTAAAAGCGGTTTTGCTTTTTTCTGGATTTGCGTCCTTTCACGCTGCTGCACATTTTCCTCTGATGAGCTGTCACTTGGCGCAAGATAAAGTGATTTGTGAAGCGGGCTACTCGGATGGATCCACAGCGGTCGACTACGATGTCGAAATGTACGATTACGACGACAATCTGATCGCCAAAGAAAAAACAGATAAGCGTTCCATCGCAGAATTTACTCACCCTGAAACAGATTTCTATTTGGTATTTGATGCCGGACATGAAAGCCCGGTGGAAGTGGATATCGTTGAGCTGAAAGAGAAATGAGTGTACAGAAAGTTCGCCCTGATGATGGTAACCGAGAAGGAAAGTGGGTCGCACTGACAATCGCAGCAATTCTCAGTTCAGCAGCCATACTTATGCCCTACCATCAGGTCGCGACTGAAAAGCCAGACATGCAGTCTCATCAAGTGTTAATCACGGATTTACATCAAAATGAGTTGGGGTTGATCGCTGAACTTAAGCTCGCTCATGAAGAGATTCGTGATTTGCAGTTAGATACCGGAACTTGGCCTGAGATCTCTGATATGGAGGTGCTTTGGATTGCTCCGTTCGTGAAAGACCAAAACTGGAAGCGTAAAGGTTCTCATCAGTGGCAACGAATTGATGACGGTGTCTACATTGGCGTGAAGACCAGTGCCCAAGGCTCTGCTTCCATGCTGTTGGATAGCCGCAGTTCTCAAGCTGATATTTGGTTTAATGATTCTAGCCGTTCGTTAAATGTGGAGGGACTAAGCGATCTAGCTAAACGCCACGATTTCGGGTGGAAACAAATCGTTCTGTCAGACTCTTCCTCTCATTCTCACGCCCATTAAGACAACATAATTGATAAGTACTATGATCAAACGCTCTCTTTTACGTCGTATTCTTACAGCCACCGCGTTATTGACGGTGTCTTCTACTGGCTTTGCTGCCGATAAACTCAGTATTGGTATTACGCTTCAACCTTATTACAGCTATGTTAAAGCCGTTGTTGGTGAGAAGGCGGACATCGTTCCTTTGGTTGATGCTGGTTTTAATCCTCACAACTATTTGCCACAACCTAATGATCTTAAGCGCTTAAATGAAATGGACGTAATAGTGATCAATGGTATTGGTCATGACGATTTTGCACTGAAAGTGATCAAGGCTTCTCAGCGTGATGATCTCGTGGTTATAGAAGCGAACAAAGAAGTGCCTTTATTGCCCGCTATGGGGCAGTCTGTTGGTCAAGGAGCAGTGAACCCTCACACCTTTGTCGGTCTATCAACAACCATTCAAAAGGTTTACACCATCGCGAGTGAGCTAAGCCAATTGGACCCAGACAATGCTACGTTCTATCGCCAAAATGCTCGTAAATACGCGAAAACATTTCGCCTGATGAAGCGTGATGCAATGTTGTCTCTTGGTGAGTTGGACACGGCTGGTATGAAGGTGGCGACAACCCACAATGCTTACGGATATATCCTTCAGGAGTTTGGTGTTGACGTTGCCGCTGTCATTGAGCCTGCTCATGGTGTAGAACCAAGTGCAAGTCAGCTACAGGAAACGATAGAGAAAATTCGTGAATCGGGCATTGATGTTCTGTTTTATGAGCTCAATATGCCGAATCGCTTTGTTGATACCATCGAAGAGGCGACCGGGGTGCAGCTTTATCGCTTTTCTCACATGACTCACGGTGAGTATGAGGCTGATAAAGTCGAGGTTGAGATGCGAGATAATGTGGAAACACTAATCGAAGCCATGAAATTTGTGGCGAGTAAGCGAGCAGGGGAAAAGGCGTAATGACTGGACCTTCCGTTTCCTTAAGTAACGTGGGCCTAAAATACGCCGACAATATCATTTTGCAGAACATCAGCGCCGAATTCGAGAACGCGAAATGTCACGTGATTATGGGACCGAATGGTGGTGGGAAAACTTCTTTGCTTCGTTCGGTACTTGGACTTACGCCATTTTCGGGAAACATTGCACTCAATTGGCCAGAACCATCAGCTGCATCGGGGAAGATAGGGTATGTGCCACAAAAAGCGATGTTTGAAGCAAGCCTCCCGTTAACCGTGATGGATTTTGTACTGCTTAACCAAACTCGTATCCCTCTATTTTGGCGACGTAAAACGAAACAAACTCAACATGCCCTGACCCAGCTGGATCGCGTGGGTATGGCAACGCGTAGCGACCGTCGTATGGGGCAACTCTCTGGCGGTGAGCAACAGCGTGTTTTGTTTGCGCAAGCTTTACTGGATGAGCCCAATTTATTGGTTTTAGACGAACCTACAACTGGCATGGATGAGCAAGGTGTTCGATATCTTGAAGGTTTGATTCATGAAGTCGTTGGAGAAGGCAAAACGGTACTGGCAGTACACCATGACGTGACCGCAGTGCGCCGTTTAGATGCGCAGGTCCATGTCGTAAATCGTCAAATTGTGGCGTCAGGGCACCATTCAGATGTGCTAAGTCCTGATCGTATAGAAACATTATTCAAGCACTACACAGCAAAAGTGGAGGCTGCATAATGGATTGGTTGCGAGAGTTAGCGGTTAGCGGCGTTGAAGCTGGATGGTTAAGCGATAGCTTTTCTTATGCTTTCATGGTGAACGCAATTGTAGCAGCGCTGATATTAGGACCATTACTTGGTGGTCTTGGGACATTAGTCATCGCCAAGCGACTGGCTTTTTTCTCTGAAGCGGTTGGGCACGCTGCGCTTACCGGAATCGCGATTGGTGTGTTGCTCGGTGAGCCGCCAGAGAATCCGATCATCGGATTGTTTAGCTTTTGTATGATTTTTGCGCTGTTGCTTCACTTTGTTCGTAATCGTACGAATGTACCTTACGACACACTGGTTGGGGTTTTTCTTGCACTAGCGTTAGCGGTTGGTGCTGCGCTGTTAATGTACGTTGCTCGCAAGATCAACATTCACATGTTGGAGAACGTGTTGTTTGGCTCGATCTTGACTGTGACGGACAACGATATCCTTATTTTAGCGATCAGTTGTTTGATCATATTACTGCTTCTTATTCCAACGTTTAACCGCATTTTGCTAACTTGTATCAGCCCGGATATTGCACGTGTACGCGGCTTTAATACCAGCTTTTATGATTACTTGTTTGTCATGATGATCACCTTGGTCACCATCGCCGCGGTAAAGATTATTGGCGCGGTATTGGTTGGTGCATTGCTACTGATTCCTGGTGCAACGGCTAGGTTATTGACTAAACGCATGGGCAGTTTTGTTCTCCTTTCTTCTTTATTGGCAACCATTGCGTGTTTAATAGGAACCATACTGCCGATGGAGCTTGAGCTACCAGTGCCATCAGGCGCATCCATCATCATTGTTTCTGCGGCATTTTTCCTAACAGCAACGGTTTACCGAATTATCCAAAAAGCGTAACCCTTTTTATAAAGTAATGAACATGAAGATAAAAAAATTAGCGATAACTTTTGGTTTGGTTATAGCGACAACACTTCCATCGTTGGCAAGCGCCAAAGACATTTTAACCAGCACTCCCGTCACGTACATGTTGTCTGAGCAACTCATGAAAGGTACAGGGATAGAGACTCAGTATCTGCCTCCAAAGCGTTACGGCGTTGAGCGTCTTGAGAACTGGTTCGCAAATAAAGGTACAGAGCAAGTTAAGCAAGCGGGTCAAGCCGCGACGGTTGCTATTACTCTTGGTGCGATTTGGAAACAAGACCCGACTTATGTTTACGCTCGACAGGGCAACATTCACTTGATTGAAATCGATGCATCGCAGGCCATTTCTCCTAGAGCTCAAGGAGTTGCAGTTCTGACATTGGAAAACGGGTCAACATCGAAGTACGCATGGCTGAACCCTACAAACTTAATCCGAATGGCGGGCATTGTTGGAGAGGATCTACAACGTGTATATCCTGAACACCAAAAGGCGATTCAAACGAATCAACAGGCTCTTATGCTAAATGTGCGTGAACTGATCAACCAACAACAGGCTGAGATCTTCGATAAAGGCATCGATTCAGTGGTGCTGATGAGTGAGTCATTAGAGGACTTTGCCTCTGGCAACCAATTGTTTGTGGTTGGGCGCGAATTTAAGCCGGAACTTGAGTGGACAGAAGAAGACAAATTATCTTTAAAAGCTCAGCTTGAACAAGATAAAACGCTATGGTTAGTGACGGATAAACGACCGTCGAAAACCTTGACATCGCTTATTAAACCGAGCCGCATACTGCAAATTGATGTTATTGACCGCTGGGGCAGTAACGGTATCAAAACTGAGAAGCCACTCGCACGTTGGGAGATGTGACACGTAAAAAGCCACAGATTTTATGATGGGGAATGAAAAGTTCCCTATTTTTTTGTGATTGAGTTCAAAATGTGAGCACTGATACCACTGGTTGCATAAGAAAGTGTTTGTTTCATTTCTATTTCATTACTACTTTGTTATGTGTTCGTTGCGATTGATTCGGATTTAATCTGTTTCTAAGCGAACCGGTACAAACAACTATACGGATGTTAACAATGAAAATGAAAACTCTAGCCGTTGCAGTGGCGGCACTAGCATGTGGTTCACAGGCCTTCGCAGCAGAAGTTTACAACAGCGATGGTACATCTTTATCGATCGGCGGTCACGTTTCAGTTGGCGTGGGTGAGTATTTCGAAGAAGAAGTAAAAGTTCACCAAGTGTCTCCACGTATCAATGTTGCGGGCAAGAAAGACATTGGCAACGGTATCACTATCGACGCTAAAGGCGAATGGGCACTTAACTACCTAAATGGTGGTAGCCAGTCGTTTTCAACTCGTTTGGGCTACATCGGCGCGACCCACCAGCAGTTTGGCCGTTTAGTGGGAGGTACACAGTGGTCTCCGTACTACGATGTCGCTGGCGTTGCGGATCTACCAATCGCGTTCGCGAACGACTTTTTGTACGACAATCACAACAATCTAGGTACTGGTCGTGCTGAAAAAATGATCAGCTACCGTAAAAGCTTTGAGTTTGGCGAAGGTTTTGCTTTCAACCTAGGTCTTGGTTGGCAAGGTGAAAATGATGATAGAGGCCTATCATTACAACAAAACCCTAACACAGGTCTTCCAGAATACGTTTCTAAAGGCAGCAAGTATGACCAACGTGGTCAAATCGCACTGAGCGGCTCTGTTGCGGGCTTTGGTCTAGGCTACGTATACAGCGGCGGTGATGTTGAGAATTCTGGTCTAGGTACTAAAACTGCTGAATCACACCTTGTTTCTGTAAATTACGGTGAGTATGGCTCTGGTCTGTACGCAGCTGTTGTATACGGCATGAACGAATACTTCTACGAGATGCGTGAAGAAACTACTCAGATTGAGGGCCTACTAGCGTACGGAGTCAACAATTGGACGTTCAGCGTTAACTACGAAGGTGTAGAAGACGACAAAGACAACAAGACAGTTTCAAGCGAAACTGCGCTACAAGCAGAGTACGCAGTAACTCCTGCATTCGTTACTTTCGCTGGTTACCAGTTTGACCTAGGTAACGACTACAACAATGAAGAGAACGACTACTGGACTCTAGGTGCTCGTTACTACTTCTAATAAATAGGCCAGTTTCTACTGCCTAAACACATTTATTGTGTTAACGCCTACTCGTTGTGAGTAGGCGTTTTTCTTTCTGCTTTCCTTTGGCTATAAGAGACGCTAGTCATTCTGTGCTTAGGTAACCCCACTCTTTGTTTAGAGAGTGCGTCTATAAAAAATGCCCGCAACTTGCGGGCATTTTTTGTTGTTAGAGATACAGTTCTATTAATACGCTTATTTTTTATCGAGTAAATCGAGGAAGAAGGCATACTCTAGCGCATCTTCTTTTAAGCGCTTAAATCGACCAGATGCGCCGCCGTGTCCGGCTTCCATATCGGTTTTGAACAACAAGACGTTATCGTCTGTCTTCATTTCACGAAGTTTGGCGACCCACTTCATTGGTTCAAAGTACTGTACTTGAGAGTCGTGCAAGCCAGTCGTTACCAACATGTTCGGGTAGTTTTGCGCCTTGATGTTGTCGTAAGGCGAGTAACTCAACATATAGTCATAGTATGTTTTGTTATTTGGGTTACCCCATTCATCATACTCATTGGTGGTCAATGGAATCGATTCATCGAGCATGGTGGTTACCACGTCCACAAACGGAACATGTGCACCGATACCGCGGTACAGTTCTGGTGCTTGGTTGATGATAGCCCCCATTAAGAGACCTCCTGCAGAGCCACCAACAGCGAAGACTTTATCTTTCGCGCCGTAGCCTTGTTCAACCAAACCTTTAGTCACATCAATAAAGTCGTTGAATGTGTTTTGCTTGGTTAGTTTTTTACCGTCTTCATACCAAGGGCGGCCAAGCATTTCAGATCCACGAATATGAGCAATGGCGTAAACAAAGCCGCGATCCAATAGACTCAAACGTGTCGAGCGGAAAGTTGGCTCAATGGTTGCGCCATAAGATCCATAACCATATTGGTAGAGTGGATTCGTACCATCTTTCTTAAATAAGTCTTTACGATACACCAAAGAAACGGGTACTTCTTTACCGTCACGGGCTGTGACCATGATGCGTTCTGATTGGTAATTGTCAGGATTAAAATCACCAAGTACAGGTGTTTGCTTCATGATTTCTGACCCGCCCGTTTTTAGATCGAA
Organism: Vibrio sp. 1069; assembly: GCF_033340555.1. NCBI lineage: Bacteria > Pseudomonadati > Pseudomonadota > Gammaproteobacteria > Vibrionales > Vibrionaceae > Vibrio > Vibrio sp. 1069. The sequence goes on from NZ_JAWOWP010000005.1 coordinate 24,875, forward strand.
ATCGTAGTAGGTTCCTGGAGTGGTTAAACTGCTGTAATAAATACGAACTTTCTCGTTATCCAGCTCTAGGTTACCTGTCAAATAGGCAGCAAACGCATCGTCATTAAATGTGAGGGGGAATTCTTTTCCTGTTGAAAGCTGACGTACAGTGACGCTTGCTAGGCCGTTAGAGCGCTGCTCATAGACGATGTGATCATCGAATAACTCGAAGTCGACAAGTTGAGTGTTGTCGTCTGCGGCAATCACATCTTGCCATTTAGAGCGGTCATGCATGTCATTTTGATGAACTTTCATCAAACGGAAGTTGACGGCTTGATAGTTAGTATAAATGTAATACCAATCGCCTAGCTTAGAAATACTGTATTCAATGCCATCTTCACGAGGATAGAACGGTTTCGCCTTTGCTTTAGGGTTGTTCGCATCAATGATAGAGACCCCACTGGTTTCTGTACTCGAATGCCAGATATAAATATCTTCGCCATCTTTGCTTTTGCTTAGTGAGGTGTAATAGGCGCTGTCGGTTTCCTCAAAAATCAGCTCATCGCTGCTTTGTGGTGTGCCCAATACATGACGATAAACTTGGTAGCCCAATAAGGTCTGTGGATCTTTTTTGATGTAGTAAAAGGCGTTGTTATCGTTCTGCCATGCGACAGCGCTTGAGGCCCCTTCGATTTCATCTTGTAGGTAATTGCCTGTTGTCAGGTCTTTGATCTTAAGGGTGTACACGCGGCGGCTTAATGTATCTTCGCCATACGCCAATAAGTTTTCATTCGGACTAACGTATAGGCCGCCGATACTGAAAAATTCATGTTCTTTTGCTAGTTCATTGACATCTAAAATGATTTGTTTGTCTTTGCCTGCAAAGTCTTTAGCTCGCAAATGGACTTCGTACTCGTTATCTCCGGTCACTTCACTGGAGTAGAAGTAGTTGCCTTTACGAACCGGTACTGAGTGGTCGTCTTTTGCGATGCGCCCTTTAATTTCTTCAAATAGCGTATCTTGAAGTGTTTCAGTGTGCTTTAGAACGGTTTCTGCGTACTGATTTTCTGTCTCTAGGTGCTGTAAAATTTCAGGGTCTTTACGTTCGTCGTCACGCATCCAGTAGTAGTTATCAACGCGGGTATCGCCATGAATAGTCATCGCGTGAGGGACTTTTTTCGCAACCGGAGCTTGAGTTTGTTGAGCAACGATCTGTGTTTGGGAGTATTGAGTCATGCTGGGGATTCCTTGATTGCTGCATCCGGCGACAAGCGCGACCGAGACGGCCAACGTAGTTAAAGTGAAACGCATCTGATTTTATCCTTATTGTACACCCAAGTGGCCTCATCCTGAGGGCTGGGCTTTCATTTTGTTAGTGGTTTTCAGTTGTCCATTCTTTGTTATGGGGTATACCGAAAAAGTGAGAATCCTCAATATTTCCGAGTTGGATACTCAATTTGAAGGGCGCTGAAAACACATTGTGTAAGCAGCTGTTATTTTTAACAAATATCAATTCGAAAGTTAAATCATTCTCATCGGGAAATCGATATAGTGTGATATGAAAAAAGGGACACACTTGTTGAGTGTGTCCCTTTTGGATTTTGAAAGTAAGCTGATAATGATCAGATAACTTGCGGTACTTCGTTTGAGTGATTGTGTGCTCGATTCACCCACATTAACCCAAGCATTGCAATTACCGACATTGCCATCATCAAAATGCCCAAAGGCATCTGGTTATGCGCTGGAAATAGTGACGCGAGCAAAGTTGCGACACCTGCCCCCAAGTTTTGCATGCCACCTAATGTCGCGCCTGCTGTTCCTGCATGGTATGGGAATGGCGCAATCGCTCCAGTTGTTGCTGCTGGGAAGAGAATACCCGCACCCAAAAAGTACACGGTTGCGCCTCCAACCAGCGTTAACGCCGTGGTCAAACCAAACAAGCCTGGGATGAGCACAATAGCAGAGCCCACAAAAATAGAGACCAAGCCTACGTTTAAAGCACGACGCTCAGAGCGACGTCTTGCTATATAGCTAGATAAGCCTGCGCCCACCAAGTAACCTGGGATCGGCAATATAAACAGCAAACTTACCGTTGTTGCTGGTAATTCTAATACCCCACCTAACAACACCCCAGCCGCCGCTTCGAATACACCCACACCAGCGAATGTTGCAACCAGGCAAATCAAAAAGCCTTGAAAGCGGCGGTCAGACAAAACGTGTTTGTAGCTTTTGGCTACTGGTTCGAATTTGCGTTTCTCTTTTGGTAGCGTCTCCATCATGCTTGTCATCATGGTGATCACAACCGCGATAGCAAATAGCGCTAAGAACAAGTAGCTCGACCGCCATCCGAAAGCTTCTGTTAGGTAGCCGCCTAATACTGGTGCCATTAATGGTGAGAAAATCACACACATGCTAATTAAGCTGTTTGCTCTGTGTAGATCAGAGCCTTCAAAGCAATCGCGAGTCAGAGTGCGTGACATCGCACCGCCGCAGCCAATACCTAAGCCTTGGATAAAGCTACCAATCAAGAACCATTCAAATTGATGTGCAAATAATGCTACCAGTGTACCCACGATGTAGATAAGCAGCCCGACGATGATGATCGGTTTGCGTCCCAAGCGGTCCGATAGTGTGCCATACGCAAATTGCGACAAGCCATATGGGATTAGGTAACAAGCCATCACAGCTTGAAGTGATGACGCAGATACCAAAAACTCGCCCGCCATATGACCGATTGAAGGCACGTACATTGTCTGGGTCATTTGACCCACGGCAGTCAATATAGCGATTAAAAAGGTAAGTTTCGCTAATGGAAACGAAGCAGACATTTGCGTATCTCTCCAAAAAATTTAAGACGTAAAAACCCTTAGCGCTCTTTTATAGAGTGCCAACTGAATTCTTGTGTTGCGGGGGTATTTGCGCGAGATAATAGTGCTTGCTTGTATAATTAGCAATCGAAAAGTGTGAAGTTGAGCAAGATAAAAATCTATGATTTCAATTAGAAAAACTAATCCGATTTTGTTTTCAAAAAGAGATGCATTTCTTTGTCTAATTAAGTTAAATCTTTTACTTTTCGTGAATAGAATGAGCCTTATAGGTAACTGGTTTTAATGGTTAAAGTGCAAAAATAAAGCGTCTGCTCGGTTGATCTGAGTTCAAGATGAAACGAGTGAATAAAAGGTAGAGGAAGGCATCAGAAAGAAAAGGGAGCCGAAGCTCCCTTAGAAATGATTATGTCTATTCGCGCTCAGATGCGTATGCGTAAAGCATTTCTAGTGCGATGGTTGCTCCCGCTAGTGCGGTAACATCACTGTGGTCGTATGGAGGCGATACTTCGACAACATCCATACCCACGATATTCATGCCGGCTAAACCACGAATAATTTTCAGCGCTTTGTCTGAGTTCAAGCCACCACAAACTGGTGTACCAGTTCCCGGTGCGAAGGCCGGGTCTAAGCAGTCGATGTCAAAAGTGACATATACTGGCTTGTCTGCGACGGTGCGACGAATTTCTTCTAGGATCTCGTTCACCGACATGTCATTCGCTTGCATCGCATTAATCACATTGAAGCCGTGATCTTGCTGTTTGTACTCCGTACGAATGCCGATTTGTATTGAGTTCTTTGCTGAGATCAAACCTTCTTTCGGCGCATGGTAGAACATCGTACCGTGGTCGTATGAACTGCCATTTGCATAGGTGTCCGTATGAGCATCAAAGTGAATCAACGCCATTTGGCCATGATGCTTCGCATAGGCACGCAGGATAGGTAGCGTAATGAAGTGGTCACCGCCCAATCCCAACATGGTTTTACCACTTTTTAGAATTTCACTGGTTGCCGCTTCAAGGCGGTAAGTAAAATCTTCCGCATCACCGCAATCGAACACGAGATCACCTGCGTCGATCACTTTCAGTTTATCCAATACGTTGAAGCTCCAAGGGAACTTCTTACCTTCCCATGCCAAGTTGACTGAGGCACGGCGAATTGCATCTGGACCCATACGCGCACCTGGACGACCAGATGTTGCCATGTCCAGAGGGACTCCCAACACCACAACGTCTGCGTCTGCCGATACCGGGTTACGAATGTACGGCAGACGTAAAAACGACATAGAGTTGGAGTAAAGCGAATAATCAGTTTTAGTAAACAAATCATTCATATCAGAAGTCCTCTAAATAGGTGTATCCTGCTAGACCTTGTTCTAGTTCTGCTAGGATTTGTGCTTGTTCATTGGCTTCAACTCGCTGTGAAACCAATTGTTTATAATTGTCACGAATCGCATCCACGTCGATATGAACGTAGCGCATCATGTCTTCTACACTATCACCTTCGTTGATGTAACTGATCTCAAATTGACCACGTTCATCAACATTGACTACAGCACTGTGGGTATCACCAAATAGGTTGTGCATGTCACCAAGGATTTCTTGGTATGCGCCTACTAGGAAAAAGCCCATTAGGTACGGTTTGTCTTTGCTCCAAGCTGGTACAGGTAGCGTGCTCTCGATGCCTTGACCATCAACGTAGTGATCGATCGCGCCATCAGAGTCACATGTGATGTCCAACATCACTGCACGACGCTCTTCCGCCTCGCCAAGACCAGAAAGTGGCAGAACAGGGAACACCTGATCAATACCCCAAGCATCTGGTAGAGATTGGAAGAGAGAGAAGTTCACGAAGAACTTATCTGCAAGACGTTCGCTCAACTCGTCCAGAATCGGACGGTGGAAGCGATTCTTAGTGCTCATCTTTCGGCTTAATTCGAAGTAAATGCGTAGTGACAATTGTTCTGCCCACGCACGTTGTTCCAAGTTAAGCACGCCTGTAGCAAATTGAGAGTGCACTTCTGCCAAATCACTTTGGGTATCATTGTAAATCTCAATTAACGCACGAGCGTCTGTACCATCTTGTAAGTTTTCCCAGTTTCGCCACATGTTTTGTAGCAAAAGCGGAGCGTCATCATCAAGCTCATGTACTTCTTCCGGTAGGTACGACTCGGTACCAATTACGTTAGAAATCAATACAGCGTGGTGCGCTGTTAGCGAGCGACCCGATTCCGAAATGATCACTGGCATTGGTTGTTCGTATTGCAGACACACATCGCCCACTGTGTTCACGATATTACGTGCGTATTCTGCAAGGCCGTAGTTCATCGAATTCGATGATTGGCTGCGTGTGCCGTCATAATCCACTGCCAAGCCGCCGCCCACATCGAAGTACTCGATGTTTGCACCGAGTGCGCGTAGTTCGCAGTAGAAACGTGCAGACTCGTTCACACCATTGCGTACATCACGGATGTTTGCCATCTGTGAACCAAGGTGGAAGTGAACCAGTTGCATCGCGTCTAGGTTGCCTTCGCGTTTAAGACGTTCAATAACGCTAAGCACTTGCGATGCTGATAAACCAAACTTCGATTTTTCACCGCCACTTGCTTGCCATTTCCCTGCGCCTTGAGAGGCGAGGCGAATGCGTAAACCAAGGCGCGGTTTTACACCCAAACTTTTCGCTTCTTCTAGTACCAGATCCAGCTCAGAAAGCTTCTCTAGTACGATGAATACCTTGTGACCCAGCTTTTCACCGATCAGTGCAAGACGCACATACTCACGGTCTTTGTAGCCATTACACACGATCACGGAGCTACCTTGTTGAGCCAATGCAAGTACCGCCAACAATTCTGGCTTGCTACCCGCTTCAAGACCAAGCTGCTTGGTTTCTAGTTGAGCTTGGCTCGCTAGAATTTCATCCACCACTTCACGTTGTTGGTTTACTTTAATTGGGTACACCAACAAGTATTTGTTTGGATATTGGTATTCTTCAATTGCTTGGTTGAATGCGTGGCAAATACCATGCACACGTTGGTGCACGATTTGCGGGAAGCGTACTAATACAGGCAGATTTAACTGCTTCGCTTCTAGCTCATTTACAATAGCGCTGAAAGGGATTTGATGTGCACGATCACTACGTGGTGATACATATACTTCGCCTTGGTCATCAATGCCGTAGAAACCTTGGCTCCAGTAGTGAACGTTGTAGTCCGCGCGGATGCGGTCTAATTTAGTTGCTTTTTCCAACTCGATTCTCACAAAAATGTACTTAACTCCTTAATTAATTAGAAGGAAAAGTACAAAAAAGCAAATCATGAGGTATTTACCTCATACCCTGACACGAACTCCGTGTGCGCGCATTAACGGATAAAAGGGCCCTTGAGTCTAATGATTAAAATCTATCATCTCGATTATGATTTGTTGTCGTCGCTACGTGTGAATATTTGTTTACCGAAGCGTCCATTCTGCTGTTATAGTTGGTCTGACCAGTAAGGATTCGGTCATGAAGCATCTCACTAAAATAAGGACATATTTTGCAGCTGCACAGAATTCAGGGGTACATTCAGACCATGTATCTCGCCGAATATCCCGATAAATTATTGTTGCTTGATGGTGCCAGTCGAGCAGACATCCCTCATCTTAAAGACTTTATTGAACATCAACTCCATCGTCCTTTTTCTGACCTAAAGTTGGTTGTTGTGACCCACATGCATCCAGACCATGCTGGTGGTGCGCACAAACTACGTGATTTAACAGGATGTAAGCTATTGGCCGCAAAGCGAGAGAGCCAGTGGTATAGCGGTGTAGACGGTTGGCTAATGCATTTGACCGATTTGATGTTAGCACGCTGGATGGCGAATCGGATGCGTAAACCAAAGCAAAACCTGTGGTATTCCCGTAAGTTAAAGCCAGATATTGAACTTATTGATGGAGAGTTTATTCCTGGATTTGATGATTGGCAGGTGCTAGAAACGCTTGGGCATACCGACCGAGATCTGTCGGTTTATCATTCTGAACAAGATGTGCTGTATGTGGCGGATTTAATGGTGCAGGTGAAAAAGCATCTGATTGCGCCGTTTCCCATATTTCATCCGAATCAATATCGGCAATCATTAAAGCGTGTGTTTGAGATGAATCCGCAATGTTTGCTTCTGGCACATGGGGGAGAGGTGACTTTGGATGAAAAAGCGTATCAGCACATTTTGAATACAGCGCCGACTAAGCCAATGACGCACTGGCGAGTGACAAAAGTTAAAGCGAAGGGATTGTTGTTTGCGTTATTTCGTAGGAAGTAGGCGAAGATAAAGCCAGACGAGTGATGCTCAACAAAAACGTTCGATCACTCATCTGAAACTACGGGGTTAAGATGCCAATAAGTGAGATTGGCTAGGATCAACGAGCACTTTGTCTGCCATGCCTTGACGACCTAACAACATCATGTAAGTCATTTTTTCACGGTTAGTCAACGTAATGTCGATTGGCCATTGTTGGTCGCCCATACGCAGCATCGTCGTGATCACGCAGCGGTGCTCAAAAGTACCGTTAGAAGATTTAACCTTACGGTTTGCTTTTAGTTTCGCTGTGCAGCGAACCACTTGTTCTAAATGGTATACATCTGGGTGCAGATCGAATGCAACATAAGACTGACCATCTTTTTCAAAGCAATCAATATTGTCTACATGTAATGAAGAGGTTTGAGCGCCTGTATCAATACGCGCTTCAAGGTGAGTAATCCCTAACTCTGGCAAGCAAATAGCTTCGGCATTCCCAATGATCATTTTCTGATTCATAGTGTCATCCTAGCGACGAGTAACAAGAGAGCCGTTTTTTGGCTCTCTTGTGCGTTAAACAAAAATCAACCTTTACCGCGAGTACGGTTTGAATTTGGCTTAGCGTTTTTCTCGATAAAATCGAAGATCATACCTGCAATGTTTTTACCCGTTGCTAGTTCGATGCCTTCTAGACCAGGGGAAGAGTTCACTTCCATTACCACTGGGCCATTTTTAGATTGAAGGATATCCACACCACAAAGGTTCAAGCCCATCACTTTCGCTGCATTTACAGCGGTCGCACGCTCTTCTTTGCTCAAACGCACGAGTTGTGCAGAGCCACCACGGTGAAGGTTAGAACGGAACTCGCCTTCTTTTGCTTGGCGCTTCATTGCGGCAATCACCTTATTTCCGACAACAAAACAACGGATGTCCGCGCCTTTTGCTTCTTCGATAAATTCTTGCACCATGATGTTAGCTTTCAAACCCATGAAAGCTTCAATCACGCTTTCTGCCGCTTTATTTGTTTCAGCAAGTACAACACCAATGCCTTGAGTGCCTTCTAGCAATTTAATCACTAGAGGTGCGCCACCAACGTTTTTGATCACGTCCTGAATGTTGTCAGGATGGTGAGCAAAGCCAGTGCGTGGCAAACCGATGCCTTTACGTGATAGCAGTTGTAATGAGCGCAATTTGTCACGAGAGCGGCTGATCGCGACAGATTCGTTGACACAAAATGTACCCATCATTTCAAACTGACGTACAACAGCAGTGCCGTAAAACGTAATAGATGCCCCAATACGCGGAATAACAGCATCGTATTGCGGTAATTCTTCACCCTTGTAGCGGATCTTAGGGTTGTTGCTCGTAATGTCCATATAACAGTGAAGCGTGTCGACCACATCGATTTGATGCCCACGTTCTTCACCCGCCTGTTTTAGGCGCATGGTTGAATATAAATTCTCATTACGAGAGAGAATAGCAATACGCATGGCAATTCCTTAGTAAGTCAGTACCAAATTAAAATATAAGTATAGAGCATAGAATGCAGTAGGCAGGTGATCATGTTATGACATAACCTACTTACTTCAACGATTTAGAATTGTGGTTGAACAACCACGTCGTCAGAGGTGCGCACCTTAGGGCGTTTTTTTGTGAGATGAAAACGAAAAAGCATCGTCGACACGACAAAAATATTTTATCAAACGCTCACGCCTTGCGGTATGAGACTGTCAAGGGTGAGATAAATAAAATTGAGCAAAAATTTCATCGCTTTGTCACGAATTATCGCTTAAAAAAGCGGCCAATTTGACCGCTGTTTTTAGCTGTTTTTAGCTGTTTTGATAGTGACTTAAAAAAAGTTCCGCCGTTTGGGTAGCTAACAGCCTAGATTCTTCATTCGACAAAGAGGGGCGAATTCCCATTAACTGCGGCCAGAATGCACTGCCTTTAAGTAAGTTGTGCAATTGAGTGCTTGCTATATGTACATCATCAATTTGCAAAGCGCCACTGTTCGATTTCTCAGTAAGCCAGCGGTACAGGGCGGTTTCCTGTTTCGACATTTGTTCTGCTTGTTCTTTGAGATCTTCCGGCTTAAATAAGAAGTGCCCAAATGCCACTTTTGCCAGCTCAATATAGTTTGGTTCCGTCACCACAATGATCTCGCTGTAGAGTAATTCAATCAATTGATCTTTGAGTGGCAGAGTGGCCAAGCGTTTAATATCGCTTTCCATCATTGACGAACGCCAAAGCTCAGTCAGCAACTCCGTCACGATCGCTTCCTTAGAAGGGAAGTGATTATAGACCGTGCGCTTAGAGACTTGTGCGATTGCAGAGAGCTTATCCATGCTGGTGTTTTGCACCCCAAACTCTTGGAACGCTTGCCTTGCCGCGCACAAGATGGCTTCTCTTTTGGTTTCGCTACGACTTTTTCTTTTTACATTCATAAGCTTGCTAAGTTAAGAAGATCATTTCTTGATCTATTTTACACTAAGTAGTTTACTTTTGATAATTAGAATGTAAACTGCACCGTGTAGTTTACTTTTGTTCGGGTTAACTTTTTATGAAAAAAACTTTGCTAGCCACAGTAGGAGCGTTCGCGATGGGTACATCCATGATTTCTTGTTCTAATGTTGATACTGAAAAAGCGCCAACATACCCGGACAAATTTGCAAATACAGAGTTGGAATACAAAAGCGGTTTGGGCGACATGTTCGAAATCATGAAAGCGTATTTTACGACTGAGCGCCTTAACCCAACACCAACGATTGAAATTCCAGTGCATGCGATCACAGCGCGGCAACTGTTAGAAGAGCAAGATGACGTCATCTATCGTCTGGGTCACTCAAGCGTATTAATGAAGCTCGATGGAAAACTGGTGATGACCGACCCTGTATTCAGTGATCGCGCGTCTCCTGTACAATGGGCAGGGCCAAAACGCTTTCACCAAACCCCCATCACGATAGAAGATTTGCCAACTATCGATGTGGTGGTGATCAGTCATGACCATTACGATCACCTAGATAAAGCTTCTATTAAAGTGCTAGGCGACAAGGTGGGCACTTTCTTGGTACCGTTAAAAGTTGGCCAATTACTGGTGAATTGGGGTGTGCCGAAGGAGAAAGTGATCGAGCTAGATTGGTGGGAGTCACATTCTGTCGACGGTATTGAATATACATTGACTCCGACTCAGCATTTCTCTGGTCGAGGTTTGACAGACCGCGATACGACACTGTGGGGCAGTTGGGTTATTAATGCACAACAACACAAAGTGTTCTTCAGTGGTGACTCTGGTTACTTCAATGGCTTTAAAGAGATTGGCGAAAAGTACGGTCCGTTTGACTTCACCATGATTGAAACAGGTGCATACAATGAACTTTGGTCAGACATTCACATGTTCCCTGAGCAAAGTGTTCAAGCACACATTGATGTGCAGGGTAAAGTGATGATGCCGATTCACAACAGCACGTTTGATCTGTCGATGCACGATTGGAATGAACCGATGCAACGCGCGTTAGACATTAGTGAAGAGCGCGGTGTAACGTTAGTGAGCCCTGAGATTGGTCAACGCTTGGCGATTGCGGAGCCTCAGCCTGCTAAGGCGTGGTGGCAATAATTGCTGAGCTAAACAGCCAAACACCAGAATAGTTAAGTCACTTATCAGTAGTTACTATTAGTAGTTACGTGGTCAGGGATAAGGATAAAGGTGCGATGAAAGCAAAGTGGACGTTGTTACTTACATTAAGCATTCTGCCGACCTTTGCACTAGCAGGGGTAGAGCAAGATATCTCGACGTTGATAAAACGAGTTGAGCAATCCTCTTGCACCTTTATCCGCAACGGCAAGGCGTACACTAATCAAGAAGCGGCAGAACACATGCGCAATAAATGGGATTACGCCAAAGATGACGTTGATTCCGTGGATGTGTTTATAAAAGAAGTTGCGTCGAAAAGTTGGTTATCTGGCAAACCATATTGGGTGGATTGCCAAGAGGAACGCATTACCAGCGAAGAGTGGCTAACATCATTGATGCGCACCACCGACCACATCCAATAACACTTCTTTGATGGTCTGATAGCGCAGAGGTAGAGCACGACTGCGCTTACGAACCAGAAATAGCTCTTCACATACAGTGTTTTTCAGTTGAGCAATGTATAACGTGTCTTTTAGTGGAAAATTGTCGACCGCACTTTGAGGCAGCACGGTGAAGCCAAGTCCTTTGCTGACAGGTAGCAAAATTTGGCTCAATTGATTTACGTAGCCGGATAATGGTAAATCGCTCATCTTAATTTCTTGGAGCTGTGGTTCTTCACACTGGTCAAAAAACAGCGTCATGTAATGCTCGGCATCAGGGTGGCTAATGACACCACAGTCATGCAAGAGTTGTGGCGTTATCTGCTTATTTTGATAATGCTTTGGCAGAACCAAGCACAACCTCTCTTTACCAATTCGCTCACTGTGAAACAGACCTTTGTTGGGAACATCAGTCACGATACCAATATCGATGTGCCCTTGCGTTATGGCGTTGAGAATAGATTGATTTGGCGCGGCTTCTAAATGTAACGATAAGCTCGGGTGCTGTTTTTGCTTCTCCAAAATGGGCCCATACAACATTAACGCCATTGCACCAGAACAAGCCAGTTTACAGTGGCCTGAAAACGCATCATCAAAACTGAGCTCTTCGAGCAGCTTCTTCTCTCTATCTTCTAACTCGAGCGCATATGCGTAGACAATCCTGCCTTGCTCGGTTAATTCGAAGCTTTTGTTTTCGCGCTTGATCAAGGCATGCTGACAACTTTGCTCTAATTTTTTGATGTGTTGGCTGACGCCAGGCTGAGTCATAAAAAGTTTTTCTGCCGTTTGCGTAAAATGACCGACTTCAATCAATGTCTTAAATGTATGTAACCAAACAGGATTAAGCATAGTGTGTGATTTTCTGAGAGCTTTGTTGGGAGACGTAAAGAAAATGATAGCACGGTGTTTTATGAAAACAGAGAAGACTTAAACGATAAAGATGAATCTTTATCAATACATTACAGACAAAATAAAACCCCGCCTGGTTTCCCAGACGGGGCTTATTCTTTTTCGCAGCAATCCAGCTACTAATAGGTGCTCCCTGCATCTATCCTTGATTGTGGCTAAGTCCTTTAACCGAGTTCCTTGTTCATCGCCTTCCTAGCGGTGTCCATTCTTGCCTATCATCCTGACGGGCGAACTCTATCCTAGAGCTTAACTACATCCTTGCTGACAACTCATCCTAAGCTATCAAATCTTCATCCTGAAGATACCCAATCCTTTAGGTTTTTTTTCCTGTTCCCGCCAACATCCTGTCGAAAAATTGAGTATTGATGTTTTGCTGATTTGACTCAATTAACTTTTCTAAATTATTTTTACTTATTATTTTAAGTGAATTTAAATATTACTGTTAAATCATATGTTTAATGTTTTTTCTGGCATTGCTCTTAGACGTGGTTAATCTATTTGCTTACAACTCTTGTAAGAGATCTCGCACAAGTTTGGTGGTGAATGTATTAATGAGCGCTTTTTGTTCCGAGTTCTGTGGATTGAACTGGATCACAATGCGTTAAAAGGGAGACGATAAAGATGAAAGTGAATTGATCTTGAGTAGAGATTTGTTTGAAAAGAAATAAAAAATCTTGCGGTTTTTATAAACAGTATGGTAAATCTGAAATGCCCACCTTGTTAATCCTTATTAAGATTCAATGACAGTATAAGTAGGGAACTTGATTGCCATTTTTCTGTCATATCTGGTGAGTAAGTTAACTGTGTCAGATAGATAATATGCCGTTTGCCAGTAAAAACAGGCTGCAAGAAATCGGTAATTATCATTATGTTGTGAAATTGGTCACGGTTAAATGATTGATTCCCTTATAGATTGAAGGGGATACGACCTTAGACAATAAGCTCCATGAGGAGCGTTACTTATATAAGATGAGGGACTTTACTATGAAAAAGACTAGAAGAGCTCAGCTACATCGTGTGCGTATTCAATACTGGAAAGACACGAAAGACGCCCCAGCTAAAAAATCATAGTTAATTATACCTAAAGGCACGAGCTGGCTGTGGAACGCAGTTTCCCGTTGATTGCCAGCTCAAAAACGCCAAAATCACTCCGCGCAACTTCCCAAGCACCCTATTTTTAATATCGCATTCTTCCAAAAATAAAAAAGCCAGTCTTAAGACCAGCTTTCTCTACCATTTATTGAGCTCTGCGTATTACAGGTTGCCCTTTAGTTACAGGTAGTTGGCGTCAACTAGTTCGCCCGCTTGCGCGCTTTTCACTTCTGGGCGTGCTTCTAACCATTTGATAACTTGCGCTTTCTGTTCTTCAGTCGCACTGCCGTAACGGTTAGTAGAACATAGGAAGCCTTCAAACAGTTCTAGACCACCGCCACCGAAGCAAAGACCAAGCTCGTCAATGTAGTCGATAAAGTCATCAACGAATGCATCGTAACGGTCGAAGTCGTTAATGTCTGTTTCACAGCTGATCTCGAAACCTAGGATTGCGAACTCACCTAAGAACAGCTTTTTACGGATACGACGGCTCTTGTTATCGATCTTGTCTAATTTCATGATTATCTCTCGTAGATGATTTGATTTCGTACACCTTATACCTTCTATCATACTTTAGCCCAAGTAAAATCAGAATGAAGCGATACAGTTGGTGATTATGTGACCAGAATTTAATTGCTTCGTTAGCTGTGTTGGTTGGTTTGCAGTATTGTTGAAACACAAGTTTCATATGTTTTAAGCACTTTTGTCATTTTTCTTATCCAAACTTCTTGCCGTTCAACTAATCACTTATTTATTAATTAAACTATAAGATCGGGAAAGTAAAAATGAGCAAGGAAACCTTTGACGCGACGCGTTATAACCAAAGTGAAAACAAACCATTTGAAGAAGTATTAGAAGCGAGCCTATCTCGACGCAGCATTCTGAAAGGTGGTTTAGGTATCAGTGCGATGGCAGCGTTTGGTGCTTTCGGATTGGCTGGTTGTAACTCGTCTGACTCAGGGAGTACAGTAAGCAGTGGTTCGGGCGCATCTAAAGCCGTTCTTAACTTTGAATCTATCCCTGGCTCACTCACTGACGCAGTTTCAATTCCACAAGGCTACACCGCACAAGTACTAGTACCTTGGGGAACACCACTTAATGCACAAGGCAGCGCATGGCAAAATGATGGTACCAACACCAGTACCGATCAGTTAAATGCGCTAGGCATGCACCATGACGGCATGCATTTTTTCCCATTGAACGATAGCACTACAGATGGCTTGCTATGTATTAACCACGAGTACATCGACACATCAGCACTGCATCCAAACGGTCCGACGGTTGAAAATGGCGTACGTACCATTGTAGATGAAGTGCGCAAAGAGATTTACGCGCACGGTGTATCAGTGGTTCGCATTCAACTGGAAGACAACATGTGGAAGTTGGTTGATACTGACCCACTAAACCGTCGTTATACTGGTGCGACAGTCATGGATTTGTCTGGCCCGGTAGCCCACACATCTTTAACTGTCACTCGTTTCTCACCAGATGGCAGCCAAGCGCGTGGTACGTTAAACAACTGTGGCAACGGCTACACGCCGTGGGGCACTTACTTAACGTGTGAAGAGAACTGGCCTGGTTACTTTGTTAACGCCGGGACTCGTACAGAAGAGCAAGATCGCATTGGTGTTGATGACCAAAGCACACGCTACTTGTGGGAGACATTAGCAGGTAATGCAGAAGAGCGTCTTGATGAGTTCTCTCGCTTTAATGTGGCTCCAACAGGAGCAAGTGCGATGGATGATTACCGTAATGAAGCCAATGGTCACGGTTACATTGTCGAGATTGACCCTTACACGCAAAACTCACGTGCGAAGAAACGTACTGCGCTAGGTCGTTTCCGTCACGAGGGCTGTACTTTCGGTAAGCTTGAAGAAGGCAAACCAGTGGTATTTTATTCTGGTCACGATTCTCGCTTTGAATACCTATACAAATTTGAATCTGCGGCAGCGTGGGATCCAGCAGATGCTAACCCTGATAACCGCTTGGCGATGGGTGACAAGTACATGGACGAAGGCACACTGTATGTGGCGCGCTTCAATGAAGACAGCACAGGTACTTGGTTACCATTAACGCTTGATAGCGTAACAACCGCTGGTGGTACGTTAGCGGATCACTTTGATTCACTGGCTGAAATTATCATCAATACTGCGGGTGCGGCGGATTTAGTTGGGGCAACACCAATGGATCGACCAGAGTGGTGTACGGTTGATCCATTCACGGGTTCAGTATATTTAACATTGACGAACAATACGCGCCGTACAGATGAAACCAATCCTGCGAATCCACGTTTGAATAATAAGTTTGGTCATGTTATCCGTTGGGATGAAGGTGCTTCAGCAACTGACTTTACTTGGGATATCTTTGTGTTTGGTTCGCCAGCAAATGGTGATGCAGATACCAACCGTTCTGGCTTGAATGAGTTAAACCAGTTTGCGAGCCCAGACGGATTAGCGTTTGATGGCCGTGGTATTTTGTGGATTCAGACTGATAACGGCGCAGATGAAGTCACGTCTTACACCAATGATCAAATGTTGGCTGTTGTTCCATCTAAGCTAACAGATGAGAATGGTGATCGAGCTGTGATTGGTGCGGATAATCAAGCTGAATTGAAACGCTTCTTTGTCGGACCAAATGGTTGTGAAGTAACAGGCTTTACCATCAGCCCTGATTACAAATCATTGTTTGTGAATATTCAGCACCCAGGCAACTGGCCATACAGTGAAGATGCAGCCGAAGAAACGCCTGCTGGTGTTTCTGTGCGCCCACGAGCGGCGACAGTGGTTATTCGCCGTGAAGACGGTGGAGAGATTGCAGTTTAATCTCTAAATGAATAAACACCTTAAAATTCAAGCCCTGCAATTGCAGGGCTTGATGGTTTAGGCGAATGCCTAGTTGCACTTTGTACCTAGACAACAGGCTTAGCTTTTCAATGAACCGCCTGAAGTACGAATCACGTCTTGATACCAGAAAAAGCTTTTCTTACGTTTACGTTCTAGCGTTCCTTGCCCATCATCATAACGATCGACATAGATAAAGCCGTAACGTTTGCTCATCTCAGCGGTTGAGTTCGCGACCAAATCGATTGGCCCCCAGCTGGTAAAGCCCATCAACTCAACGCCATCCAGAATCGCTTCGTGTGCTTGCACAAGGTGGTCGTTCAAGTAAGCGATGCGGTAATCATCTTGAATCTCACCGTTTTCATCGATTTCATCACGTGCACCTAAGCCGTTTTCTACGACAAACAGTGGTTTTTGGTAGCGATCGTGAAGGAAGTTCAGCAGAATGCGCAGGCCTTTTGGATCGATCAACCAGCCCCATTGGCTCTTCTCAAGATATGGGTTTGGTACGCTATCGACAATGTTACCCACTTCCTTCTGTTTCGGGTCTGCACTTGCACAGCCACTTGCGTAGTAGCTGAATGAGATGAAGTCGACACTCGCAGACGCAATTTCTTCTAAGTCGCCTGCTTCCATCTGAATTTCAATGCCGTTTTCGCGGAAGTAACGCTTCATGTAGCCAGGGTACTGACCACGTGTTTGCACATCACCGAAGAACAACCACTTGTTGTTTTCATGCATTGCAGCAAGCACGTCATCAGGGTTACAGGTATATGGGTAGTTGATTGCGCCAAGCAGCATGTTACCAATCTTGCCGTTTGGTACGATTTGCTGACACAGTTTTACCGCTTTTGCGTTGGCGACTAGTTGGTGGTGAATCGCTTGGTAAATCTCTTGTTCACTGGCGTCTTCTTGCAAACCAACACCAGTAAATGGTGCGTGTAGAGACATGTTGATTTCGTTGAACGTTAACCACAGCTTCACTTTGTCTTTGTAGCGTTCCAGCACGGTGCGAGCATAACGTTCGAAGAATTCGATGACGCGACGATCGCCCCAACCACCGTAGTTCTCGACCAGTGCGTAAGGCATTTCGTAGTGAGATAATGTCACGAAAGGTTGGATGTTGTGCTCGGCAAGTTCGTCAAAAATTTTATCGTAGAACGCCAAACCTTCTTCGTTAGGTTCTAGTTCGTCCCCGTTCGGGAAGATGCGGCTCCATGCCAAAGAGAGACGCAGACAGTTAAAGCCCATCTCTTTGAACAGCGCGATGTCTTCTGGGTAGCGATTGTAGAAGTCGATCGCCACGTCTTTGATACCCGGTGTACGCTCTTCACGGGTTTGATGCGGACTCAAAATACCGTTTGGCAGCATGTCTGATGTCGATAACCCTTTACCCCCAAGGTTGTACGCCCCTTCTACTTGGTTTGCAGCAATGGCACCACCCCAAAGAAAATGTTCAGGAAACTTAATCATGTTTCTCACTCTTTATATTTAGGAAATGTTTGTGGATTTATTGCTTGAGAATAGTGTAGGAGACACCTCGATACTTGTATCGAGATCGTATTTTTCTCAAACAGCGGGGATGCTTAGTTCTAATGATGATTTTGTAATCAATATCAACCTAGGCTGATTTGAACAATAGAGTGAAAGTCAGCCCATTTTGTTCATTCTTATGCACGGTAATTTGTCCGTTCATATCACGCATATTGTTGGCCGTAATCGCTAAACCCAGCCCCAACCCTTCACCAATTTTCTTTGAGGTTTGGAAGGGTTCAAACATGGATTCAAGCATCTCATTCGACACGCCGCAGCCATTATCACTGACGATCAGTTCGACCTGATTGTCGGTTGGATTGACGATCAAGCTGAGCTGCGGGTTGGTGGTATGGTTCATTGCGTCTAGCGCATTCGAGACAAGATTACCGAGTACCTGAAGCAGTCGTTGTTCTTCACCCAAGATGTTAGGTAAGTCATGAGCAACTCGAACACGCACATCCACTTTGTCTAGTTGGGTTTGATAAACGCGTAGGGTCTCTTCGAGTGCGGAAGTAAGAGAAATTGCTTGTAGGCTTTCTGGTTTGTTGTAGGCGAACGTCTTCAGCTGACTGGTCATGCTTGCCATACGATCAATCAGCTTTTGCACCAAAACATTGTTGGCTTTCATCATCTCGGTTTCGCCGCGTTCCGCCAGCAGTTCGTTCGTGGTGAGCAGGGTACGCAAGCCTGTCAGTGGCTGATTGAGCTCATGAGTAATCGCGCTCGACATGCGACCCAAGGCGGCCATTTTGCTCGATTCAATTAATTGGTTTTGCGCTTCTTTTAGCGCTTGAGTTCGCTCTTCTACCCGTTGCGCCAGTTCTTGGTTGACCTGTTGCAGCGATTGCTCGGCTTTTTTCCGCTTACTGATGTCTATGATCGTTGCAAGGAAATACTGCTCGCCATGCCAAGGGAAACTGGTTAGCGAGAACAGGACAGGGAAGACGCTTCCATCGCTGCGTCTGGCAATGGTTTCGACCGTGCTGATCTCTGCGAGCTCTTTATGCTTAGGCAAGTCCTTGAGCAACTTAAGTGTGGTGGAATTGGGGTTGCCTGCGTCGAATAATTCCCAAGCAAAAGCGTGTCGATTGACGCTCTCTGGTAAACAGAACAAACGCTTCGCCATTGGGTTGAGATCGAACAGTTGCCCTTGTTCATCAATCAATAGCAAACCAACGTGGGTTTTATTGATCATCTGTTTCAAGCGGCGTTGGGACTCTTCCAACAGGGCTTGAATTCGTTGTTGATTGATGTGCTTTTGTCGACGTTGTAGACCAATGATGACGAGTAATACAACCAACAAGAGCAGCGCCGCTACGCTCCAACCAATCACGTTGATGGTTTGTTGAATCGGCTTAGAAGGGGTGAGGTAGCTGACGTACCAATTCAAATCATCCAATTTAACGGTGTGCGCAAAATAGCGTTGCTGATTGAGCGTCCACACACTGATATTAGTGTTGTCGTATAAGCGCTGCGTTTCTAACTGAACGGCGTTGCTTGGTTCGTTAAACCAGTCTGCGTTATAGAGCGAGCTGCTCGATAGGAAAAAGCGTTGCTGACGGTTCTGCAACGTAATGATGTCTTGGCTAGTAATAGTCTGTTCGGTCAATAAGCTGAGGTTGATTTGCACCACCACAATGCCTGCTATATCCAGACCGTCGTAGATAGGGGCTGCAAGATAATACAACGGACTCGAACCTTTGGTTTTGTTCACCAAGGAAACACCGCCGCCTTGATTGTGAATTTGTTCCACAATGGCTTTTCGGTCAGATAGGCTAAAGCGCTCTTCGATTAAACTCGAGACCAATACTTCGCCAGAGTTAGACAGGATTAGCCAACCTTCCGTATTGGCGGCTTTATCTAGCTGAGTCAGTTGGGTTTGCAATGGCTCGTAATAAGTCCGGTTTCCTTTTACAAACGCGATGGTTTCCGGATTATTGGTGACAAGGTAAGGCAAGTGATAGAAGCGTTTGAGTGCACGGCGAACTTCACCGATATAGTCGAGCAGTTTTTGTTGAGCTTCGGTTTGAGTTTGTACGCTCAACCATTGACGAGCAACCTCTCTGCTGGCGCTATAACAAGACAACATCAGCACTGTTGCAATTACGACCACAAGCCACGTTTTGCCATTCCTTTTGCGCTGCATACTGACTCCGTTCAGCTAGTGCGTTCTCACCGAGAGTCATTAAAGAGTGCGCCTAACTGGTTGGATGTTAAAGACTTGTAAGCAAGAAGTGAGATCTAGCTCCTTTTCTCCTCAGTGGTTTTTGCTACCGTTAGCAAAGAGCGATTTCTATTCCACCTACGGTAGTAACTCATGGCTTTTGACGACACCCCTAAAATTGCACTTATCGAAGACGATGACATTGTTCGTCAGGCTACCAGTCAGTGGCTGCAACTGGCGGGGTTCGACGTGACCGCATTCAGTTTAGGAGAAGAGGGGAAAGCGGCCATTCTTAGCCAAGAATTTGATGCGATTGTCAGTGATGTTCGCCTGCCGGACACCGACGGCTTGTCGATACTAGAAAGCCTGATTGCTAATCACATCCCAACGCCAGTTATTTTGATCACCGGACATGGTGATGTCGATATGGCAGTTGGGGCGTTGCAAAACGGTGCGTTCGATTTTATCGAGAAACCTTTCCAACCTGAGCGCCTATCCCAGCGAGTGACCGATGCGGTCGAGAGTTATCGCGCACAAACGTCTACTCAAGATCGCCAAGAGTATCTATCTAGCGTTAGCGGCTTAGAAGAAGTGCTGATTGGCCGAAGCCGTGTGATGCAACAGCTTAGAGAACAAGTTGCCAAGTTAGCACGCATTGATACTAACGTGATCATTTACGGCGAAACAGGTTGTGGTAAAGAGCTGGTGGCGACCAGTTTGCATAATGAAAGCCAACGCAGATCCTATCATTTTGTGCCAATCAACTGTGGCGCTATTCCTGAGAACCTGTTTGAAAGTGAGCTGTTTGGACATGAAGCAGGGGCATTTACCGGAGCGGGTAAAAAGCGCATTGGTAAGTTGGAATACGCGGATAAAGGCACTTTATTCTTTGATGAAATCGAGAGTATGCCACTGTCTATGCAGGTGAAAGTGTTGCGTTCATTACAGGAACATACGGTTGAGCGCGTTGGGGGTAACCAACAGATCTCGGTTGATTTAAGAGTGATCGCCGCCGCGAAAGAAGATCTCAATGAGCATGACGAGTTTCGTCAGGATTTGTACTATCGTCTTAATGTGGCGCAGATCTATTTGCCTCCGCTACGTGAGCGAGAAGAAGACGCGTTGATCTTGTTCGAACACTTTGCCCTGAAAAGTAACCCTGAGAGTCGTCCGCTGAGTGAAGCCGATAGAAAAGCCATTCTTGCTTACGCTTGGCCCGGTAACGTGCGTGAGCTTAGAAATGTAGCAATGCGTTTTGCTCTGGATGAAACCGTCTCCGTGATGGAAATTCTCTCCAGTCGACCATCTTCTACAACCGAAGAGACACAAGCAGGCGTTCCGTTGGCGATTCAGCTACATAATTTTGAGCGTAAAGTGCTGCATGATTCTTTAGTCAGGCATCATGGACGCATCAATGAGGTGATGCAGGAGTTGGATTTACCACGTCGAACCCTTAACCAAAAGATGCAGAAGTTTGGCTTGAATCGCTCCGACTATACTTAGTGCGATTTCTAGCTAATTCGAAATCACTGGCATAACAAACATGTTATGCGCTTTTGGCAGGAGCTGGGACAAACTTATAATTTAGGTCTTTACCTTCTCCAAACAAGGTAACGAGGTTCCTTCCTGTATGTTTAGAGCTATATAGCGCTTCGTCTGCTTCAGCAAGCGCCTCTTGAAGTGATTGCCCCTCAGATAACTGACTGATACCAAAGCTCATGGTCACTTCAGTTTTAAATGATTGCAAAGCGGTTTCAGTTTCGACCGCAAGGCGAATTTGCTCTGCGAAAATTTTGGCTTGCTGTGCTTTTTCGAGCAAAACAATCATGAACTCGTCACCACCAAATCGCACAATGCAGGCTGACTCAGGAAGATGCTTTTTAAAAATAGTGGAGATCGTTGCCATGACGGAGTCGCCAACCGTGTGACCATAGTGATCATTAATCGCTTTGAACTTGTCGACATCAGTCATAATAATGCTGATTGCTTGGTTTTTTTTATGTGCTTTACTAACCAAGTTTGGAACGATTTCTTCCATGGCTCGACGATTATATAGCCCTGTGAGTGCATCTAAATGAGAGAGAGCATTAATGGATTGCACCAAGCGTCCGTTAATTAACCACAGCATACTAAAGCTCAAAGCAACGATCAGGCAGATGCTAAATAAGAAAGTCAGCTGATGGATAAGGCCTGCGACCATAAAACTTGGTAACTCACCTGAAAAAGTACTCCAAAGCGCCCTAAATCCCATAAAAAAACTAAATCCAAAGAAAGAGTAAGCCATTGCTTTAACAGGGAGCTTTAAGTCCTTTTGGGTACCTTTAAGCATGGCGACACCACTAAAGAAGGTGACGATACAAATATACGTGCTCAGATAAATAATACGGCTTTTGATAGAAGGGTCATGGAAGGTGAAATAGTAAAATGAACCACTAAAAACAGGTGTTAACAAGGTGAGACAGTGAGCCAATTTTAAAGGGTATTGACGAAAAATGCTTACGCTATATAGCGTAAGCAAGAAGCCGACTAATATGAGAGTGTTGGCTATGACGATGGTCAGCCAGTCTGGCGCAGAGCCTCTAAAGCCAAGTAAAAAAGGACCTAAACCAATAAACAGTAGTGATATCGAGAAGGTTTTTAGGCCTTTGACTCTACCCTGAGTGTATTGATAACAAAGCAGACTAATAGAGTAAATGCAAGAGAACAGAATAACGATAAAGTTCAGTGTTCTGATGTCTAGATACTGATTATCCATAGGCGACCCATATCAATCTTTCATTCAGGCAACTCCTTTGCCTGATATCAATAAGCGAGCTACATAGTAACTCACTTATTGAGCGATGTCTTATGTTAAACGGCTATTCATTCACCAGCTCGAATTGTTCGGTTTGGTTGGTTTTCGTCGTAAACAGCAGACCAACAATCATCATAAATACGCTAGGCATAATCCAGCTAGCAAAGTCATTGTACAGAGGCATGTAATTACCCATCCACTCATCGGTGGAATCTGGCATGTAACCTAGGATGTGCAGCGCATCAACACAACCAAACGTTAAAGCAGTGAACGCCGTCGCTACCACCATGATTTGTGACATCTTGTTGCGCACTGGTGCCATGACCATCAACGCAATCGCGACTGGGTGAAGCGCCACAACCGCTGGCAATGTGATAGCCAATAGTTGCTCTAGACCTACGTTAGCGATCAAACCTGCCAATACCATGGTCGTGATAACGCAGCCTTTGTAGTTCACTTTGCTGAAAGTGTTGTCGTAGAACTCACTGCCTGCGGTGGTTACGCCGATAGCAGTAGTCAAACACGCCAATACCATCACGGCCCCTAGTAATAGTGAGCCAAATGCGCCGAAGTGGCTAAAGGTGAATGCCGTTAAGATGTCGCCACCGTTACTGAATTCAGAGCCTAAGTATGAGCTTGTTGAGCCAATGTAAGCCAATGAGATGTAAACAAATGCCATGGCAACCGCGTACATTAAAGCAGCAATTAGTGTGTATTTTGCAGTGGCTTTCGGGCTATCCACACCCATGCTGCGAATCGCGCGGAAGATAATCCAACCAAAACCGATAGAACCTAGCGCATCCATGGTCATGTAGCCTTGGGTCAAGCCTTCAGCAAATGCGCCAGATACGTATGGTCCTGTTGCGGTAGTTAGCTCACCTGCAGGAGAAATCAAAGCCGTCACAGACATGATGATCAAGATACCCATCAAGGCAGGCGTTAAGATCTTGCCTAGGTTGTCGACCAACTTACCCGGATATAGGGCAAATAGAATGGTGATAGCACAGAGGGCAATAGTGAAAGGCACCAAAGCGGCATCACCAAACATTGGTGCAAAGCTAAATTGGTAAGCGACGGTAATCGCACGTGGGATCACGAACGCAGGGCCAATCACGATAAACACCATCACCCAAAAACTGGTCGCCAAAGGTTTAGGTAGGGCAGCGGTTAATTTGTCTGAACCGTTTACGATAGCCACCATCACCAGTGCCATCGCAGGCAGACCTACACCCGTCAAGAGGAAGCCAGACATCCCGCTCAGAAAGTTTTCACCTGCTTGGTAACCCAAAAATGGAGGGAAGATCAGGTTACCCGCGCCTAAGTACATGGCGAAAGTCATGAAGCCCAAAGCGGCGATATTGCGTGCGCTTAACATTGTTATTCCTCTTATGTTTCGCTTGGAAGAAACTGAAAGGAATGGGAGGAGTATGTGGTGTTCCCGTCAGCTTCTTCTCAAGCTGACAGAAAGTTTAGATATAGCCTGTCAGCTCTGAATCAGTTTCAGAGAGAGCAGGAGGATCGCAGCAGCAACGCCAGATGGGCGTTTTAAAGCGAATTGTAATTGCGCAGTTGCTGACATGGGTGATCCTTAAAGACGAAAAAATACCAAGGAATACGTTTGCCTTGGCGTGTTGTTACACTAACGAACATAGGGCCATTGGCACAACCCCGAAGTAGAAAATAAGTTGATACGGTCAATGTTTATTTCTGAACTGGTGGATCGAGCTGCTTTTTAAATTAAAAATTAGAATAAATGACTTTTCATTTTTGTAACATGGCTTTCTTTGCTGTATTTTTGTGCTATTTGTAGTCGTTTAGGCTATAAACCTCAGCTGATAAATTGAGCAGTTTAGAATGATGCGCTTTTTCTTCTTATTGTTAAGACGCTCATTAGTTGCAATTCAATCCAAAATTGCATCGGCAAAATATTGCTTATTAGTGAATCGTGCATTTATTTTGTCTTGATCACATTTTATTAACCTTTTGCGATCTAGGCGTGCAACCTTCTCCTCTTCAATGAGCAAGATCTTGCTCATTACTTTGCTATCAAATCAGCATGATTTTGCTCATTTTTGATGTCTTTCAGCTCTTAGTTCAATAAATACAAAGGGTTAAAAGTTGGCATTTCAATTGCTCTAGGGAATGTGTTGTTAATAAAGGTTTAACATGATGTAAATCCCCAATCGTGAAACGACTACACGGAGAGTAATAATGAAAATGAATAAGCTGGTAAAAGCTTTGGCTGTCGCTGTGACTTCTTTTGGTATTGCTGCTAACGCTGCGGCAGAAGATCGTAGCTATATTCTTGCAACGGCATCGACAGGTGGTACTTACTACCCTGTGGGCGTAGCGTTGGCGACGTTAAGCAAAGTGAAGTTGGCACCAAAGCACCACTTCTCCCTTTCTGCAATCAGCTCTGCGGGCTCTGGTGAAAACGTTAAACTGCTGAATGAAAACGAAGCACAGTTCGCGATTCTACAAGGTCTTTACGGTGCGTGGGCTTGGTCTGGTGAAGGTCCTTATGAGAAGAGCGGTCGCCAAGAACAACTGCGCTCAGTCTCTATGCTTTGGCAAAACGTTGAGCACTTTATTGTTCGCTCTGACCTAGCAAAAACGGGCACAGTGACTGATCTGAACAACCTAGATGGCAAGAAGTTCTCTATCGGTAAGAAGAACTCAGGAACTGAGAACTCTGGTCGCCAAATCATGAAAGGTCTGAAGGTCGACCCTGATAAATTCAATCTTGCTTACATGGGTTACGGCGGCAGTGCGAGCGCACTTCAAAACGGCACCATTGACGGCATGAACACGCCTGCGGGTGTACCTGTTGGTGCGGTCACTCAAGCTTTTGCTGCGTTGGGTAAAGACATTTCGATTCTTTCGTTTACTGACGAACAAATCAAAGAGGCGAACGGCAATTACAACCTATGGACGAAGTACGAGATCCCAGCGAACACGTACCCGGGTCTAGATAAGCCGATCACCACCATTGCACAGCCTAACTTCTTGGCAGTTCGTGAAGATATCTCGGAAGAAGACGTTTACCAGCTAACCAAAGCGATCTACGAGAACCTGCCTTTCCTACAAGGCATCCACAAAGCAACAAAAGCAATGGCGATTGAGAAAGCGATCGCTGGCTTGCCAGTGCCTCTTCACCCAGGTGCGGTGCGTTACTACAAAGAAATGGGCATCGAAATCCCATCAGACCTAATGGTGAAATAACGCCAACTTCGCCCCGAGTTTCGGCTCGGGGCATTTTATCCCTACCGATTTCTAAGATGGAAAAAGCCGCCAGAGCTTGGAGTATGAGATGAGCGACTCAATAGAAAAGGAATTGCAGAAGTTTGAGCTGCCCACGCGCACTGATTTTCCGTGGGTAACCACCACAATCACAGTGTTTGGCGTGGTGTTGTCTGCTTTGCACATTTGGTTTAATACCTTATCGACGTTACCAGAGTTATGGATTTCCGCGACCCACTTTGCTGGCTTTGCGGTGATTTGTGCGCTTTGGTATCCGGCTCATATCTCTCTCAAGCAGAGTAAGATTGCACTCGGCATCGATGTGTTGATTGCCATGGGCGCGGTCGCGTGTTTGCTCTACATTCCCTATGCCGAAGATGCGCTATATGAACGCGGTGTGAAGTTCGTGACCAGCGATTGGGTCTTCGCCATCATGGCAATTTTGATTGTTATCGAACTGATTCGACGCACCATGGGCTGGTTTATTCCAGTGTTGATTGTGGTGTGTTTAAGCTACGTTGTGCTTTGGGGTAAGTGGGCGACAGGTATTTTCCACTTCCCGGGTTTGAGCATGGAAACCTTGCTCTACCGCAGCTTCTATTCTTCTGAGGGCATGTTTGGCTCTATCTCACGCATCAGTTGGACTTTCGTATTCATGTTCATTCTGTTCGGTGCGTTTCTTGTTCGCTCTGGTGTCGGTGATTACATCATCAATGTGGCACGTGCTGCGGCTGGCAAAATCATTGGTGGTCCCGGTTTTATCGCAGTGATTGGCTCGGGATTGATGGGCTCAGTATCTGGATCTAGTGTGGCAAATACGGTTTCAACTGGTGTTATCAGTATTCCTTTAATGCAAAAAGCAGGTTTCCCTTCGCGCTTCGCGGCGGGCGTTGAAGCTGCGGCGTCGACAGGTGGTCAGCTGATGCCACCAGTGATGGGCGCGGGCGCTTTCATCATGGCGTCTTACACGCAAATTCCTTATGTCGATATCATCGCGGTTTCTTTCATTCCTGCTCTTATCTATTTCTTGTCCGTGGCGTTCTTTGTGCGTATTGAAGCCAAACGCAGCGGCGTTCAAAAAATCACGACAAGTGATGAATCTCTATTAAAAGTGCTGATCAGCGGTTGGCACAACCTTATCCCACTGGCGGTATTGGTCACTTTGTTGGTTCAAGGTTTTACACCGACTTACGCTGCAGGTTTGTCAATCATTTCTGTGGTGGTGGCTTCTTGGTTCTCGAAAGATCATAAGATGGGACCAAAAGCGATCATCGAAGCGCTATCGCAAGGTGCAAAGAACATGGCGACAACCGCCGTATTGCTGGTGGGTATCGGTTTGGTGATCAACGTGATCAGTACAACTGGCATCGGCAACACCTTCTCACTGATGATCGACGGTTGGGCGAATGGCGACTTGTTCATCATGATCGTTCTGATTGCGCTCGCTTCTCTTGTTTTAGGTATGGGTTTACCTGTGACAGCGGCGTATATTGTATTGGGTACTCTGTCTGCCCCTGCGCTTTACAAGTTAATTGCCGAAAACCAATTGCTTGAATTGATGGTGTCGGGTCAATTGCCTGAACAAGCAAAAGCTATCTTCATGTTGGCGGCGCCAGAAAAGTTGGAACTGCTTAATGCACCAATGGCGTTGGAAACCGCGAAAGAAATGGTGGCGCTAGTACCTGCGGACTTTATGGAAACCCTACTAGAGCAAAGTTTGGGTATGGAAGCGGTAGGCTTGGCATTGCTGGCTGCTCACCTCATCATCTTCTGGTTATCGCAAGACAGTAACGTAACGCCTCCAGTGTGTTTGACCGCATTTGCAGCGGCAACCATCGCGAAAACACCTCCAATGCGTACCGGCCTGATGGCGTGGAAAATCGCTAAAGGTTTGTATCTTGTACCGCTACTTATTGCCTATACAGGCTTGGTCAGTTGGGATGTGACGTCGGTAATTACCGTAGGCTTCTTTGCCATCATCGGTACCTATGCATTGATTGGTGCGATTGAAGGCTACTTGGAAGGTCCTCTAAACATTCTGACGCGTCTCTTGTTGGTAGTGGTGGGTACATTGCTAGTTTGGCACGATATCCCAATGTTGGTTCGTGTGGCAAGCTGCGCGGTATTTGTCGCGGTGTTCATTTACAGTGGTCGCAAGTTCAAATTGCAACAATCTCAACTATCGGTTTTATAAGAGGTCGTATGAAATCAGTCTATGACTACATCATTGTTGGTGGCGGTATCGTTGGTGTGTCGACAGCATGGCAACTACAGCAACGTCATCCAGACAAATCCATTTTATTGGTTGAGAAAGAGTCCGGTTTTGCCCAGCACCAAACCGGACACAATAGCGGCGTGATTCATGCCGGGGTGTACTACGCACCGGGCAGCTTAAAAGCGGATTTTTGTAAGCGTGGGGTAGAGCGAACCATTTCGTTCTGCGTTGAGCACGATATTCCGGTGGAGAACTGTGGCAAGTTACTGGTTGCGACCAATGAGCAAGAAGTCGAACGCATGAATGCCCTCTATGAGCGCTGCCATGTCAACGGCATCGACGTAAAGCTACTCGATGAAGTTCAACTTAAACTGGCTGAACCAAACATCACGGGATTGGGCGCGATTTATGTCAAAACCACCAGTATTGTGGACTATCGTTTGGTCACTGAGCAGATGGCGGAAGAGTTCAAAAAGCTCGGCGGTCAAATCAGCTTGAGAACCAAAGTGGTGGCTGCCGAAGAGAAGGACGAAGAAGTTCAACTGACCTGTATTTCAGACGGTCAAACCATGCAGCTCAATGCTAAGTTCTTGGTTACTTGCAGCGGCTTGATGGCGGATCGCATGACGGAGATGATGTCTATTCCGACCGATTTCCAAATCATCCCTTATCGTGGTGAATACTACCGCTTAGATAGCAAACACGACCAAGTGGTGAATCATCTTATTTATCCAATTCCCGACCCTGATTTGCCATTCTTGGGCGTCCACCTGACTCGCATGATTGATGGCAGTGTGACCGTAGGTCCAAATGCGGTGCAAGGCTGGAAGCGAGAAGGGTACGACAAGGTTAACTTCAGCTTGCAAGATACCATGCAAATGCTGAGCTTCTCCGGTTTCTGGAAGGTGACACAAAAGCATCTAAAAACCGGATTGGATGAGTTTAAGAACTCGTGGTGGAAGCCGGGCTATCTCAAGCTGGTCAATAAATACTGCCCAAGCATCAAGGTAGACGATCTCAAACCATATCCTGCGGGTATTCGTGCGCAAGCGGTGTTATCCGACGGAACCTTGGTTCATGACTTCTTGTTTGCCGAAAGCGCCAGAAGCCTGCACGTTTGCAACGCCCCCTCTCCAGCAGCGACATCTGCAATGCCTATTGGAGAGTACATTTGCGATAAAGTGAATGAGAAGATAGAGGCGAAAACCGAGACGGTTTAACAGTAAAAAGCCATGTTAAAATATATGAGCGAAAAGAATGCTTTTCTAGAATATTGACTGGTATGTTATTTGCCGCACAATAATGT
Source organism: Vibrio sp. 1069 (assembly GCF_033340555.1). NCBI lineage: Bacteria > Pseudomonadati > Pseudomonadota > Gammaproteobacteria > Vibrionales > Vibrionaceae > Vibrio > Vibrio sp. 1069. The sequence continues at coordinate 54,116 of NZ_JAWOWP010000005.1, forward strand.
AATTAGTATGTAAGAAATGGTTTTAAAGTGTCGTAATACAATGTCAACTTCAAATTTTATAGGTGATTTTTTGTTCTTTCAGTTTTAATCTTCATCAGATGGAGGGACTATGATTACAAAACAGCACCTTAGAAAAGTATGGAAGAATGAAACTAAAGTTTCAGAAGACTATTTAGTGATTATAAGCAAAGAACTTTCTATGAAGATCTCTGAATGTAAGTTAGATAGTGAACTGAGACTGTCACACTTTGTCGCTCAATTAGCAAAAGAGGTTGGTCCTGGAATGAGAATGGAGGAAAACCTGAATTATTCAGTTCAAGGATTGAAAAGCACTTTCAGAGTCTATCGGAATAGGCCGGCGTTAGCTGAAAAGCACGGGAGAAAAAATGCCATCAATCAAAAAGCAAACCAAGAAGCGATAGCAAATAATGCCTATGCCATGAAAATAGGCAATGGTGATGCAAGTACCGGAGATGGATGGAAATATCGCGGTAGAGGAATGATACAGTTAACAGGGAAAGGAAACTATTTAGCGACAGAAAGCATACACGCAAATATTTGGAACGAAAATACGAGTTTCTCTTCTTCGCCCCAGTTAGTTGCTCAACCTAAATATGCCATCAGGACTGCTATGATTTTTTGGCTGAAGAATAAACTATATTTAAAAGCCGATAAGGGAGCATCTAGAACGGTTACTGATAGTATTACTAGGGTTATTAATAAAAATACAGATTCATATGGACAACGACATGAGATATTTACCGAACTGTATAAAAAAGGTATTTTCAAAGAAATTTTTAAGTAGGGCTTTTGGAGCTTGTTTGATAGTACATTACCCTGCATTTTCCTTTCAGTTAACTAGTGTCGACGATGGTTATTTTCTGACTGATAATAAGTTTGAATCGGATTATATGGTATATACTCCGGGCGCGAAGGAAGCGGAAATTACTGATGCATATGACTTCACTTGTGTTGGTAGCAAAATCGAAGTGGTTAAAATTAGAAGTGAAATTAACAATGCCGTGACTCATGGAGAGCAGCTCCAATATTACTTTTTTCTTGTTACTGAGAATAAAGCTTACTGGCCACTTAGAATTGTTGAATCTTTCCAGACCGTGGACAAAGATTCCCAGGAATTAGTGTCAGAACATTTACCTTTCACAAAAAATGATGACCTTGGGTTAGCTTGTGATTTAGTTAGGCCTCAGGTTGAAAGCTATTACTTTTCCCAAGCTTTTGAAGCGATACCTAAACATACCAACAATAAAGGCGACTGAATCAGTCGACTTTATTGTGTCGGCTGTAAAGTTGTAGTGTCTATTGCTATTTAGGGCAGAGTTCCCCTTTCTTTGCGTGTCTTTCTATCATGTAATCGCCTCGGGCACTGTGCAATACAATTGCATTCCAGACTTGACCATCTTGCAACTCGAACTCAAACGCATAATGGGTGCCGCCGACCATTTTCGTTCTCACCTCATGAATTGCTTTCAATTTATCATCGGCATTCATTTGATAAAGCACCATGTTGAGTGAGCGTCTGGCGTCAGGAGTTGCTTCAGCAAGTTGCCAATGGCCCTGCTCGTCTGTTGCGGAGCAAATAGACCGCATTTTACTTTTCATGGCGGATGACATCTGCTTGTCTACGGCCAATGCATTTGGTGAAAACAGTGGAACCGTCAAAAGAATCAAAGTTACCAGAAACCGCTTTAAGGTCATAAAAACACTCCGTTGTTTTACTCTTGCTTGAGTATAGACCTCAATGGCTTCAGATGTGGTGCAGTAGACTCTGGGCCTACAATATCGCAGTTCGTATCAACGAACTGATGATAAACAAGGCGACCACGCTTGCCAGCCAAATGCCAATGAACCACAAAATGGGTTTTAGTTTCATCAGTGATATCCTTCTCCACGTTTCATCTTGCCGCGGAAAACCCAGTACGAATAAGCCGTGTAGGCTACGATCAGAGGAAGTAATACCACCGCACCGGCAAGTAAAAATGCCAAACTCTTATCTGGCGCGGCGACGTCTTGATAAGTGAGTGCGAATGGGACCAAGTAAGGGAATGTACTGACACCGAAACCCATCGCGGACACAAGAAACAGGCCGATCGCAAGAACGTAGGCTCGGACGGCTTTGTGGTCGAGCAATGCTTTGAATAGCTGCCAAATAAGTGCCGCTGCAATAATTGGTAAAATGAAAAACAGTAGCGAGTTTGGTAATGAGAACCAACGTTCAAATACGATATTTTGGCTCAATGGCAGCCACAAACTGGCGATGAATATACAGGCTACCATCGCTAGTCCCCATCGTCGCGCGACCACGTAATAGCGCCCCATCAGCTCTTCTGGAAGCTTGATTAATAACCAGCATGAACCGAGCAGAATATAAGCACAAACAAGCGCCAGGCCACAAAATACGCTAAATGGCGAAAGCCAATCAAACCATCCACCTGCGTATGCTCGTTCACTAACCTCTATACCTTGGAGCAGGGTTCCGAGCATAATGCCTTGCATCAATGCCGCGGTGAGTGAACCAATGAAAAAAGCGCTATCCCATAAAAACTTTCCGCGTTGTGTTCGGAAGCGATACTCAAAAGAAACCCCGCGCAGAATTAACCCGAGCAGCATTAAAATCAGAGGAGCATAGAGTGCTGGCATAATGACCGCGTAGGCGAGGGGGAACACGGCAAAAAGCCCACCACCGCCAAGAACTAGCCAAGTTTCATTCCCATCCCAAACAGGAGCGATGCTATTCATCATCATGTCGCGCTCTTCATCGTCATTAGCGCTGAGGAATAGGATACCAATACCGAGATCAAAGCCATCTAACACGACATAAATCAGAACGGCGAGCCCAATCAAAGCGTACCAAATTAATGCGTAATCCATGAGTTAGCTCCTAGGTTAGATGGTTAGAATGTGTGATGGCATCAGTTTTCGTGCCATCAGGAAGTCGGCTATCTAGACCTTCTTCATATCGAGTTGGAGACTTGCGCATCAAACGTAGGAGATAGAAGAAGCCAGCTCCAAAAACCACAAAGTAAACCACGATGAACGCCGTCAGGGAGACGCTCACCGCGGCGGCATCAATAGGCGATGCCGAATTGGCTGTGGTTAAAAGACCGTATACGGTGTAAGGCTGTCGACCGACTTCGGTAGTTATCCAGCCTGCTAAAACTGCAATAAACCCCGCTGGGGCAAACAGGACACAAATACGTTGAAGTGCCCTTGAATCAAAAAGTTTGCGACGTTTTCTTAGCCAAAGGCTCCACAAACCAATAACAAGCATGCCAAAACCAAGCGCGACCATTACTCGGAAAGACCAGAAAACGATAGATACAGGAGGGTGTTCCTCCTCTGGAAAAGCATCTAACCCCTTCACTTCACCGTTGAGGTCATGAGTTAAAATCAAACTACCGAGTTTGGGGATTTCCAGTGCGTATTCCATACGTTTTTCTTCATCGTTAGGGATACCGAAGAGGATCAATGGCGCGCCTTGGTGAGACTCATAGTGCCCTTCCATCGCGGCGACTTTGGCGGGTTGATGTTCAAGGGTGTTTAATCCATGCATGTCTCCAGCAACGATTTGAATTGGTGTCACGATGGCAGCCATCCACATTGCCATCGAGAACATAATTCTGGCTAGAGGGTTATGGTTTGCTTTTAGTAAGTGGTAAGCGGCAACGCCAGCTACAACAAAGGCAGTAGTAAGGTAAGCGGCGAGCAACATATGAACGAGCCGGTAAGGAAAAGAAGGGTTGAAGACAATCGCCCACCAGTCTTCTGGGATAAACTGTCCGGCTTCGTTGATACTATAGCCCGCTGGTGTTTGCATCCAACTATTAACCGAAAGTATCCAAAACGCAGACAAAAACGTCCCGAATGCAACAATGCAAGTCGCGGCGAAGTGAAGCTTCTTACCCACCTTATCCATACCGAAAAGCATCACGCCTAAAAACCCCGCTTCGAGGAAAAACGCAGTAAAAACTTCATAACCCATCAGCGGGCCTAGGATTGGGCCTGTTTTGTCGGCAAACACGCTCCAGTTAGTACCGAATTGATAGCTCAACACGATGCCACTCACCACACCCATACCAAAACTGATGGCAAAGATTTTGAGCCAGTACTTATAGATTTGCATGTACTGTTTGTTGCCCGTTTTTAGGTACAAGCCCTCTAATACAGCGAGATAACTTGCCAAACCAATCGTAAAAGCTGGAAAAATAATGTGGAAAGAGACAGTAAAGGCAAATTGGAATCTAGCTAGGTCAATGGCGAGTGTGTCCATGAGCGGTCCCTTTTTCGTTGGATAAACTGTTCGCCGGATTTAAAGAGGAGACAGAAGAGTGGCGAACAAGGTGAAGTACGAAGAAGGAAGACGAAGAGATTAAAAAACGATCGCTTTTTACACATGTGCGTACCATCTTTTAGATAAAGGAGGAGCGTTATGAGCCTTAAACATTACTTTGAGAAAGCGACACCTAAGTTTGGTCCAGGTGGGAAGTATCACAAGTTCTACCCACTTTTCGAAGCTGTCGAAACCATTTTTTACACGCCTGGTAAGGTAAACCAGGGCATGACTCACGTTCGAGATAGCATCGATTTAAAACGTATTATGATCATGGTGTGGTTGGCGGTCTTCCCTGCCATGTTCTGGGGTATGTACAACGTAGGCCAGCAAGCGAGTGATGCCTTGTTGTATGGAATGGATCAAGCCTCAGCTCAGCAAGCGCTTGTTTCTTCATGGCAACTGAGTTGGGTATGGGGCTCGTTAGATGCGGTTTCACAAGCGGGGTGGGGAAGTAAAATGTGGCTTGGTGCTACTTACTTTCTCCCGGTTTATGCGACGGTGTTTATCGTTGGTGGTTTCTGGGAAGTTCTGTTTGCTATTGTGCGAAAGCATGAGGTAAATGAAGGTTTTTTTGTCAGCTCTATACTCTTTGCGCTGATTCTTCCTCCGACAATTCCACTATGGCAAGCGGCTTTAGGTATCACTTTCGGTATTGTTGTGGCGAAGGAGATTTTCGGTGGTACTGGACGAAACTTCCTAAATCCAGCTTTAGCAGGGCGAGCGTTCTTATACTTTGCCTATCCTGCCAACATGTCCGGTGGTGCTGTGTGGGTCGCGGCTGATGGTTACTCTGGCGCTACTCCACTTAGTCAATGGTATGAAGGCGGGCAAAGTGCTTTGATAAATAATATGACAGGACAAACAATTTCATGGGGAGATGCTTTTGTTGGTAATTTACCAGGCTCGATGGGTGAAGTCTCCACGTTGTTGATCGCACTAACAGGCTTGGTTCTCATCTTTATGAAGATTGCATCGTGGAGAATTGTTGCGGGCGTGTTGGTCGGTTTAATCGGAGCTTCATTACTATTGAATGCGATCGGTTCAGACTCTAACCCCATGTTCTCCATGCCGTTCTACTGGCACTTCGTGATTGGTGGGGTTGCGTTTGGTACCTTCTTTATGGCGACAGACCCTGTCTCGGCAGCTTTTACCAATAACGGGAAATGGGCATACGGACTATTAATCGGCGTGATGACGATTTTTATCCGAGTGCTGAACCCGGCTTATCCAGAAGGCATCATGTTAGCGATTCTATTTGCTAACTTATTCGCGCCACTTTTCGATTACCTAGTCAAAGAAAGTAATATCAAACGCAGAATGAAAAGGGCGAGACCTTCTTAAAATGAGGGTGACCTCACTGAAAATTGATTGAAAACTGCACTATATTGAAAAGGTCAGAGACATGGGGTTTCTGACTTTTTATTTTTATCAGGAGGACGAAGACGATGAGAATAAAGGATATTCTCGATAGCCGTTTGGTGCTGTCGTTCTGGTATAACCTAGACTACTGCTTGTCTCTTCTTAGTAAAATCTCTTCTCGTTGATTTCCTCAATGCAATCGCATTGAAAAGCATTCTATCTATTTGTTTTTTAGTCTTACGTGAAACTGCGTAGGGCAATGCGTATAAGGAAATTAACAATGAAACGTATTCCAGAACCTTTCCGTATCAAAATGGTTGAGCCAATCAAAATGACGACTTTGGCAGACCGTGAAGTCGCGTTAAAAGAAGCGGGCTATAATCCATTTCTTCTTCGTAGTGATGATGTTTATATCGATTTGCTGACTGACTCAGGCACTGGTGCCATGAGTGATAATCAGTGGGCTGGTATCATGATGGGGGATGAATCCTATGCGGGGAGTCGAAATTACTACAACCTGTGTGATGCAGTGGAGCACTTCTTCGGTTATAAGCTCACCGTGCCTGCACACCAAGGGCGTGGTGCCGAGCAAATTTTGTTCCCAGCTTTGATTGAGCGTATGCGTCAGGTGCGTGGTGGCGAAACGCCAGTATTTATCTCGAACTACCATTTTGATACCACAGCGGGTCACATTGAACTCAATGGCGGTAAAGCGATTAACGTGGTAACGGAAGAAGCATTCGACACCACTACGCCTTATGATTGGAAGGGCAATTTTGATATCGATAAGCTGGTGGCAACAATTGAAGCGCACGGTTCGCATAACATTTGTGCAATTATCACCACGATTACTTGTAATAGCTCCGGTGGTCAGCCTGTGTCGATGGAAAACATGCGCAGTGTGTACGAGATTGCAACCAAGTACGATATTCCAGTGGTGATTGACTCGGCTCGTTACTGTGAGAACGCCTACTTTATCAAGCAGCGTGAAGCGGGTTACGAGAATAAATCGATTCTGGAAATCATCCGTGAGATGTACCAGTACGGTGATATGCTCACCATGTCAGCTAAGAAAGACCCGATGGTAAACATTGGTGGCATGTGTTGTATTCGTGATCATAAGGAGTTGTTCCAGGCGGTGCAGACGCGCTGCGTACCCATGGAAGGATTTGTAACATACGGCGGCATGGCTGGGCGTGATATGGAAGCGCTCGCTCGCGGTTTGTATGAAGCCGCGGATGAGGATTTTCTTCACTATAGAATTAGCCAAGTTCAATACTTAGGTGAGCGCTTACGTGAAGGCGGTATTCCGATTCAATACCCAACGGGTGGTCATGCTGTGTTTGTGGATGCCGCTAAGATTTTGCCACATATTCCAGAGGATCAGTTTCCTGCGCAGGTATTGTGTAATGCTTTGTACTTGGAAGCGGGTATTCGAGCAGTAGAGATAGGATCGTTGCTGCTTGGTCGAGATCCGGAAACGGGTAAACAAAAAGTGTCAGAGCTTGAGTTGATGCGTTTGACCATTCCACGTCGTGTCTACACAAACGATCATATGGATTACATTGCGGATGCGATTATCGAACTGAAAAATCGTGCACATGAGTTAAAAGGGCTCACTTTCGAGTACGAGCCACCAGTGCTGCGCCACTTTACTGCTCGATTTAAAGAGATCGATTAACTCAAGTTTAAATCTAGATAAGCAAAAGGCCGCGAGTTTCGCGGCCTTTTTCGATTCGTTTATTTCTTAGCGTTACACTTACGCCAACTCTAATGTGATGCGAACGAACTGGTCGTCTTGATACTGCACTTCATAATTGAAGGTACCACTGGCGTAAATGCTGCCAAGAAAAAGTGAACGTTGACTCATTGGTCCGCGGAACAGCATCGAAATAGGAGCGATTAGGGCGTTATTATCATCGAAGTGCTGATTTAAGTTCTCAGAAAGCACACACAGCAAACAGCCGTGTTGGTCGTGAGATAAGTCGACGTCTTCCGGTCGAGATAATAACACGGTAGTCCCCAGTTTCTTCTCAATCTCGTTGATCAGCAGCAAGTAGCTATCTAGATCGGGTTGAGGGTTGCTGGGTTTGTCTGCACCGACGCAGCGCTCGAGTAATGCTTCCAGATTTCCGTTCTCACCTTTTGCCTGCTGAGTCAAAGATTTTAACGGCTTTTTAATCAGCTTATAGCGATTACTCTTCAGTTTTGGTTTCAGCCATTTCTGAAGTAAGTCATTACGTTCTTTAAGGGAGAGGCCATGCGAGGACGCGTGAATTTTAAAGTGCAGGTGTAATAAAGCGTGAACCGCAAGCTCACTCAGAAGTTGATTAGCATCTGTAGACTGTCTTGCCTGCTTAGAACTTTGCATTACACTCGAACAAAATTAGGGAAGAAGGATAATGGTGCCGAGAGAGGGACTCGAACCCTCACACCAAAGGCACTAGCACCTCATGCTAGCGTGTCTACCAATTTCACCATCTCGGCATCATGATGCTCTGAATACTCAGAGGCCTCGAAAGAAGCAACGCGAATTGTATAACCAAAATCCACCTGTTGGCGAGAGCAAAATGACGAATTTTGGCTCTTTCGAGTTTGATTGCATATTTATTGGTCACTTTTATGTTTTTTACCATCAACGCCTATCCTTATGCCCTTACTTTTATTAATAGTATGACGACAAAAGAGTACTTTTGCCTAAATTTTGAACGCTTGAACGTTTGCGTAAATAAATGTGATGAATATCTCTTTTTGTTGGCTATACTTGCGTCCCGTTTAAGCGGGAATTAGGGTTTAGTTGTTCAGGACCCTTACCCATACAAGCCGTCACATGGAGCAGGCCAAGCAACATGCTCGCCAGCAGTGAATGACCCCACGGACCGGACCAGCTACGTTCAATTGCTTGTATAAGGTAAAAATAAGATGTCGAACTATTCGTTCTGTCTACATTCTGGATCTAAAAGTGAGTTATCACTCGCTGCGTTGTCCCTTTCTTCTGCCAATTCCTTTGGCTCTTTTTTCTTTTTCAACGTTTAGTAGGTCCAGCTCATGAGTGTTCTATTTAGTCTATTTGGTATTGTTGCACTGCTAGGTTGTGCTTTCCTACTTTCTGAGGGTCGTTCTTCCATTAATTGGAAAACTGTATCTCGCGCCTTGATGCTACAAATGGGGTTTGCTGCTTTGGTGCTCTATTTCCCGTTGGGTCAAGCGGCGCTGGCGAGTTTAAGTAATGGGGTCGCGGGGCTACTCAGCTTTGCTGATGAAGGGATTAAATTCCTCTTTGGTGACCTCGCTTCTTCTGGCTTTATCTTCGCTATTCGTGTCCTTCCTATCATCATCTTCTTCAGTGCTCTTATCTCCGCCCTTTACTATTTGGGCATTATGCAAAAAGTGATTCAATTTATTGGCGGCGCTATCCAGAAGTTCTTGGGTACGAGTAAAGCAGAGTCTTTGGTTGCAACAGGGAACATCTTCTTATCTCAAGGCGAGTCACCACTTCTTATTCGTCCATTTCTTTCTAACATGACTCGCTCTGAACTGTTTGCCGTGATGGCTGGTGGTATGGCTTCAGTGGCGGGCAGTGTGCTTGGTGGTTATGCTGGTTTGGGTGTCGACCTCAAATACTTGATCGCGGCAAGCTTTATGGCAGCGCCAGGTAGTTTGATGATGGCAAAAATTATCGTTCCTGAGCGTCAAACGCCAAGCGATTACAACAATATTGAGCTAGATAAATCAGAAGAAAGCAACGTAATTGATGCGCTAGCAAGCGGTGCTATGGGCGGTATGAAAGTTGCTGTTGCTGTTGGTACCATGCTTATCGCTTTCGTGAGTGTTATCGCGATGGTGAACACGGGGCTAGAAAACTTGGGTGAGATACTTGGTTTCTCTGGCGTAACGCTACAAGCGATTTTTGGTTATTTGTTTGCACCTCTCGCATGGTTGATTGGTGTGCCAAGCCACGAAATCCTAGCTGCGGGTTCATACATTGGTCAGAAAGTGGTGATGAATGAGTTTGTTGCGTTTATCGATTTTGTGCAGCACAAAGCGACACTGTCTGAGCATACTCAAATTATTATCACTTTTGCGTTGTGTGGTTTTGCGAACATTGGCTCAATTGCGATTCAGTTGGGTTCTATCGGCGTGATGGCACCTGAGCGCCGCAAAGATGTTGCAAGTCTAGGCCTAAAAGCGGTTGCTGCTGGTACACTCGCTAACCTGATGAGTGCGTGCTTAGCGGGCATTTTTATCTCTCTCTAATTTAGATTGAAGATACACACTAAAAACCCGCCTAAATGGCGGGTTTTGTTATTTCTAAGGCTTGGGCATTAAGCCGTAAGGTATCGATTTAAAAGCCTCTGGGTGCTCTTGATAAGTTGGCGCTTTATGTACCCCTTTCCAATCGAGCAGCATGATGGCTAGCACGTTACGGTGTTCGCCGTACTTGAGATCAAAGTTACCGTCGACCGACGGAATCATCCCTTTTTCTGCGTTGATTGCGTGACGAATGGCTTGGCGGGTTTTCTTTACGACCGGATCATGGTCCAAGCCTGCTAACAAAAACGAAATGCCGACTTCCGCAATCACGTCTTCTTTGGCGCGCAGTAGGATAGTGTCGATATTGTTGCGAAAGTAATCATAAATCCATTGGTGTTTCTTCTCGCTTACTCGCTCCTGATAATACTGTGAATCGGCAAAGATGATGTGCGTCATACCATAGAGTTTGTTCCAATACTGCTGAGCTGAAAGCATCTTATCTTTATCGTCGGGGTAGGTGTCACGGAAGGTTTGAGTGAATTCCTCGACCACATCTTGCTCTCCTAACTGACGAAGCCAGTAGACTTGGTTTGCAAGCTGAGCTGCCCATGCCTCTATCATCTCTTTGTCCGTAACGTAACGCGAGAAATCGTAGCGCCTAATAATTTTTCTCAGCGTTTTGTCTTGTTTATGTTGTAGGCCATATTCGTTTGCTCTTGCCATTGCGCCAAGCAAATCCACACCAAGATAAAGGTACTCAGGATGGTGTTTAGTCACGGTATAGCGTCGCTGCCCTCGTTCGGTTTCTTTCTCTTGATACGTGGTCAGCCTTTGAGATGAATAGAGAATGATGTCTTCTGGTTCAACAACTTCATTAGCAAATTGGTTTAACCGGCTGGCTACTTGTGCCATGTCGGTCCAAATGGCAGAGTGATATTTCTCATCTAATGTTTGGCGGTACATGCGTAAGCCAAAATGGCCCTCTTTAAACGCCGGGAAAGTGAACAGTTCCTGTTCGTAGGTACTACGAATCAACTGCGCTGATTGAGTATTATCGAGAAGCGGTACCTCTTCCTGTGATGCCTGAGCTGCAAAGGTAAGTGAGCAAGAGAGTAAGACCGCTAAGCTAAGAGGTTTAATACGCATAAATCCATTCCCTATGAAGTCCTGAACCTAAACCTACCATCAATATTAATTGAGAATGTAAAAGCTGAGTCAATAGTTAAAAATTTGCCTAAAAGTCAGGTTGATACGTTCATCTTTGGTTTTCGCGGTTTTTGGTACGCAGTGCTTCCAGTGATGCTGGAGCTCGCCAGCCATAATCAGTAAGGAGCCGTGAGAAAGCTCGTATTCAATCTCAGTTTTACAATGTAAATTTCTAAGCAAAAATCGACGTGTTTCACCTAAGTTCAAAGATGCGATAACAGGGTTTCTACCTAACTCTGGTTCATTATCTTGGTGCCAGCCCATTGAGTCTTGGCCGTGTCGATATAAGTTAGCGAGAACAGAATTAAAAGTGACATCAGCAACTGATTCACAACGCACTTTCAACTGAGTTAACTCAGGAGTCCAAGGGTGAGGCTGCATGGTTAAGCCTGAGTAAGTATATGCTGCATCACCGTGCCACGCTTGTAAGCGAGGTTGAAGTACTGACTTGCCGAACATAGTAATGTGTTCTTGGTGCCATGGTAGTGTTTTTCGAAGTTGGTCAAAGTAATTATCCGCCTCAAGATGGCTAAGAAAATGAGGATCATAATAAAGTTTTCCTCTTTCTACTTCTTGCCATAGATCGCCGCCAAATAAATCGCCTTGTTGATGCATCATCTCACACCTAAAACATAAAAGTTGTCAATCACTGTTACCTTTCTGATTATGATTGGTTATTCTTGTGATAATAAGAATTTTAACAATAAATAAAAAATCTCGTAGTTGTATACGAGTTGTGGGGAGAAAATGCGTTATTTACCCAGAAAGCGATGCTATTTTGCATTGTTCTTCCTCACCTTTTTCGCTTTGTGTATTGGGGTTATCGAGCTGTTAAATCGAAACCAGCAAGAGCTTCACAAAGAGCGAGTTCAAGTTGAGGCCAAAGAACAACTTTCCATTCTCCGTTCCAATTTGGAAGCGGTACTTATGGCGGATATCTACAAAGCCAGTACTTTAGCGACACTCATTACTTTACTTCCTAAAAACCAAGAAGAAGAATTGAGTATCGCCGCTCACCGAATCCTAAATAAAAGTAAACATATTACAATCATCGGTATCGCGAAAAATGATGTAATTAGTCACGTATTTCCACGCCAAGGTAATGAGCGCCTAATCGGCCTTGATTACCGCGCAGTGCCACAGCAGTGGGTACAGGTGCAAAAAGCCAAGGATGTACAAGAAATTTTCATCGCAGGGCCCGTTACATTGATCCAAGGTGGCCGAGGTTTGATCGTGCGTGTGCCTGTTTTTCTTGATCCTCCAATGAATCAGGACTACTGGGGAGTGATCAGTGCGGTGATTGATTTCGATGCTCTGATGAGAGAAACCGGCGTAATTGATTTCTCGTATCGTTACCCTTTAATGATCCGTGGTTACGATAGCGGTGGCTCATTTGGTGATGCTTTCTTTGGCGCGCAAAGTGTAAATAGCATGGCATATGCAAAAGAGATGGTTCATTTTCCTTATGGTGGGTGGAGTATGGTGGTTTTCTCTGGAGGCAAAGCTGATCGCCAAATCTCTTGGCATCAGTTGCATTTAGCTAGAGTAATCGGCTATCCCATTATATTCGCACTTAGCCTCGCGCTGCTCGCCATTTATCGACTGTATACCATTGCAGATGACAGAGCTTTACACGATGAACTCACGCGTTTACCAAACCGTCGCTATTTTATGAAGTTTTACAAGCAGCAGTTCGAAATAGCGAAACGTTATAAAAAGCGTTATAGCTTCGCCTTAATTAATATTGACCTAGATAGGTTTAAACACATTAACGACACCTATGGTCACGACGCAGGTGACAAAGTTTTAATCGCTACGGCTGAAAGGGTAAAAAGCTCTCTGCGTAAATCAGACATCGTGGCCAGAATGGGCGGTGATGAGTTTTTAGTTGTAGTCCATCACCCTGGAACGGAAGAAAATGTTCAGTCCCTTCTACAAAAACTTCGATTAGCGCTATGCTCGACGCCCGTCATTTACGATGAAACGCTTATCTATTTGAAAGCCAGTATTGGGTACGCGATATTTGACCCGCAAATGTCATCTCCTGAGCAAATGATGAAAATAGCCGATGAGAGAATGTATCAACAAAAGCATGGCGGATGAGCCTGAACCCAGTTTCAATAAGGGGTTAGAAGAATGGTAAAGTTGGGAGCCCGAAATCTCATCATCATTGAGGTGCAAGAATATGTGACTTCATATGTTCACAGACACTTTGCTGAGAGAGTCGTTATTAGCAGTGCATTTAGTGGCATATTTGCATAATGTTGCATTTTGCAAATGCAGTTTGCGAAATTAATGGTTAATAAAGCAACGATATGCGTCTGGATCTACTAAAAAACGGCTTTTTTAAAGTTGGCACGCATCGTGCATTACTTAGAGTGACCCTTATTAAGCCGAGGGTCACCTAGCCAACTGACGTTGTTAGTGAATACAAATTGTTCACAAGTATATACCGCCAATCACGTTTATTGTGATTGGCGTTTTTTCTTTCTAAAGCCCGATGATATTCACGTCGCTGCCCGTCTCATCAGCTTCTCCGCACTTGCTGTAACAACTAGGTTGTCTTGGACAAACCGCCCCTCTGGAGCAGATCAACCTTGCTTGGGTTTGAATCCCGCGCTCTATCCAGTTGATGTTTAATATCTTAGCGATAGTCGTTAAGTCTTTTTTGATGTGGGGAGGAATAACACTACTTCCGCCGGAAGCGACACAAAGGGACTTAAGTTCTTCCGCTATGGAAACGGCATCGCCACCTTGTGCAGAAATAGCAGGGTTAAGATCAATACCGGCACATAGCACGCGATTATTTCCCGCAGGGTCAAATACGTTGACCGATTCGCAGCAGTAGATACGTGGCTCGTCGCCAACATTTAAAATCGAAATTTGCGCTGAACTGGTATCCAAAGGCTGGGAAAGGCGTCGGAATACCGCCCAGTGCTGGCAAGGGTCGTTTACTTTGCGCATGTTGCCCCAAGGCAATGGAATACCATTTCCTCGATACACTGCTTTTAACTTGCCGGGGCCATAGGCATCAAAATAGTGCCAATGAGGGTAAGGCGAGACCACCGTCATGCGACGCATTGCAACGGAAGGAGAAACGCCGGCCTTTTTGTGAACATCAATTTCGTAACCGGAGCGGTCAAGCAACTGACGAAATGGTACTTTGGGGCAAAGCAAGGCACCAGCAAAAAAGCTGGACTCAAAATCACGCCAAGCTTGCAGGATATCTTGCGAATTGAGTTCAGAGTTCGACACAGGGCTGTCCATTTGCTCCCAATTGTTTTGATGCCCGATAGATAAAACGTTATTCATTGCATCGCTGCTATGGAGCACTCGATGGCCGATATATACCGCCAAGTCATACTTCAATCGGGTTGGATAGTCACGCACTCGTTTATTGAGATAAATAGTCCCAGGTGGCTCCATGAAAGACGTAATCAACTGTTTGGCGCTGACGCCCAGTTCATCAATCACATCTTGTGGCGCTCGATCTACCCAGCGGATATCCAATCCCATACTCTTTGCAATGTCTACGAGATCTTCTACAGATAGATTCAGCCGCTTCAAGCCGACCTCTTCGGCGGCGCGCTCTAAATCAGGAAAATGGTTTTGATGGTTTTCTTGGTGTGCGCGGATCAGTAAGTGGGCAAACTGACGCCCCGTGATACCTGTTTGGGAGAGCATTTCTGGTATCGCGATTTGAAGAATATCATTGGAGAACAGAAAGCTCGGCTCCAACGCCATGCCACTAATCCCGCCACGATTTCCTTTGTTGGGTGTGATGGCTTCTAATTCGGGTTCATCATCTAAAAACCAAGCAGGATCTTTTTGAAAAACTTCCGCGATCACTTCGAGCATATCGATACTCGGTACGCGTTTTCCGCGCTCAATCATTGAAAGGTAAGAAACCGAAGGAGCGTACTCTGGATTAATTCTTACACAACGGGCAGACAAATCTTCCATCGTTAAATGGTTGTTTTTTCTTAGGTTACGAATTTTCGTACCAAGAAAATGAGACTGACGAATAAGGCTTTTTGACACAGACATTTTGTAAAATTCACATTGTAAAATTTTTGTTGTGAAATTGTAGTCAATATTTCGCTAGTCTACATAATGAGCAGGCAAGGAAATTAACCATCCACTTCACAGAATTGCCTGAAACTTAAATAAAGGATTTAAGTTTTTACTCTAGGACGAGTTTTTAAGTGCGAGGATATGACGATGAATATGCTGAACTTCGATAAAAAAGAGATGCAACAACAACAACGCCCATTTATCGCTGAAGCCGTATTTGCCGTCGAAGCGGTAAGTGCTGAGCAGCAGAGTGAGAAACAAGTAAAAGCGAAGCAACTGCTTGACCGCATGTTCCCATTGGAGAACGGGTCGCACCAAGACGTATCAAGTTACGTAATTGATTATCGCCATGTATTGGCTTACTTCAAAGACGGTACGCATAGCGGCCTGAAAAGCCCGAAACATTTTGTGGCGTACACTGGTGAAAAGGAAGATCCAAAGTCGATTTTGTTTAAAGATGATTCGGGCAATCATGTAGAAGTGCTGTTTGGCTGTCACAAAGGCACTGGTTGCGTGGAATTAGTGGACATTGACGATATTCAATTAGAAACTCGCACGACGTTTCATCCTGAACTAACTGGCAATGCACCAACCGCGATGCGCCATTGGATAAGTCTAATCAAAGGCGACAAAAAAGGTAAGCCGATGGCATGCAGTGAAGATAAAGAATATACCGCAAAAAATGGTGACGACTACATTCTAAGTTACTGTTACAGCGTCGATTAAGATACTCATGATTGGATACAAAAACCCCGCACTTTACAGCGCGGGGTTTTCTTTTTCATCATAAAAGTCGTTTTCGCTTAGCCAGTTTATTTAAATTGGCATCACGCGGTTACGACCGAGTTGTTTTGCCTCATAAAGCTGTTTATCGGCTTTATTGATTAAGGCTTCAGGCGTATCACCCGGCTCAAATTCTGCTACCCCAAAAGAAGCGGTAATGCTGTGAACTTGTGTGCCTGAGCGCTTATCTCTGATACGCAGTTTTTCTATCATCCGGCGTAGTGTGTCTGCATATTGGCGAGCAATTCGCAGAGATTTGTTAGGTACAATTAACGCGAATTCTTCACCACCAAAACGGTACGCACATATCCCATCTCGACAACTTTGTTGTAGCCGGCGGGCAATGGCTTTTAATACTGTATCGCCAAAAAGGTGCCCGTAATTGTCGTTAAATGATTTGAAATGATCGATATCAAGCATGATCAAGGTCATTGCCTGATTTGATGCAATAAGTGAAGAGAGATCTTTGTCAAATGCTCGGCGGTTGTATAGGTTTGACAAACCATCGAACAACGCATCTTGCTGTACTTCAGCCAGTTGGTTTTTGAGGCGAGAAATTTCTTCACTCGCGTTAGTCAATTGGCTATTCAAAAACTTTGTTGAGTGACGAATTTCGTGTGACTCTGCGACAAGTTGACGAATCACTACCATCACTTCTTCAATGCTTAGGCTATTGTCCTCAACTTTTTCCAGTTTATTAAAGCTTTTGTCTACCATCTCAGAAAAGGAGGAAGTATCTGAAATTGTATCGCTCATTGAACTGGATACTTCATGTAGCAGAACTTCTACATTGGTTCTAAGATCTTCAAGGCTGGTTTCTGCTTTGCTGGCCACATAGTTGTTGTAAAGCTGTTTATTGGTTGCTGGCGGGCAAATACCGTAGTTTTCTAACACCGTGTCTAACTCAAAGTTGAGTTCTGGAATGGTTTTGTCAACGTAGGTATACCAAAGCGCGTAGTTGGCTGGCGTGGCAGCAACATGGTTTTTGATCATCAGTGGGACCGCTTTTTTTAAATTAGCGGTTGATTTCTTAAACTCGTCGGTCATTTCTGCGATGGTACTAGCAAAATGGGATTGGGCTTAGATTAACGGATATTAACTAATGTCGCTTTAATTTTTATCACTTTTGCATGGTTTATATAGAAAATGAGTGATTAAGATCGTGATCAATACCGTTGGATTCAAATTTTATAAAATATCAGTATGAAACATGTACAGGCATTTGGTGGTATTGCGTGTTTTGAGATATCCAGCAAATGGATTCCGTGTAAACGCTAGTAACCTAATGATCGTCAAACTCTCGTTTTCGTATAAAAGCAAGTAAATCAAAAGGCTTAACGTCAGGGTCTCCGTGAAAAGAACTCGTAGACGAAGAATTAACATCTGAGGGTGCGAATTGAAAAAGAAAATAGGACTTTATTGGTTCACGAACGACTTGCGATTGCACGACAACCCACTGTTGAAAAGCGCCAGTGTAGAAATGGACGAGTTAATTTGCTTGTATTGCTACCCTTCAATGACGCCTTACTTGCATCACTTTGCGCAGGAAGCCTCTTTCGGGCGCGCGAAATTGCAGTTTCTCGACTCATCGCTTAGTGAACTCAATCAATCTTTGAATCACCTTGGTCAGCGATTATGGGCGGTTGAACTAACGCCCGATCAAGCAATCAAGTATGCTGTTAATCGCTTCGGCGTCACACATATATATGCTGACGCCTTTCCCGGTTCGGATGAGCAACAAGCGTTAGATCGCGTAGCTGAAGGCGCTTCTCATGTAAAAATAAAACAGCAAGCAATCCGGACCCTGTTAAGGGAAGAACAACTGCCATTTGACTTGAGCAATCTGCCTACCACTTTCACGCAGTTTAGAAAGCAAGTTGAAGGTTTAGACATCTCTCGGCCCCACGAGAGTATCCGTTCGTTACCTCCAATTCCTTTAGGTGTGAATCTTCCTTCCGTTACTGCATATTACTTTGACACAAAAGCTGCGTTTCATGGTGGAGAAAGCCGCGGGCTTGAACATTGTCGCCAGTATTTTGCTTCCACACTAGCCAGTGAATACAAACAAACACGCAACGGTTTAGATGGCATGGATTACTCCACTAAGTTCTCTCCTTGGCTAGCTCATGGGTGCGTTTCTCCGAAAACTATTTATGCCATGTTGAAACGTTATGAAGCGGAGAGTGGTGCAAATGATTCAACCTATTGGATTTACTTCGAACTGCTTTGGCGTGAATACTTTTATTGGTATGCCCGTCGATACAAGCGGCAGCTGTTCCGATTCGGTGGCATCCAAAATCAAGCACCACTCACTAGCTTTTACGCGCACCGTTTCCAACAATGGAAGAAAGGTGAAACGCCATTTCCTATCGTCAATGCGTGTATGCACCAACTTAATGAAACGGGTTATATGTCGAATCGTGGCAGACAGTTAGTTGCCAGTTGTTTGGTGCATGAGCTTGGCCTCGATTGGCGTTATGGCGCGGCGTACTTTGAGTCACAACTGGTCGATTACGATGTGGCATCAAACTGGGGAAATTGGCAATACTTAGCAGGCGTTGGTGCTGATCCGCGTGGTTCACGACAATTCAACCTCGAAAAGCAAACCGAAATGTACGACCCGCACATGGAGTTCATCGATAGGTGGCAAGGTCGTTGTCCTGGCGCGCATTTGGATAGTGTAGACATGGTCGATTGGCCGATTGTGATGGGCAGCAGTGACAAAGCTTCGTCATCGGAGAAACCGTAATGCAATTTGAAACCGTACGATTGATCTTGGGCGATCAACTTAACAGTGAGCACTCTTGGTTTCAGCAACCGGATGAGCAAGTGCTTTACCTGATTGCGGAGCTCAAGCAAGAGAATACTTACGTCACGCATCATATTCAGAAAGTGTGTGCGTTCTTTTCCGCAATGGAACAGTTTGCGAAAGAGCGTCAGAGTGAAGGTCACCAAGTTCTGCACCTCACGTTGGATGACACACAATCCTTCGACGATCTTGAGCAAGTCTTGCAACACTACGCGAGTGAAGTTGGTGCAAGTAAGTTTGAATATCAACGCCCGGATGAATACCGTCTTCTGGAGCAGTTAGCCAAACTAAAGCTTGATGGGGTCGTGACGCGTTGTGTCGACTCGGAACATTTTTTGTTGCCGTTTGAGGAAATAGAATCGCAGTTTCCTCAAGGTAAACACATCATGATGGAGCACTTTTACCGCCGTATGCGCAAGCGCTTCGACATCTTGATGCAAGACGGAAAGCCCGTCGGCGGAAAATGGAATTACGATGCCAATAATCGTAACAAGCTCAAAGCCAAAGACATTGAACAACTGCCACAACCTTTGATGTTCAGTACTGACATCCACGGCATTATTGAGCGGCTGGCACGACATGACATCAAAACCATCGGAAATCTCGAAGGGGACTTGTTGTGGCCGATTAATCGCGCGCAAAGCCTCTCTTTACTCGCGCATTTCTGCCAAGTCTGTCTGCCGTTATTCGGACGTTTTCAAGATGCCATGACAGGCCAGCACGACGCTAAGTGGAGCTTGTATCACAGCCGAATTTCATTCTCGCTTAACAGCAAATTACTGCACCCGAGAGAAGTCATTGATGCTTCACTCAAGGCATTTCATTCCAACGCGGACATCGACATTTCTCAAGTTGAAGGGTTTATTCGCCAAATCTTAGGATGGCGAGAGTACATTCGAGGGGTCTATTGGGCGAACATGCCTCATTACCCGAAAAACAACGAATTGGGCGCAGAAAGAAAGCTGCCAGATTTCTTCTGGAATGGTGAAACTAAAATGGCTTGTATGCGCAATGCGATTGGGCAGTCCCTCGATTACGCGTACGCACACCACATCCAACGATTGATGGTCACTGGTAACTTTTGCTTGCTAACCGAGATCGACCCAGATCAAGTGGATGAGTGGTATCTCGGTATCTATGTTGATGCGATTGAATGGGTCGAAATGCCGAACACACGTGGCATGGCATTGTTTGCGGATGGCGGCATTGTTGGCACCAAACCTTACGCGGCGAGTGGTTCTTACATCAACAAAATGAGCGACTACTGTAAGGGTTGCCATTACGACAATAAGGCGAGGAGTGGGGAAGGATCGTGTCCGTTTAACAGCCTTTATTGGCGCTTTATGAACAAGCACGACAAGCGCCTCGCAGCCAATCCACGAATCGGGATGATTTTCCGCTCTTGGGACAACATGGAAGAACAGCAACGCCAAGCGATTCTTGATACCGCAGAGCACTACATAGAAAACGTGGAGAACTTGTGATGGAAATACTCATCGTCGGTGGCAATGGTGGAATTGGTTTGGCAGTGGTGAGAGAAGCCGCAGCTCGGTTCCCTCAAGCGCGCGTGCATGCCACTTATCGTAAGCAGCAACCAGATTGGCAACACCCAAATGTCGTTTGGCATCAAGTGGATGTATCGCAAGACGAGCAGGTAAAAGCGTTCAGTGAGCAGATTGAACACGTCGATTGGTTGGTGAACTGTGTTGGTATGTTGCACACCCAAGAGAAAGGTCCTGAGAAGAATCTTAGCTCGCTCGACGCAGACTTCTTTCAGCAAACCATCACGGTCAATACTTTGCCAAGTTTACTGTTGGCAAAATACTTCACTCCCAAGCTAAAATGCAGTACTGCACCTAAGTTTGCGACCATTTCAGCCAAAGTTGGCAGCATTAGCGATAATCAGTTAGGTGGTTGGTACAGCTATCGAGCATCGAAAGCCGCATTAAACATGTTCCTCAAAACCATGTCGATCGAATGGCAAAGGATGGTCAAACATGGCACGGTGCTGTCACTTCACCCAGGTACTACAGACACCGCTTTGTCGGCACCTTTTCAAACCAATGTGCCAGAGGGAAAGCTGTTCACACCAGAGCGAGTCGCAAAGGATTTATTAGGCTTGTTAGAAAAAGCAACTCCGCAAGATAGCGGGGCGTTTTGGGCTTATGATGGGACGTTATTACCTTGGTAAGAGAACGCGTACAAACGTTAATACAAAGGGAATAACATACTCCAGAGAGGGTCGGAGTGACCTACGTTTTCGTTGATTTATTTCTTCGGCAACGCTCAGAACAATAAACGATTTCCTCCCAATTTCGCGCCCACTTCTTTCTCCAAGAAAATGGGCGCTGACAGACCGGACAGACTTTCATGGGAAGGTTGGATTTAAAACCTTTCATCGCGCTGAATGTTCACTCCTAATTTGGTTAAAACTACTTATCAAATAGGTACAGGTAATCGCCGTAGCCTAAACTCGCCATCTTGTTCACAGGTACAAATTTCATCGCAGCAGAGTTCATGCAATAGCGTAATCCCGTCGGCTTCGGACCATCTTTAAACACATGACCTAGGTGTGAATCACCAAACTTACTGCGGATCTCCGTTCTAGGGTAGAGTAGTTTATAATCGGTTTTCTCCACGATGTAACCCGGGTTAATTGGTCGAGTAAAGCTTGGCCAACCTGTGCCAGATTTGTATTTATCAGTAGAAGAAAATAGCGGTTCACCGGTCACAATATCCACATAAATTCCCGCTTCTTTGTTGTCCCAGTATTCATTATCAAACGGACGCTCCGTGCCTTCTTCTTGCGTCACGTAATACTGTAGCTCTGTTAAGTTTGATTTGATTTCAGACTGAGCAGGCTTACTGTACACTTTCACTTTCGAAAGCAGCTTTTTTTCTTCAATCAACTGTCGAAGTGTTTTAGGGCTTTCTTTTCGATCTTCACCAAATACTTCGTCGAGATATTTATCGCGACCTGATGCGTAGCGGTAGTATTTGTACTTCAGGCTACTCTTCTTGTAGTAATCCTGATGATACGACTCCGCAGGGTAAAACTTTTCAAACTCGATCAGCTCTGTTTTCAACGGTTTTGGATAGATCATCGCCTTGTCGATTTCCATCATAAACTGCTTAGCAATCTGCTTTTGCTCCGCATTATGATAGAAGATCGCCGGACGGTATTGAGGACCACGGTCAACAAATGAACCTTTATCGTCGGTAGGGTCGATATGACGGAAGAAGTAATCCAGCACTTGTTCGTAGTTCACAACAGCAGGATCGTACTTCACCTCAATCACTTCAATATGACCAGATTTACCAGAAGAGACTTGGCGGTAAGTCGGGTTTTCAATATGACCACCTGAATAACCTGATACAACATCGATTACGCCGGGCAGTTGCTCTAAATCCGATTCTGTACACCAGAAACAACCGCCAGCTAGCGTTGCGATTCTTGTATTCTCTGAAGCCTTCAGCTTATCCATCGTATCGGCGGTACCTGTTTTACTCAATAGTAGAAACAAGACTGGAAGTGCGAAGGAGAAACCGGCCAATAACTTAGACATATTCTTCATAGCTACCTCATCGTTATTTTTGTAGAAAGTGTTACTTAAATAAAAAGTGTTACGTATAGAGAAAGGTAACCGAGCGAAAAAATTACAGTAATGTTGAAAATTCCGTTGCCCTTTTATGCGATAGAGCTAAAGTATCGACAAGAAACACACCGCTAGTAAGGGCAACGATGCCTTGAATAAGCGATGCTAAATGAGGTAAATCATGCAAGCTGAAGTTAAATGGATAGAAGATTTTAAATTCCTTGGGCAATCTCAGTCGGGCCACTCCGTAGTGATGGATGGCAATGGTGGTGCAACCGCACCAAGCCCAATGGAGATGGTTGAACTATTTGTGCAGTAAGCTAAAATGATGTAAATACAGCCATTTAGCGAATCATTTTATGAAGCCAACAATCATTACTTATCTGCGATATTCGAGCAAACAGCAAGCTGATGGTTTATCAGAATTTCGACAAAGTGAAATCAATAGGAAGTTCGTAGAGAAGTTTTGTGAAGAGCATGGTGTTGACTTAAATGAAGTTATATCGTTAAAGGATTTAGGTGTAAGCGCATATCGTGGCTTAAACCTAACACTTGGCTCGTTCAGCCAAACTATCAAGAAATTTAAGTCTGGTGAGATCAAGAAAAGGTTTAACGAAGATGGCGAAATTAACACTTATCTGATTGTCGAAAGTTTAGACCGGATTACTCGAACTGGACCCTTCAAATCTACCCAGATTTTCACTGAATTGCTCGAATATACAAAAATCGTAGTTTTGGCTGACGGTGAAAAGAAAATCTATTCTAAAAAATCTATAGACTCCACGCATGGGATGATGGATCTCTTCATGGCTTTGATTAGCTTGCAGCGTTCGCACACTGAATCACTGATGAAAGAATACCGTTCGAGAAAGTCATGGGAAAAGAAGCGTGAAGATTTGCTTAACTACTTCACCTTACCAGAAGACGAAAGGGAAGGCCTTGAACGACCAAAAAATGCTACTGCTATGTGTCCGTTCTGGCTAACCGCGAAGAAAGACGGTCGCGGTTACGATTTCATTCCTGAAAACAAGAAAGTGATGGATTTTCTGATTGAAAAGCTGTTAGACGGTAACGGAATGACAAGGGCTGTACGTCTTCTCAACGATGAGATAGACAATGGCAATCTAAAGCCTAAGTTGAAAAAGGCAAACCGTAAAACTCGACATTTTAGAGCTGCTGCTTATAGCGGTTTGTTTAACTCGGTGATCTCAACTGTTAAAGGTGATTATCTCTTAACAGAATCTTACTATCCGACTGAAGATGATGTGGAACAAGGCAAGTATCCAGAAAAGCATTTGGGTAAACGTGTAAGAAAAGAAATCGCTGTTTTAAAGAATTACTATCCAGCGTTAATGACAGAAAGCCAAGCGGCATACATTCGTAAAATGATGGATGAAAGACGCACTTCTGGTACAAAACCGAATAAAAGCATTAAGAATCTTGCACAGGGCATTCTACGTTGTCCTTATTGCAATAGTACATACATTAAGAGCAAAGATAGGCGAAACGTATACTTGCGCTGTAACTTAGCTCGAGAAGGCTTGTGTTATGCAAAAGTGATTAAGCATGATGTGTTTGAGCATAACCTGCTTCAATTCTGCAAAGGTTTAAACATCAACAAAATCATTTCAAACCAAGCATGTGATCAAGTTCTTGATAGTTCACTTAAAGAGCTTGAACAAAAAATGATACCTTTAAAAGTTAGAAAATCTGAACTTGAAGATGATATTGAACAGATTGTTAAGAACATTAGTAGTATAAAAATACCGTCTTTACTTGAAAAAGTTCAAGATGATTATCTGGCAAAAGAAAATGAATTGAAAAAAGTTGTTCAGGAGATTGATCTAATTGAAACATCAATCATGAAACTTCAACAGCAAATCGCTATGTCAGATGGTGATAATTCACTGCAAGAGCTGATCGACTTGACTCTTGATGAAAGCGCTGATGATGAGATTAGACAACGCTTCAATGTTGAATTGAAGAAAGTAGTTAAGAGCATGACTGTGCTGTATCGAGATACTGAAGATAATCCTTTTGGTTATCATATGATTTCAATTCAGTTTTTAGACGGTGTTCACCGACTTATCCCTGTTCATGAAAAAATGACTGACAAAATACATAACATTTTGCCTTATCAGGATGCTGTCAAAGTAGACTCAGTTGATTTCTCTGAAACGGTTATCTTACCAACAGACTACCTTGAGGGGCTTGAAAGCGGTAAGTATCCACAATTAGATGGAATGGCAAAGTACTACCAAGAGAATCCAGCTAAATATCTGAAACTAAAATACCAAATCGACCACTCGCAAGAGATCTACGAATAAAATTTTAACTGGGAGAGGCAAAGGGATTGTAGGACAAGCATTCCCTACAATCCCTTGTATCAAACTGATGGCAAGATAAATCATAAAATTGCTTTAAAAATGCCAAAATAAAACTTGACAAATTGCAAAAATAAATATTGACATTTAGAGCTGATTACTGTTACTATTCCCAACGTTGAAAAAGCTAATCACTTTTTCCTCCTCTCAAAATTGATAGTCGTGGTGCGCCACTTCTACCTCCAAAATATTAAGCAAGAACGGCTTATCTGCAATGTGCAGATTCATGTTCAACAATCTAAAAGCACTCTTTCCGCAAGGATCATTGTTCGCTTTGTTCATTCAAAGTGCAGGGATAGATCTATCTGCTGAATCAGAACTACCTTTTAGTTGTTGTCATACCGCCCTCTTATTGCTTTCTGAAAACCAGTATCGCTGTGCATTTCTCGTCAGTGATAGCGGTTCTCACCACACATAAAGCACAAACTTAATATTTACGCCCACTGGGTGGGGCTTTTTACACCCTAAATAAACTCAAAAATTAAGAGAGGATTGATTATGAAAAAAGAAAATATTGATATTTCAACAATGGCGCTGCATGAATTAGAAGCCTTGAAGCGAGAAGATTCACAGTATCTGTTTGAGCAAACGGTTCTGTTCTTCAAGACTGATAGACCAATGACTCGTTCAGTGGTCGTAGCAATGATTTTACTGAGTGTAACGGATTTTGAATGTTTGCGTTTAGAGCGCTTGGATTTAACTGATTTAGATCTGCGTGGCGTGAACTTCTGCGGTTCAGTGATTAAGAACTGTGATTTTAGTGGTGCTGATTTGTCTAACGCCAGTTTTGAGTATACGGAAATCAAAGATTGCGATTTTACCGATGCGTTATTCGCTGAAACGTTTATGTATTCAGCAACGTTCAAGCAGTGTGATTTTGAAGGGGTAAACCTTCTATATGCAAGGGAGCGAGCTGATGGGTTTGAAGACAACAATATCAATGTGAATGTAGGTTTCCCTCAGAAAGCAATCGCAATCAATGTTGATAACACTATCGATGCAGATATTGCGTCAAACGCTATGTTGAAGCTGATCTCTTACCTGATGCGTCAAGGTTTTAAAAATAGATCTCAGTTAATCAGACTTTGTGAGCTGTTCATCAAGCCAAAGGTAAATAACGTGATCTCAGAAGCAGCGTATCTGCCGCTTTTTGAAACGACTTATGACTATGTTACCCAACAACAAACAAACCAATAGGAGGGTGAGAGATGTGTAATTACAACAAATTACCTTTCGATGAGTTAGTCGATGTAACAAGTGAGCCCAGTTGCTGGCGCTGCGGTTCAAGTGATTACAGTGCTGGTGAAACAGAGTTTCATGGCGATTATCTAAACCAAGATGTTGAGTGTAATGACTGTTACTCAACATGGCAGTTAGTCTATGAAATTAAACAAGTTTATGTTCCACAACAATAGGAGGATGATATGGAATTAATGACAAGTATTGAGCAAAAAGCTCAAGCGATTATTGAGAAGAAGTATTTGAGCAAAATCGAAGAGCATAGTCAATGTGATACGTGGGTGGTTGAGCGTATCGCTAACGATTTAAGTGTCACGCATAAAACGCTGATGTTCTCTATGCTACCAAAATACACAAGAGTGAAGGTGATTGAGAGTTTGATATTCCATGACACTTTAACTTTCGATCATATAAGAATAGTTGAGCATGAGTTACAAAACACCAGTGATGGGTGTGAAGTTGATGACATGGATTTGTGTACCTATCATCGTGATGTAATGGCTTCTCTCAGTCCTTATTGTAAGGGGGTGAAATGAACCTATATATCGTTGAGTCACAGTTTGAACAAATTGCAGATGAATGCATTGACTATAAAGCGGATCAGCCAATCTACATCTTATCAGGTGATGCTGAAATGTTGGAAGGTTATGGTGAGGTCGAGATTATCGCTGTAGAAGAACTATTCGTAACTTTATGTCACTTACCTACATTTAATTTTGACTGTGAAAAAATGGTCAATTTTTTTGAAAGAGTGGATGGTTATGCTGGCGATTTTGTTATGCACGATCAAGCACTCTATTTAGAAACATATAAAGAAGATGGTCTACGTCCTATCGTGATCGATCTCGTTAACAATTGGTACAATGAGGTGGTTTATTCTGTAAAAGCTTCTGATGGTAAAACATATTGTATTGATGCAGATTTAAATGATGCACTGAGTGTTGTTGCTTGTATGCAGCTGGATCTAAAAGCATTAATGAGAAGGTATGTATTTGGGTGGAGCGATGCATATTCAAACTGGTTACAGACAGGTGATGATGATTATTTAGCCCCTTTGGATCAGCTTATTGAGTTGGAACTTAGTCGATTGACGTTTGATGATATTGCAGAAAAAATATTGCCATTACATCAACTTCCCGATTCCTATTTTCATGTGGATCTGTATGAGTATGAGGATTTAGAGCAATTTGTCATGAACAAGAATTACTCATCTTTGGCTAATAGTCTTCTTACTGACGGATTGAATGGACTGCTGCCTTAATGAATGTTCAAAGATATAGGTATTAAATATGTATCGTATCAGTTATTTACGCACATAGAAGACCGCATCAAGCGGTCTTTTTGTTATATCGTCAATCGTCTTTTCGGCTGTTCCGTCTTTAAACGCGCCATTTCGACTTTCTTTTTGTCTGCCTGTATCAATTCATCTACCTTGCGAGAAAGTGGCTTAGAAGCGCTACTATCGAGCTTATAACGCAAGTTTTCCTCGGTAACAAGTTCCAGACCGTTCTCAATCTCACGCAAACCAGTGATGTGCTTCCCTACCAGCTGTGTAAATTGCTCGTCAAACTCTGCTTCTTCAGCAATATAGCACTGTAGAAAAAATTGAGATTGATCTGTTAAATCAATTCTTTGTGTCTCTTGCTCTAATTTCAGCGTGTGGCATTGCACTTTTTCAGTGATGTAGTTCTGCGCTTCTTTTGCTTGTTTGCAGACAGATAGCAATGCTTTCTTTTGATCAGCAAACTGCTGAGTCCAGCTTTCAAGATAAGCAGCATGGGAATTGAACGTTTCTAACCCTTGGTCAAGACACATAAATAGCGTTGCTGTTTCAGCGATCAATTCTTCTTTAGCATAGGCTTGAGAGCCAAATGGATTGCTTAACTTTCTGTCTAACCTTGAAGGGTGGCCAGTGCTGTGGCTAAGTTCATGCAAAATCACAGCAAATCTCGCCTTATCGCTTTTAAACTTATCCCTTGGCGGTATCACGATGTGATCTTCTTTAACACTGTAATAAGCTCGATCTTCGTCTTTCTCCATTACAGGTACGCCCATTGAGTCAATGATGAGCTCTGCATTTTGAACAAAAGCGGAATCCTGCTCTGCTTCGCTCATTGTCTGATTGGCTAACACTTCTTGTTTGGCGAAATATGGCAGTTCGTCAATGTATGACTGAGGCAATAAGTGTTTGACTTTCTCTATCGGAAAAACACGATAAGTACGCAGCCCACGCTTTGCCTCAAAACCCTTGTCTTTCATCTCGCTAAAGCTCATGCCCTTAGTCAATTTTTCGAACTGTACTTTACTGATTTTTTCCCCGTCCTTTGCGTAGTTCTCTAAATATTTCACCACGACATTTTCCAGTTTAATACCTTTTAACGGCTTATTAGGGTCAAAATCGTCAGATTTTGGGGGTAGTTGATCTTTGTGCTTTTCGAGTAGTTCTGATGCTTGCTTGAACGTGCAGTAAATCGGTATTTTGGTAGCGCTATTTTGCTGTGCTTCTAACAACATGATGATATTGATTCCGTTGTATTCGTTACCGAAAAAATTGATTGGTAAAGCATTTAACGTTGAACGGTAGAAACTCACTTCAACATCACTGTCAGAACTTGGCTTCTCGCCTTTAGGCTTTGAGAAAAAGTCGAATAATCGATCTAATACTTGGTCTTGCTGGCTTTTTTTGTTCTTAGTGCTGCCAGTAGCACTCGATTTGGATTTACTCATAAATACACTCCTTTGTTGATGAGCTTACTTATGTCGTATCACGCTTTTGAATATCTCCAAGTTACTGAAATTATTGATGGTTAGTTTTTCTTTTAGATATTGTTTTTTTGCTTGTTTGGTGCTTGGGAAAAACAGCACACTCTTGTTAAACGTTGGATTTGTGGTATGCCATTAAGTAAACGAAAGGAGAAAAAAGATGAGAAATGCGTATACCAAATTGATGTTACAAAAGAGCAAATTGTTGCTTGAGCAACGTCCTGAGCTATTCGAACAATACGTTGTTTTTGCTAAGACGTTGGAAGGCTCCGGTGATAAGAACGTCGTGAGAGAGTTGTTTCAATATTTTTATGATCAAGATTTGTTAAGACCAGAGCTGATTCTTGAGGAGAGAAGTCCGTTTACAGCTCAAATGTTGTTTAGTTTTGAGCAATATGACTTGTTTAAAGCGATGCTGCTGGAGTATCAAGATCACGAACAGAGAGGTTTATATCTTGCTGGCACCGGTTTTGATGTACCCGACTGGGTGTTTGATCCGCTCAATCAGTCAGTGCCTTTAAACCCACAGAGAATGGCGGAAATAAAGCAGAACTACCCAGCAAAACAAGTTGTGATTGGCTCAAGTGTTGATGTGCCAGAAGGATTCTATTTTGGCGATAAGATTCTGTCGAGTTTTAATGGTGAAACGCTGCCTGATGTGGCATTTGATGCGTTAGAAGAACCGAAAGGTGTTGACGAAATTCTCTCGTTGGATTCCCTACGTCAGTTGCATTGCAGTTCAACGATTTCTATTGGCGATAGTGGAACGATGATCAAGGAGTATTACGACTTAAAGCAGCAAAAAGAGTGGTTAAATGGCTATCTTGAATTACTTGGAGGTACAGCACAGCGTCAGAGCATTTATTACCATAATGGTAAGCAAAAATCACTTGCTTCACCTGTTACAGCGAATGGCTTGCTATTAGGTAAAAATCCCAGTGTTGATGAGTTGATTAATGCTCTATTGGTCGTCAAAGATAAACACATTCATTCTTTCCCGTATCAAGAATTGAGCGTTGAAAGCCTGCGTATGGCACTGGAAATAATCAAACAAAATTCATTGTTTGACTTGAAAACGACAACGGTAGGCGAAAAGGTCGATCAGCGTGTCAGGCTTGTGGTTCAGCAAGTTTGCTTCCCTGATAAGATATTGGTGCAAGAGCGAGATAATCCATTTGAAGGTGTTGAATTAGACGTTGCTCAACCAGTGCCAAGTGATGAGCCAGATTATGAAGAACAGATCATCGCTGAATTAAGAAGGGAAGTCCAAGAGGGGTTATTTGAAGAGCCAGCGATCGCGAAGCGTAAAGTTAAACGATCTAAGGGATTGCGAATATGACCAAAAAAGAGTTATTAACACTGAGCTTTTTCGGTCATTTGTTTGATAGTGATTTTGAAACAATACCGTCAGCACAAGACGAGTATTCCGCATTTGAAAATGCCTATCTTGATTTGAATGAACCGTTTGTCTCATTGATGTTCAATCGCTTGAATCTGGTTCTGGTTGAAGCGGTTCAAGAGCAGAGAAAATGTAAAGTAGAAGGAGCACTGCAAACAGTTAAACACGCGTTTATGGTTTGTCAGTTTCAATGCCAGAATGAACCACATACGTTTTGGTATGGTTTTGGCTCGGCTGATTGTAATGAAAAATTAGAGTCGATTTTGGCGCATCCGTCGGTAGCACAACTCTATGTTGTGTGCGAAAAGGCAATAGACGATTTGTTCTTCTTTGAGCAACCAAAGCGAAGTCAAACAAAGCCTCGCTTGAGGCTTCGTTAACCGTTCTGTGTGGCTATGGCCTGCGATAAACATGCTTTAATGACGTAAATCTCAGGAAAGGTGAGACGCAAGTTGTAGATTTTAAAGCACGGTGTGCAATGTTGGAATATTTGCCCAAAACTCATGGCTTCCATTACCAGTGCTTCAAAGTCTCGATCTACTTGATACTGATAAAACCTACGAAATCCTTTCGCCATTCTGTCAGTGGCTTCTTGATAATCCGTTTCATCAGCATAGTGCAACGCTGTAAGTAGCTGCGATACATCTTTAAAAGCGATACCGACAGCAGCCAGCTCTTGCTTAAATCTTTGCCATAGTTGAGTATTACATCGTGCATATTGAATAGCAGTGAGTAGATTATCCGCATAGACGGTTGTCGCTATGTGGAAGCGCGAATGCTTTTCTACCAATGCGTCATACAGCTCAGTAATACTGTATGACTGACTTGGATTAATACCCGTTATAAGGTGAAACTCTTGCGTTAACTGTCGATAGAAGTGCTGCTGTGCTTTATGGTACGTTTTAAACTGCTTGATGTTGCTGTGGTTGCGCTGTTGCTTCGCTATAATCAACCAGTATTGCCTCATGCCTGTGATATACACCAACTTTTTGTACTGCTGCAAAAAGGCTCCATAGTCATAGTTTGATAGTAGGCAAATATCCTCAATCGTCAGGTTGGATGTGTAATTATTCAGTTGATTAATTATGGATTTCATCATTGACCTTCCTGAGTTTCTCTCTTAATAAAATCCGCAATTTTCTTCTCTTCGGTTTTGTCATGATACGCCAGTAGACACTGGTATTTTTTAACCAGAGGTTTGAAAAAATCGACTAAGAACAAACGATCCGCTTCGCTAACCTCTTCTGCCTCGACCAACGCCTGTTGATAGGTTGGCAAACGCACAATATCCATTTGCTGTTTGGCTCTGAAAAACTGGCGATTGAAGCTCTGTTTTGAGAGACCTTGCTTGCACAACTGTTGTTCAAATAACACTTCAAAATCGGTTTGGTTCGCAATCAAATCGATCACGCCTTTTAGTTCGTTTCTATTTAGCTGATCTTCGATCTGCTCAATGCTCCAATTCATAAACTCTCCTTGTTTGAATGACCTCTTATTGGCTTACCACAGACTGGGTTATTTGCAATATTTAGCTGGCGTGATAAGACGGTTATGTACCCAAAACATAAGGAGTTTCTATGGATAAAAAAGCGTTTTTAGACGGAATTGAAGAGTTAAAGCAGCGAGAAGATTACAGTGGTCTTATCGTAAAAATTGAAGAGAGTAAGCCGAAAAACTGGTCGATTTTGGTTGAGAAATATCCTGAAAAATTGGAAGAAGCACAGTCGTTATCGTCAGTTCAGCAAAGAGTTAAAATCACGCTGTTCCAGCTTGAGAAACTGGCTGAAAAATACATAGAAAAACACGATCTTCGTGTTGAAATAAGAGCGAATCAGAAAGAGGTCGATCGCCTACGTTCAAGAGTATTATCAAACAAAGACAGATTGTTTGATTTTAACTCTGCGACACCGTTTCCGAGCCGTTGTACCTTCGCTGTCACTAAGTCGTTTTTGAAAGGTTGTCGTGACTATCTCCATACCGATTGGAGAGCAGAATTTTCTGATGATTTGCTGCGCTTTGATGGACAAACACTACTCCTCGAATCTCAGCAAGGAAATCTGACAAAGTGCCTAAATGAAAAAGGGAAAAAGATTAAATTACACCCTCAAACACTCTCAGGGCTCGTGTTCATCATCAACCACCACTGTGATACTCGTTATTGGTTGAAAATGGAAATGCCGCAAGAAATGCGCTGGGCACTGGAGCAAGGAGCGAAACGAGATCTCAGGGAAATTGTTTCATCTCTTGATACTGACCCACAAGTTAAGCGCTTGTTTTATCGCTGTGATTTTGAAGTGAGTTTGCAGCAGTTCTGCAAAGCTGTAATCGAAGCGATTCCGCATATTCATACTTACAACCATTTGCTTGATGATCTGAGTGTTGATAAGAATAAAACGATTGCTCAACGAGCAGTTGCTGACGCGCTTGATGAGATTGGTTGGGATCAGACGATGTTAGCTGGCGAACGTGGTGAATCGTTATCACTGTATCAGGAATGGGTAGAGCTAATTACTCGCATGTTGAGTCACTATCTGTGGTGCTTCCATACGGAGTGCTTGAAAATATCGATGTTTGAGTTTAAAGAGTATTCAACTGCGAAACCTAAGAGAAGGTGAGCCATTTGTGCTCACCTTGTCAATTGAATTAGAAAATTTTAGCGCCACAAAATAGAACCAAGCTGTTTAGGACAGATCTCATAGTTTTAACTTTTTGGTCTTAGGAGCGGGTTCAGTTTTATTCTTATTTGTCTTAGCGGTGCTCATCTCTAAGCGCTGCTTCTGGCTCTCAATCTGTTTCTTCACACGTTCACGCTGCTCTGGCGATAGGTGCTCATTGTCTAAAAGGTGCGTCCCAACAGCTTCCCCAAACTGGTATTGGTCTGGATTCTTCTGACTGTATCTGACAAAGTTCTTCTCAAACCTTGCCAGCTCTTGCTCAAGCTTCGCATCAATCATTCTTTGCAACTTTTTGTCACTGCTCATATTGTTATACTCAACCACAATCTTCTGGCTGTGCCTGTCCGTTGAGAACATGATCTCAAGGTGTAAATATCTTAGATGTTGTCGTCCAAAGGAATATTTTGCTGGCTTAATCAAGATACCTTCCCCAACGGGTAGCGATTTCGCTTCACGAACCAGCATTGAATGTAAGACCTTGGCTGCACTTGCTCCATGTAGCGTGTTCATCGTGATTCGAGCGTGGTTTTCGTCAATCTGCTTTATCTGGATCAGTGATTCGCCTTTGCGGTTGAAGACCGTGATTTCATCATCATTCTCAAAGACCTCCAAGCCGCAATTATCAAAAAGCGACTGGTGACGATTAAGGTGAAAGTACTCCTGATAGACGTGGTTGTGCTGTTGGTTGTCCATCGAGAAAAACACCACCTTGCGATAGTTGATAGTGCGTGGCATGAACTCCATTAGTTCGCTCTGGTGCTGGCGAATGTCGTCCAAATCTAAACCAAAGTGCTGCGCTATCGCTTTGCCAGACAATTCTGGAGAGTTGAATAGTGAAGCGTTGTATTTTGTCGCTTTAAGGTTGTTTTGGCTGCTCACTTGCTTATTCTCATCCAATTTATGAAACGACAAATGATGTTGCTTGTTTAGATTCACTAACACGCCAGTGGCAAGGCATCGCTCATAGAATGTCTTAAATGCCTTGTTTCTGGCTTCCTGATGTTCGCTTGGTGGTATTTGACCTAACTCTTGAGAAAGTGCCTTATTCACAGCGTTAAGGTTGTTTAACAGTACCGTTTCCATCTTTTCGACTGGCGTTGTATTGCCGTAGCGTTGGCTTTGCTGTTCAAACTGGTGTTGTTTAGCGAAGCGCTTTAACGATTGTTTCAACTTTCTGTTGATGAACGTATTAATAGAGAGGGTGATTGGTACGTCTTTCTGCTGTATTTCAACCTGTTGATTAGATTTAACCTTAAGGGAGATTCCTCTTTTTTGTAATTCATTGATTTTCGCATGTAACGGATCATCGCTGTTCAACACTTCACTGAGCAATCCCTCTAAATCCCTAAACACTTTTTTAACTTCAAACCAATTGTGGCAATGATCTAAAAGGTATGTCAGATAGTCCCTACGAGCGGTTCTTGCTTGGTTCTTTTGCTGACCTGTCGCAACGCCTTGCTCTAAATACTGGGCGAATTGCTTTTCAATTTGCTTATGAACCTTTTGCTTTGTTTCAGAGAAATAACGTGGGTTCATGTAGCGTTGAGTTGTTGGACAAAAAGCATGGGTATAAAAATGGATGTGCGGATTCGCTTCCCCTTCAATATGAAAATTCGAGACAAGCACAATCTCTTCTGGCTTAGTCTTTTTCCCTTTAATATTCTGCTCTTTTTTTATCTGGTTGTAGTAGCTTGCAAGATAGTGGCGAGTGATGTTTTCCATCATCGCTTTGGCTTGTGCTTCGTTACCACCAGATGCTTTTAATAACCTTTGGTATTCCGCTTGAGTAAAGCTCAATGAGCCTTGATAGTTGAACAGTTTCTGAGGATCTAAACATTCTTGGTAATCGTCCAGTTGCTTGGCTTTACGGCTGTTTTTCACGTAATGCTGAGTTATGTAGCAATGCTGCTCTAAACAGTAGGTGTTTACCAATTCAGACAGTTCAGGTTGGCTGAGAGATGCGCCTTTGTGCGTCAGTAATGCACCTAAATCGGGTTGATTTGGGTTTAGAGAAAAGGAAAGGTTGCAGCGCTTGTCGGAGTAGCGCTTGGTCTTCTTATCTGTGATGAGGTAAAGGATGTGGTTGGTTAACGAGCCTGTGTTTTTCCCTTTTCGTTTGTTGTCGCAAGAGAAAGCGACTTTCTTCATCTTGATGATCATAAGTAAACGTCCATGTATACTTATGTCGTATCATGAGAGCGCAAAATGTCAAATAATCCGTATTGCAGGATAAACCCAGAGCCGTTTGTAAAAGTGGCAGCTTTTACTGTTGATGTTTCATTGTGCCTGATGGCAGCCAGCGTACCGCTCTCGTTGTCCCAAGACAGAATGATAAGCGAACGGTTAGAAAGTAAAACTAATATACTGGTGTGACCAGCGTCATAATAAACAGCATTCACACTGTGCATCTATACGGTATTTTCACATTTTTATTCAAACCATCAAAATTAGCCACTTAAATGTCCTACATTAAAATTGTGGTTATTAAGTTAAAAGGATGTTACTTGATATGTGTGATAAGAAGTGTATGAACTACAATGAAGTTCAAGGGACATGTGAACTGATTGAGCGTAGTGATTTATCAGAGCTGGAAGCGTTGATGAATGGCCCAAATGAAAAGTTGGCTGCTTTCTTACTGAAAAACAACTGTGGTGGGGATTTTCGTGCAATGTACCACTGTGCCCGACATGGCTGCTAAGCTCGATTCCTGAGTTATTGTACTTTTAATATCTGGTTAATTTTTTGATCTACTCGAAATTGCTAACTACAGTTGTTATTAGGTAGCTCGCCTCAATGAGCCGTAATCAATGCTAAGGGAGTCGCCTGATGAGCACTACTTCCCTGCAGTATAGTGCTCACCTATTATTTGTGGATTATTAATCTATGACTTTGGTTTTAAGTACCAACCTGAGCCTTTTCTACCAAATCCATTGCCGCCTATCTGGATACTACCATTGTCCAACAACGTGATTGAAGCAGAGGTTGTTTTTTCTCCCAAGGAAACGGATATTTGATACACGTTCTTATCATGACTTAATACTTCGATCGTGGTTTTTTCACCAGCCAAGATCATTTCATTGCCATGAATAGAGAATACATTCCTATCGTCAGGGAGCCTCGATAGCTGACGAGCTTGCTTTTCAGAATATTTAGAAAGGTCTAAAACGTAGTTTCCTTCGAAAGCGTAGCCTCCTGAAAATAATGAAGAAAATAACAAAATGAGAATGGCAAGAGCGCTGAGGGCTATCGCTTTGGCTTTGAATGGAAGCGCTTTTAGATCATTCAGGCTCTTAACCGACCTGAAGGAAGCATAAGTTGTTTCAATAGTCATTAAAGGTATCCTTATTTAATTATTGGTTTAAAGCAGCGTGTTTGCTCACATCGGTGAACGTTATGCTCATAGCACCATTTTCTTTGCATTCCATTTCAATGAACATGTCACCTTGTGTTGGCTTTTCGAATGTGCCTACATAATCTGGATATAGAGGATTAAAGTAAGCTTTTGCATACGCCCCATTCGTTACTAACTGAAACTGATCACGATCGATTTGCTCTTGTTGAGAGCGCTTTTTGTTGACGTAAAGCTCCCATACATCATCCTTAGGATCTTTTTTAACAGCTCTACTTTGATATCCACGATAGTACAAGGGCTTCAATTCTTTCTGTCCCACTTTTCTGATGCAAGTGTTTTGGTCCTTGAACTGTGCAGAGTAAGTGGCGGTAGTGTGCTCTTTGTTCGTGAGCACTGTCATTTCAGGAAAGAATCCACGTTTGAAGGGTAGAGCTTGAATTGTTGCACTATCGAAATACAACAAATCCATATCATTTGATGTTTTGGTCTCTGTTGGCGTTAGCTCATCAACCATATCAATGGTGAATGAGCCTAATCTGAACTTCTGCATTTGGTCATAATCACGTTCGTAACTACTTTTCGCTGATGCATTGATTGAAACACTGAGTCCTATAAGTACAGTCAGTGGCATTAGGATTTTTTTCATAAAAGACTCTTTAATCCTTATAAAAAAAAGCACAAGAATGTGCTTTTTTTACAATTAACATAAATTTATGGCTAAATCGTAATAGAGCAGTTTTTAGCTTTAATAACTGGCTTTGCTGTATTCTTAGCTTGCATGTAAGCTGCATTCATTGTTGATTTTACTTCATTAGTGCCTGTATCAAGGCCTACAGTTGCCAATAATCCTGCGCCTGTATCTAAGTTATCCATGTTATTTTTGTATTCTACAAAAACTTGTTCAATTTGTTCACATTCCATAGTCGAAAAGTCAACCGATGTAATATCACTCGGATTTTCGCTACCTGTTAATTGACAGCCAGCTAATGATAAAATTGCGCAACTAATGATGGCTCTACGAATCATTTAATGTTCCTTTAATTAATATATTATAATAAGGTGACAATACATATCCTTACGACAAATAAAGTATTAATAATTAATTACCTAATGCTCGACATGAATAAGTATAAAATCACACAAAAATCATACATATTTTGGCCTGTTAAGTCTGTGATATTGCTCGCACAAATAATTGGATTTGTTAACTAAATTATCAATTGGGCTTGGGTGACTTTAATTTCTTGAACTTTCTTCAGCCATAGATTAAATATAATAGTGGTTTTTGTTATGTTATCATTTGAGGTAAGTGTGAAATTAAAATTTATGATTCTAATAGTTTTTTCTATGTTTTTTTCTATCTCATCTCAAGCTGAAAGGAGAATTTATAACAAGAATCAGGGGGTTAAGCCTGAATTGTTTGATGCGAGTTATTTTTCAGGGCAATGGCAGGTAAATAAGCCAAAAAAACATCAATTTAGTGCTATCTCACACTTTGAGCAAAGGAGAAAACCAATAGTGGTTTTTTTTACGCCTTCAGGTGTTAATGATATTGATGAAAGAATAGATTTTTTCGCAAAAGAAAAAGATATTCTACATGCAAAGGCAAACATTAAGCTGAAAGATAGGTTGGAGCACGAAATTGAGTCTATACATTATTACAAGTATCTAACAAAAGAGCTTCCTAATGAAAGATTAAGTTATAAAGAAAACAAAAAACTCCGTGAAGACTATTTAGATAAATATCCAGTTAATTATTCTGATTATGATAGTCATTCTATGACATATTTCACATATGACAAAGAAGGAAGGTTGCAAAATTATAATACAATAAGTTACTTTGATTATAAAAATATTCACACTATGTCTCCTGTTACTAATGAAGTAATGAGAGAAAACATCAAGTGGTATAAGGAAAGATTTAATTTTGATGTGATAAACGAGACCGATTTTGTTTTAATTCCTGGTTGGATGTCCAGTTTTGTCTATATAGATATTGTATCCGATGACTTATTTCTTATGTATGGAAGCAAAAAAGATCAATCATACGTTAGTGGATTTAAGCGTGTTAAGAAAACAACACCTATTCCACCTTGGAAGGCTTACTTTGATAGCTTAGATTAATATCTTTGATGTTATCATCTAAACTTTGTTACAGGGGGATCCACCTTGCCTAAAAAGCAACCGCTTGATGCTTTTGGACTCTCTATGTTTGTTAGTTATCCCAAAACCTCCAATTATCTGAGTTAAGTTAGCTTGAACCTTGTACAAAAAGCAGCTAATAAATCAACCAATTGACGTTACAGTGCTACCGCATGAGTAGACCTTTTGTAAACAGATAATGGGTTCTTTGTTAATTCATTAAAAGATAGATAGTGTAAGTACTAAATTTCAAGTTCAAAAAACGACCGAAAAGAAGTTTAGAGCAAAAAATTCTGGTTAACATCTTGTGAGAATTAATATTAATTCAACTCATGCGTTCGCCCTGATTGACTTTACAAACAATGTGAGTGCTGACTTATTATTTGTGGATTATTCCTCCTTAATTTTAAATAATATTTAAAGGAAGATAAATATTTTGAAAGAATTAATTTTAGCAACATTAATCGGTTCTGTTCTTGTAGGTTGTGGTGGTAGTGACGACAGCAACGGTGATAATGGTGGGACTACACCTCTAACATCCGATACACCTGCTATTCCTGATGGTTCAACTGTTGGTTTAGGTGGTACAGTTATTGACGGTTATGTTCAAGGTGCAACTGTGTTTCTTGACCGTGACTTTAATGGTGTTTTAAGTGGTGATGAGCCACACGCAGTAACAGATTCAAGTGGTCAA
The DNA here is from genome assembly GCF_033340555.1 of Vibrio sp. 1069. Classification (NCBI taxonomy): domain Bacteria; kingdom Pseudomonadati; phylum Pseudomonadota; class Gammaproteobacteria; order Vibrionales; family Vibrionaceae; genus Vibrio; species Vibrio sp. 1069. The sequence continues at coordinate 93,196 of NZ_JAWOWP010000005.1, forward strand.
TATGTATTGCAAGTTGTTCCAGAAGATCCATGTCTTGGTGCAGCTCCAATTATTGTAGATGTGCCAGTTGGTGCAGTCGATAGCACAACAGGAGTAGTAACATCAGCTTACAAGATGTTGACACCACCAAGTTCTTTCGATGGTTACACTGGTCGTGATTCAAACACAACACCATTTACGACAATGGTTTGGACAGAAGTTCAAAAACAAGCAATCCTTGAGGGTGTAGAGTTAACTTGTGGTGCATTGATTGGTGTTGAGAGTGAAACATCAGACTGGTTGTTAGATACGACAGGTAAAGCAGAAAAACAAGTTGCTGAAAATATTGAAACCAATATCTCAGTGATCGAAGCTGTATCAACAGATAATCTATATCAAGATTTCATTAAAGAAGGTCGTGGCGACTTAGAAATTGTTGCACAGGAAGAAGTGGCAACTCTACAAGAAACAGAAAAAGCAAAATCTGAAAATCCAGATTCTCAAGCACTGGTTCGAGTTTTAAGTGAGTTAGAATATGATAGCTACGGCATCGTAGAAGACGGTTTGTACGTATCAACAATGAGCTTCCATGATAGTGTAAATGGTGCTGTGGTTGTTCTTGAAGAAGTCGAGGATCAAAATGACCAAGTTCTTTATTATCTGCAACGAACTTTGGTTGATACAGCTAAGTGGAATTATGTTGCCGAAAGGGTTAGTCAAGTTGGACTAAAGGTTTGTACTGAAAGCTCTTACGTGGTGTCAGTAAGTAATGAAGAAAGCATTAAGACCAACAGAATTTTTAATAACGTTGATTTTAATGACGAAATAGATAAATGCCCACTAACTCCTGATGCAGTTGAGCAAATTGTCTCTTCTGTATTTGATGATACGCAATCGAATGTGCATGCTAATAGTGGTAATGAAGATATTGTGAGGTCAGGCTTTACCGAAACGGAATTAGAGTATCCTAATGAAGAGCTTCCATTGTGGAGTGCAACGCCTTCGTCGAATAATTTCTATCAAGATATTGATGAATTGTTTGTTCAGCTTGAAAGTGTCATGTCAGGAAATGAAAGCTTTGATCAAACACCTTCAATCCATGATGGTCAAAGTGGCTGGAAAAAAGTGTTCCGTTACGAAGAAGGTACTTTTAATAAAACCCATTATCTAATCGAAAGAGATAGTGACGGTTTTTGGAGAAAAACAAGTATTGCAAATGATGGATATCAAATTCCTGAAAACTTTTGCCTTCGCCCTGCGGTATTTGAAGAGATTGTAGGTTTTGTGCCCACTGATGGTGCTTCTCATGACTACCGAGTAGATAATGGTAAATACTATGATTTTATCTCAGTACTCGATGGTGATTTATTCGAACAAAACGGCGATCCATTGGATTACTGGTTGAATACTGGTGACCGTGGTGGAGATGCTATATGGTCAAAAATCCCAAGTGACTATCAACCATCTGACGATTTTTTGAGTCCTTGTGACATAAGATATGATGCATGGTCTATGAGAGGGATTTATTTTGAACAATCAGGTGGTTATAAACTAAAATCTCAATAATTTTATACGCTTACCAATCTAAATTATTTGCACCTATGGCACAACGCTTTAGGTGCTTTTTCAATTCCAGTATATCAAGCATCTTCTGCTTAACGGTTAAGGCAGTATCATTCTGAGCGTGATGACACGCTTTGATGCACTGGTTTAACTCAGCTAATTCTTTTGTCACAGTTTCAATGGTTTGTTTATTTTTTTCAGTGATAGTTAGTCGCTGAAACTTGGCATTACTTAACAGAATAAGTAGCTTGTCAAGTTGCGATACTGGTTTTTGGGTAGCGGTTAACCTTTGCTTTGCTCGGTCAAAATCTTGCAGTAAAGCTGTTTTGACTGGTGTTGAAAGAGCGATGTCTTTCAGCTGCAATTTGGCGATATTAACGACCGATAGCGCTTCCTCTTGCGCTTTAGTTAATAGCTTAGCTGTGAACTGAGCCATCGTCTTTGCAAATCTCACTGGATTGCTCACGGCAATGCGTCTTTTCGATTTTGTACTGGATGATTGAGCCAGTGTCTTTAGCTTCGCCTTATACGCTTTCACAAACTCATCATCTTCACCTAATTGTTCGAGCTTTGGTTGCGCTATCTCGAAATCAAACACCAGTAGCAGTTCTTGCAAAATATGCAGATACGCAGGTAAAAACTGACGATTCTTAACGGTGAGTTGTACTGCTGCTGCAAGTTTATCTCCAATGCTCTGATACTCGTTTATGTCAAAATGAACCGGATTAGTATCAGGAAGGTGCACTCGTAACTGTGTATCTAAGTCCAGCAATTGCTGTGCGTTTGGTTTAAACAGCGCTGATTGGTTGTTTTGAAGCGTTAAATCATCGCTTTGAACCGTTAACGTTTCGCCATTGAATATTGCATTGATTAGTTGGGTTTTGTTCTTAAATCCGCACTGCAGCGTCAGTTCTGACAGATATTGTTCGACCTCCTGATTCGTTGAATAGTGAAAGAACTTATTGCTCATTGATTCTCCCCAATCGAGTTTTGAAAAGTTATCAGTTTTGATAACAATTCTTTTGAAAGTGGAGTGAAAGTGATTGGGTGATGTGTCCACTTTGGGGTTGAAGTTTGAAGAGTGACCTTTGTATTTGAGTGTCTGATAGGACGGTTCAGAAGTTGGTTTTTGTGGTTGATTTGTATCGTCATAGCGTCTCCTTTTCCTGTGCTTATCTCTATGTTGTATCGCACTTTTCAGATATTGCAATAGCACTTCATTAAACGACTGGTAAGAAGTCAACGGTGACCGTTGATTAGGTTTCATACGATACACCCACGCAGTGGTGGGAGTATAAACCCTTGTCTTGCAATGGTTTTTGATCTTTTGATTTGAATGTTTTGTGATTTTAGCGGTTTTGAATACTCCCTTTTTAGGGGGAAGGGAGTTTTGCCAGTTCACCAGTATCGTTGGTTAATGGTCTTACAGGTGGATAGTCCAGGTGGTTTTTTGTTGATTTGTCTTGGGCAGACCGTTGGACAATCGATCAACGATCTATGATAATCCTTGCCCCTTTTACCAGCCAGAGAGTAATTGTGTCTACCCCTACCATTTTTGATAAGAAATTGATTATTGAGTCCATTAAAGCGGAGCTTGAACCAACACGCCAAGATCGACAAGCAACGCCCGATATGTCTTGGGTTATTCAGATGGTCAGTGATGAGTTATTAGAGCAGATACTTGTCCATACTCGTGGTAATCAGGCAAAAGCATCAAGACTATTGGGGATGAACCGTGGCACTTACCGTTCAAAGATAAACGCTATTCGTGAGCGTAAGCTTTGGATTGACTGACACATTTCGATTTCTTAATTTCTATCACTCAAAATTAGCTCGTATTGTCACGATCTCGATTTGAAGGTGTATTGGCCTATCAAACCAGAGCGGCGGTTGAAAAACCGCAATTAACGATTGTTGAAAGATAGTTTCGTCAGTCTTTAGGCTTGCACTGCCTTTATTTACCCTAAATCTTGTCAATCGCTCTAATCTCCAGAGCAAATCCGCCCCGTTGGGGGCACGTTCTGAGCGTATCAGGCATGATTTTCATGTATCTCATTGCAATTCTTGTTTTGGCTTTACCAGAAAAGGCGAACTTGTTCGCAGAGTTTGGATGACGATCAAACGGTCAACGCTTGCACTGGGCTTCAAGACAAAAGGAGAATGAAAAGGGTTGTTTTTAAAGTGTGGCGAGTCGGCTGGCTGGTCAGCGACTTTATATTAAAAAAGAAATTATATTAAGATTATTAAATATATTAAAAGAGGTGGGCACTCTATCAGGATTATCGGACGTTTCATCAGAAAAACGTAGACGGTTTATCAAGGTCGAATGGACTGCTCACCAACTTGTTCGTTTTTGACCTTTCTCTCATTGACGAATGGCATAGGGTGGACAATTTGTAAATTATTTTGATGAACGGTCTTGACAAATCTTTTCAATATGTAACAACGATATAAGAGATAAAAATCAAATTGAGATAATTTACAGAATAAACTAACGCTAAATCACTTCCATCACCGCACTCAAACACGCTGGGATAGGCTTTTATGCTTTGATTTTTGCTCTTTAACGACAAACATCAAAGGAGAAGCTAATGTCTGTTAAAACGACGAAAAACAACCCAAAACATAAGGTTCTAATCGTAGAACGTCAGTTCATTCATACTCATTTCAACGAGTATCAACGTCTGCTTTTACCATCAGGTTTGAGCTTTAAAGCGCTAAAAGTGGCGTTTTATCTGCTGCATCACAATCAGCTAATCAACTACTATAACCAAAGCAATGAGATTGTGACTTGTCGTATCTCTCTGTCGGAAATATGCAGTTATTTTCAATCCAGCAAAAAGCCTATGTTGGATATACTGTACGAGCTAAAACATCCTTTAATTCAGATTGATTCTATTGATAATTTTTACATCACTTACTCTGTTGATACTGCTCCATTTAGTTCAAGAAAAGTTATCAAGATTGATAACCATCATGGCGATAAAACAAATCAAAGCTACTTCATAGACATAGATGAAATGAAACCGCATCGTTCAATCATTGGTTGGATGATGAGCAATTTCAAAAGCTATTATGGTCAGCAAGTAAAGCTTAAACGAGAGTTTTTATTCGACTTATTCGGGTATGACCGTGAGACAGAAAAAGACCGTAAAAATGCTGTAAGAGTCATAAAACGAGCCTCAAAACCACAGGGTTATACTTATCAGAATTATTCCTTTGTTCTGGCGAAACCAATGAAGAAACAGGCTGTAGAAGATGATTACGCTGTTCAACTTTCACAGCTTAATGCTGAGTCAGAGCAGGAATACACTCTAAGCCTTTATGATGAGGTGTATTATGGTCAGTTGTAATGTTTCGTATGAAGAATCTTTGGCTCAGTGGCAACGATCACATCCTTGCGTGGTATGCGTATCGCTACGAGTGTATCAAGGACATTGGTCAATTGAAGTTGTTGGTTTACCTGGTGTTGAAACACACGTTACAGCGAATCAGGATCAACCTATCGAACAGTGTCTTTATCAATTGCTGGCTTATGAAAGACTCATCGTTGTCGATAGGCAGAGCTTCTTTGCTGAGATAGAAAAGCGCCTGACCAGTCGATCATTTTTCACAGAGTATGTGATCAATCAATTAAAGCTCCGCACCGTCTCCATCGGACCTGACAGTCGGTATCGAACAGCGCAGCAACTACGAAACGACTACATTAGCGCTCAACTCTCTCGCCTAAAATCACACCGTCATTAGGTCCGATTTAAGGGGCTAATTTGCAACAATAATATAGGTAGTATTGTGCTCCTATCTTTGAAAATTGCCCTATATGGGGCATTTTTGTGTTTTAGGGAAAGAGGTTGCGGGATTTTTGCGGAGTATTGCTTCAAAACATGCCAATGATCTCTGGTGATAGCGGTCCGATTCTGCTGCGCGAGATTTCAACATTACTCTGAATGAAGGACAATAAGTGGTATGATTTTGGGTAATTTTTTATGGAATCAGACGAATAACAATGACTAACAATAATTTTTCTTCAACGGCAGCGTTTCTTTGGTCTGTTGCAGACCTTCTGCGTGGTGACTTCAAACAATCTCAATATGGTCGCATTATCTTGCCTTTCACACTGCTTCGTCGCTTGGAGTGTGTTCTGGAAGCAACAAAAGAGCAAGTGCTGGATAAATATGAATCCGTAAAGGCGATGCCGTTTGAAGCACAAGAAAAAGTGTTAACCCACACGGCTCAATTCAGCTTTTACAATACTTCCAAAATGGATCTAAACAAGCTGGGTGAGACAGGGGTGGCTCGCAACCTTGAAAACTACATTCAGTCTTTTAGCCCTAATGCTCGTGAAATCTTCGAACACTTTGATTTTTTCAATACTATCGACAAGTTAGAAGAGGCAGATCTGCTCTATAAAGTTGCAAAACGTTTTGCGTCCACTGACTTACATCCTAATGTCATTAATAACTACGGCATGGGGTTGGTATTTGAAGAATTGATTCGTCGCTTTGCTGAAAGTTCTAATGAGTCGGCGGGTGAGCACTTTACTCCGAGAGATTTGGTTCGCCTTACCACATCCTTGGTTTTTTCTCATGACGATGAATTATTAACACAATCGGGCTTAGTGCGTTCTATTTATGACCCAACGGCCGGAACGGGTGGTTTCTTATCGTCTGGTATGGAATATGTGCTTGAGCTAAACGAGCGCGCGTCGCTTTCTGCCTTTGGGCAAGAACTGAACCCTGAGTCATACGCTATCTGTAAGGCCGACATGCTCATTAAGGGACAGAAAGTCGATAACATTAAATTGGGTAACACCTTATCTAATGACCTACTGCGCACCGATAAGTTTGACTATATGCTGTCTAATCCTCCATTTGGTGTGGATTGGAAGAAGATTCAGAAATCGATTATTGATGAACACAACGAGAAAGGTTTTGAAGGTCGCTTTGGTGCGGGATTACCTCGTGTTTCAGACGGCTCATTGCTGTTTCTAATGCACCTCATCAGTAAAATGCGCCCGCTAACAGTGGAAGATAAAGCCAAAGGTACTGCGTCTCGTATTGGTATTATTTTAAATGGTTCACCGTTGTTTACAGGTGGGGCTGGCAGTGGTGAAAGTGAAATCCGTCGTTATATTCTGGAGCATGACCTGCTTGAAGCAATCATCGCTCTGCCAACCGATATGTTCTACAACACTGGTATCGCCACTTATATCTGGATTTTGTCTAATAACAAAGCACCAAACCGTAAAGGCAAAGTCCAGCTAATTAATGCGTCAAAAGAGCGTCCTAAAAATGGTGGACGTGGTCGCAGTGGCGGCGGTGAGTCAACCGATGAAATTGAGCATGTATTCTATGCTGCGATGAGAAAATCTTTAGGCAGTAAGCGTCGAGAACTAACAGAAGATGGTATTGAAACGATAGTAAAAACTTACGGTCAATTTGTTGAAAACGAGTTTAGTAAGATTTTTGATTACCAAGAGTTTGGTTACCGTCGTATTACGGTTGAACGTCCTTTAAAACTGGCTATTTATCCAAAAGATGAAACGCGCCTTGAGGCCCTTAAAGCGGATAAAGCGTGGTCAAAAATTAATGACTCGGTTCAGGAAGCAATCCTTAACGCGCTTACTATGTTTGAAGATGAAAAACTGCTTTCACGAGACCAGTTCCTAAAAGCTTTAACCAAAAATCTCGCTGGCACCAAACTCAGTGCGACACAGCAAAAACTGATTGTGAAACACTTAGGTGAGCATGATGATGAAGCCGAAACCTGCCTTGTAAAATCTGGTAAAGACAAAGGTAAGCCAGAAGCCAACCCAGATTTGCGCGACAATGAAAACGTGCCTTTAACCCAAACCGTTGAAGAATATTTTGCTCGTGAAGTTTTACCCCACGTTCCCGATGCGTGGATTGATGAAAGTAAGACAGATGAGTTAGATGGACAGGTAGGTATTGTCGGTTATGAAATCCCATTCAACCGCCATTTTTACGTATATGAACCACCAAGAAAGTTAGATGAAATTGATGCAGATCTTGATGCAGTATCGGCTGAGATTATGCAGCTACTTAACGAGGTGCACTCATAATGACTGGTCGTTATAAAGCATATTCAGAGTATAAGGAATCCGGAATTGATTGGATTGGGGTCATCCCAGTTTCTTGGAGTTGTTTACCAATTAAACGGAGCTTTGAGGTTGTTAATGGGTCAACCCCTCGCTCTGGTGAGAAGTTGTATTGGGATGGTGACATAACTTGGGTCACACCTGCGGATTTAAGTAAAGTTAACGAGAGTATATCTACTTCATCAAAGACTATTACAAATGAAGGCCTAAGTTCTTGTGGTACTTCTCTTGTCCCAAAAGGTTCGCTTATTTTATCAACCAGAGCACCAATTGGTACGATTGCTATTGCTTCAAAAGAGCTTTGTACTAATCAAGGTTGTAAATCGTTAATTAAAACAACCAGCGTTGAGAACAAATATGTTTACTACGTGTTGTCCATTAGTGGTAAGCAGCTTAACAATCTTGGCAGGGGTACAACATTTCTTGAACTATCAACGGATGAGTTAGCAAATTACCGCGTCCCAAATCCATCAATTCAAGAACAACAAAAAATCGCCAACTTCCTCGACCACGAAACCGCCAAGCGGTGATTTCTCACGCTGTAACCAAAGGTTTGAACCCTGATGCACCTATGAAAGACTCTGGTGTGGAATGGTTGGGAGATGTGCCTGAGCATTGGGAAGTATTACCCACAAAGCGCTTTTTTAGATTAGTCGCTGAACCCTCAACAAAAAATCATGGTAAGGAATTGTTATCGGTTTATGCAGCTATTGGTGTTGCCCCTCGAAAGGACTTAGAGCAAAAAGGTAACAAAGCCAGTAATACTGATGGTTATTGGTCTGTAAAAAAAGGCGATATTATCGTAAATAAACTGCTTGCTTGGATGGGGGCTGTTGGGTATTCCGATTATGACGGTGTTACCAGTCCTGCTTATGACATACTTCGAAAAACGAAAGATATTAACCCTAAATTTTATCATTTCTTATTTAGACAAGAGTTTACTCAAAGTGAATTCAAGCGTTGGTCTCGTGGAATTATGGAAATGAGGCTTCGTCTATATTTTGAAGAACTTGGTCGTATCATGATGCCTGTGCCGCCTAAGAATGAACAAGATAAAATTGTTGCTGAGATTGAATCTATGAATGCGACTTTTGTAAAAATTGAAGATAAGGCGACAAAGCAAATCGAGTTGATGAAAGAACGCAAGACAGCTCTTATCTCAGCAGCCGTGACAGGTAAGATTGATGTTCGAGATTGGCAGGAGAGTGCGTAAAGATGAGTAATGAGTTAACGCCACCGCAAGGCCAGTTCATCCTGTTTCAAAGTGCTGATGGTCAAGCGAATGTAGAGTGTTTGTTTGAGTCCGATAGCTTATGGCTCTCACAGAACCTGATTGCCGAGCTTTATCAAAAGAGTGTCCCCACGATTAACGAGCACTTGCGAAATATTTATGATGAAGGTGAGCTTGAACAAAATTCAACCATTAGGAATTTCCGAATAGTTCGTCAAGAAGGTAGTCGTCAGGTTAGTCGAGAGGTCGCCCATTATAACCTTGAAGCGATTTTAGCCGTGGGCTATCGAGTTCGTTCAAAGCAAGGTACACAATTTCGCCAATGGGCAACTCGAACGCTGCAAGAGTATTTGACCAAAGGTTTTGTCATGGATGATGAGCGTCTGAAAAATCCTGACAACAGTCAGTATTTTGATGAATTGCTTAACCGCATCCGTGACATTCGCTCATCGGAAAAAATCTTCTGGCGTAAAGTATGCGATATTTATGCAACCAGTGTTGACTATGATGGGAGTGCCCAAACCAGTATGCAGTTTTTCGCACAGGTGCAAAACAAAATGCATTGGGCTGCGCACGGCCATACCGCTGCTGAATTGATATTTAAACGAGTCGATGGTGATAAGCCTCACATGGGACTGACCACTTACAAAGGTACAGAGCCGACGCGCAAAGAAGTAGTTACAGCCAAAAATTATCTGTCAGAGAACGAGTTAGATACGTTAAACCGATTAGTTAACTCCTACCTTGAGTTTGCTGAACTGCAAGCAAGACAAGGTAAGCTTATGAAAATGGCTGATTGGGCGGAAAAGCTTGATGATTTTCTAAAACTGAGTGATTTTAATATCTTAACACACGCTGGAAAAGTATCTGCGGAGCAGGCGAAACAGAAGGCCAAGCACGAATACGATAAGTTTAGATGTGTGATTGACGCCAGCCCAACGCAAGTTGATCGAGATTTAGCAGCGGCTGTAAAAAAATTAGAAAAAAAGAAATAGGCTTATGAGTCAAGAGAAAACAGTTAGAGAGCTGCAATTCCAAAACGATATCCTTGATCAAATGCTTTCCAATGGTTGGTTGTTAGGTCAATCGAGTAAATACAATCGTGAATTAGCACTTTACCCAGAAGACGTTGAGGCATTTGTAAGAACTTCTCAACCGAAACAGTGGGAAAAGCTCGCGCAGCATTTTCCAAGTACGGAGCGAAATCCAACCGCAACCAGAGATGCGCTTCTCAAATCCTTAGTCCGTGATTTAAAGAACCACGGAACATTGTGGGTGCTGCGTAATACAGTTAAAGATCGAGGCGCAAAGTTCCAGCTTTGTGCTTTCAAGCCAGATCACGCTTTGAACCCAGAAGCGACTGAGCAATACGAGCAAAATATTTTGCGAGTGGTGCCAGAGCTGGTTTATTCACCGAACGGTTATGACGGTCGGTTAGATTTGACCCTATTCGTCAATGGTATCCCTGTCGCGACTTGTGAACTTAAATCTGAATTTAAGCAGTCTATTGATAATGCCAAAGTTCAGTACATGAAAGACAGGCAACCTAAAGATCCCGCGACGAAAAAAACAGAGCCGCTACTGACATTCAAGCGTGGTGCGTTAGTGCATTTTGCTGTGAGTCAGTACAACGTTGCGATGACGACACGTTTGGACGGTAAAAAGACGTTCTTCCTGCCTTTCGATCAAGGGACGTCTGACGGTGGTAAAGGTAACGACATCCCAGAAGATGACGCTTACGCAACGTCCTATCTATGGAACGAGATTTTCCAGAAAGATAATTTGCTGCTGATTTTAGGTCGCTATATTCACTTAGAACGTAAAGATGTTGAAGAGTTAGACGGTTCAATCAAAGTCAAAGAGACAATGATTTTTCCTCGTTATCACCAATGGGCTGTTGTTTCAAAGTTGCTTAACACCGTTGATATAGAAGGAACGGGACATAAATATCTGGTTCAACATAGTGCGGGGTCAGGGAAGTCGAACTCGATTGCGTGGTTATCTCACCAACTTGCCTCAAAGCACTATCACACCTCTCATCCTGATTTGGGTAAAAAGGCGGGTGATAAGGTTTTTGATTCCGTTATTGTGATCACCGATAGAACCGTATTGGATAGCCAACTTCAAGATACGATTTATCAGTTTGATCACCATGAAGGGATGATTGCTCGCGTTAACCGTGAAGAGTCACAAGGCTCTAAATCCAGTCAATTAACTGGGGAACTAAAAGCCAGTACATCAATCATTATTGTGACGATTCAAACGTTTCCACACGTTTTAGAGGCGATTCGGCAAGATACAACACTGGCAGGTCGTAGTTTTGCGGTGATTGCCGATGAAGCACACTCAGGTCAAAGTAGTAAAAACGCTCGTAAACTTCGTGAAGTGCTAATGGCACAAGAACTGGAAGACGATGAAGAGTTAGACAGTGAAGATATGCTTGCTCTGTCGGTTGAAGCTCGTAAGGGCTCAAATAAACTGAGTTATTTTGCGTTTACTGCCACACCAAAAGCGAAAACATTACGTTTGTTCGGTCGTAGACCTGAGCCATTAGAGCCAGAAAGTGATACCAATAAACCAGTGCCTTTTCACGTCTATTCAATGCGTCAGGCAATTGAAGAAGGGTTTATTCTTGATGTTCTGAAAAACTACACAAGCTACCGTGTCGCTTATCAATTAGCACATGATAATCCGACGACTGATCACGAAGTAGATAGCAAGAAAGCTGCATCGAAAATGGCTAAATGGGTGAGACTACATCCATACAATATTGCTCAAAAAGTTGAAGTAATCATTGAGCATTTTAATAGTAAAGTGAAGCACTTGTTAGGTGGTGAAGCCAAAGCAATGGTGGTGACATCAAGTCGGTTAGAGGCGGTGCGTTATAAACTGGCGTTTGAGAAATACGTGCAAGAAAAAGGTTATTCTAACGTCAATGCAATGGTGGCGTTTTCTGGTGAAGTGAATGACCCTGATTTACCCGATCATCCTTTTACTGAAAACAACATGAACCCTAATTTGCTTGGACGCGATATGCGCAAAGCATTTGATACTAATGATTATCAAGTGATGCTGGTTGCGAATAAGTTCCAGACAGGATTTGACCAACCTAAATTGGTCGCGATGTACGTGGATAAGCCGCTTAAAGGTGTGGAGTGTATTCAGACATTATCTCGATTGAATCGTACCTGTAAGGGAAAAAACAAAACCTTTGTGTTGGACTTTGTTAATGAGCCTGAAGATATTCTGGCTGAGTTCAAGGTTTACTTCCAAACGGCTGAATTAGCTGGGGTATCTGATCCTAACATTGTTTATGAGTTGATGGATAAGCTTGGCAAGGTCGGAATATACCAGTGGTTTGAAGTTGAAGCCTTCGTTAAAGCTTACAATAGTAAACATGCAAGCCAATCAAAACTGGCGAACCTGTGCAAAGCACCAGTGAAGCGCTTTGAAGAACGCTACAAAGATGCCACGTCAGTATTAGAAATTGCTCAAGCTGATTTATCAAAAGCTAAAATTGAGAAAAATGACAAGGCAATTAAGTTTGCTCAGAACAGCGTTAAACATGCGAAGGAAGCGAGAGACGTCCTCGACGTATTCAAGAAAGACCTAACTTCATTCGCTCGTTATTACGAGTTCGTGTCTCAGATCGTTGATTTTAGTGACTTAGACTTGGAGAAGTTGGCACTGTTTGCGAATCACCTTGCCCCATTGTTGCGTTTAGACATTATCGATGAAGATATCGATTTATCTGATGTAGTGATGACACATTACCGCTTGCATGAGCAGCGAGAAGCCGACTTGAAGTTGGGTTATAAAGTAGGTGAAGAACAAAAGCATCATCTCCCATCTGATAAAGAGGGGACGGGCGCAACGCCGAAAGATCCAAAAACTGAGCTACTTAATGAAATCATTGAACGAATGAATGACTTGTTTATCGAAGATGGTTTATCGGAAAACGATATGCTCAACTATGCCAATACCATTGCTGGGAAAGTGTCTGAAAATGATGTCGTCATGGATCAGCTTCGTAACAATACTAAGGAGCAGGCGATGCTGGGACAGTTCCCTGAATCTATCACTGAAGCCGTGATTGAGAGTATGGGGGTCCATGAGCAAATGGCGATGAAGGTTCTCTCCAATGACGCTGTCGCAAAGAACTTTGCCGCATTGATGTTTGATATGTTGATGAAGGGCTTGAAAGAAAGAGCGCAATGATATGGTAAAAAAGACAAAAGCATAGATTAAATGGAGCGGGGTAACCCGCTCTACCTGTAGATAGTGGTTCTATTGACGTTTGTGTGTCTACTAAATGTCGAAGCCTAAAGTGATGGTTTTTTTTCTAAAATGTTGACTTGGCGATATATTTTTGAGGAAGAAATCATCGATGCACTTACGGTATTTGGTGTTTAGATACGTTATGATTTGCACAAATGTACCTATAATAATCAGATGGCTATGGCTGAACAAAACATTATCAATGTAGAAGTTGAAAAAGACTTTATTAACCGAACACTAACAGGCAGGCCTGTTCAGGCTTTGATAGAGTTGGCCTGGAATGCTTTTGATGCAGAAAATGTATATGTAAAATCAATCGTAATGAACTCAAAAGAACTGGATGAAAAACTTTTTGGCTTAATAAACGACTTACAAGAACTTTCAAATACTATCTATCGAGCAAGTACAGATAATGATTCAGAAAAACTGGCTAAGTTACTTGAAAACCGCACTGAACTTGAAGCTGAGTGTAAGAAGATTGAGAGAAAACGATACGAATTGATCTAATCCAGAAGGGAAGCAATGCTTCTATGATTTATGCACTTCGTAGAAATTGCAAAAGTTGAAAAATATATTTTTGACACAAAGCGAGTATAACATTACTCGCTTTAAACTTATTTTATAATCCCACAATGAAATAGTCGTGAAGGTTCGAACAATTACCAGTATTACTTGCGCAATGAACTTGAAATATACATTTTTAAAAAAGGCACGCTCACAATTAGCCCCCCAATGATTAATCCTGTCCAAACTGGATGTTGTATTACAAATAATAGAATTGAGTTAAACATGACTTAAACCTCGTAGATGTAGATAATGCATGTGAGTTTCGTTCGTATTTACACAAGAAAGTTATGATTTATTTTCGAGATTAAATTAATAATCAAATACTCAATAAGAAGTCTTTTTTGTAAAACCATCTTGAAAAAATGCGTTCGTCACCAAGTTATATAATAATTGTATGTTTATTTCAAATAACATACAAGAAATTGTTGTTTTTTTCTTTTCTATGTATATGATCTTCTTATGGAAAATGTTCTTTAAGAGGTTAATTCTATGTTCTATTCACGTAATAAAAAAGTAGTTGAAGGCATTCAAAACGGTATCCAGCAAAATACTCGTAATTTGCACAATTCTAAGTTCACTTCAAAAGTAGAACAGCGTATTCACAAAAAAGGCGGTGAGTTTATTAACTACTCTTTTATGTTGACATACCGTAAGTGGGTTGCACTTTTAAACTTTATTCCACTTTTCATCGTTTTTGTTTTAATGACTGCTCAATTGATGGATCTTTCTTTTCCACAAGATGTAGCAAATAAGGTTTTCCTATACCAAGGTTTCCAAGCTATGATTCCACGCTTTGTTATGACGATGATCTGTGGTGGCTTGTTCTTTATCTTGGTTCATTTCATATTTGGTATTATCCATGCCGTCAAGTACAAAATTGGCATGTTGTTTTTTGACTTTTTCCTTGCTGGTCTAAGTGGTTCAATTCATGCTGCTGGCATGTGGGGATTCAGCTTGTTCCTTTTTGCTCAATTCTTCTAAAACACATGCGTTTCAAGATGCTGATATATTTTTTGACAAAAAGCGAGTATAACGTTACTCGTTTTTAGTCTATTTTTCTGTACCACAATAAACTATGTCTCTTGGCACGATATAAGTATCACTATCGCCTATCGCTTTTTTTGTGTGTCCAATGACCGATCAGTTCTCCGCATATTGATCTATTCGTTTCTCTGAACCATATATTCTGTATATGTATACAGTATGTATGGTTTTATATAAAAGTAATCCCACTATTTGCCTCCGCAGGAATAGCAGGTTTTGAATCGCCAGCCGCAGAATACAATTAGTTAGATTTGTCTGATAGAACGATGCATCAATTAGATATGTTAAATGAGAATCCATCCAATGAAAAACTTAACGCTGTTTTTGACGGCCTAAATCGAAAATACGGCACTGATGCGGTGTTCATCGCTACGCAAGGCATCAAACTGGAATGGAGTATGAAACGGCAATTTCTTTCAAAACAGTACACAACAAAATGGTCTGATTTACCGAAAATCAGTTGCAGCTAATGACCTACAAAGTGTTTTGTGAAACAATCATTTCGTTCTTGGTAAAAAACCTTAGCTGTGGGTTAAAACAGTATGTTGTGTTCATGGCAAGTTTTGTCTTGATGTAAATCAGCACGAACGAGTGCAGGAAGCAGGTTAAAGGGATATAACCGCCATTTTTCAAAGGAATCAAAAGGAAGGACGTTCGAAGAGTCACCATTCTCTAAAAAAGGTAAAACTTATGAGTCAGGTGAGCTACAAAATTCCTGTATTTATGACAATTAACAGCAAAAAAATTTGCTATCTGATTGACTACCATAGATACGTTGAATTGCGAGCATTGGGGCTGAAAGACAGTCAAATTGTTAATGATTACATTGTTAACAACAAGGCTGCCTAAAATGTCCACAAAACACCAAGAACACTGAAGCCACTCTTTTGAGTGGCTTTTTCTTATCTGTCATATACAGATATAATCAGATTGTTAAAAAAGTGTATTTTATCGGGATTATAGAGTTATGAAAGCAGAAGTTAAGTGGATTGAAGATTTAAAGTTTGTTGGTAAAACAGATAAAAATCAAGAGATTATAATGGCGAGTGGCGACAGTACTTATTTCTCACCAATGGAAATGGTACTAATGGCTGCTGGTGGCTGTAGCTCTGTCGATGTTGTTGATGGTTTGAAAACAGCAGGCCAAAAGGTTTCGTCAGTTAATGCCAAGCTAACCACAGAGCGTCGTGAAACCGCACCGCGTATCTTTACGCAAGTGAATATCCACTTTGAAGTGTCAGGTGACGAGCTTGACCCAGCAGTCGTAGCAAAAGTGGCGGCTGACTCGCTAGAAAAATACTGCTCGGTTTGCTTAATGCTAGGTGAAGGTGTTGAGATGACCCACAGCTGGGAAATTGTGTAAGCCGACAGACTCCACAAAATATAAAAACAGGAAAGAGAAAAGTCCGGGCTTTTCTCTTTTTTTATTTCGCAATTCACGTACCTTGTGAAGAATCTGAAAGCAGTAATTGCAGGTTGTAGGAGTCTTCCAGTGACAGAACTAGAAAAAATGATGTCTGGCCAGGTCTTTGATGGCATGGACAAAGAAATTGACGCCATTAGAAGCCATGCTCTTCAAGCACTTAGAGCACTTAATAATAACACCGACGAAAGTCAGCGCGACGAATTGCAAAAGCAGCTATTTGGCAAGGTAGGCCGTTGTATTGTCCAGTCCCCTTTTCATTGTGAATTTGGTAAGACCATCGAAATAGGTGAAGAAACCTTTATCAACATGAACGTGGTCATGCTCGATGGTGCCAAAATTACCATCGGGAACCACGTGCTCATTGGACCGAGCGTGCAATTCTATACCGCTTCTCATTCTGTTGATTACCGCAGTCGCCGACGTTGGGAAACGTTTTGTAAACCTATCACGATTGAAGATGATGTGTGGATTGGCGGAAATTCCGTCATCAACCAAGGTGTAACAGTTGGCGCTCGCTCGGTGATTGCGGCGAACTCGGTCGTTAACCATGATGTGCCGCCAGATTGTCTATACGGAGGCACGCCAGCTAAGTTGATTCGTCGTCTCAACGAAGAAGAGTAGAGATCAGTATGCAATAACACTGGCGATTAGAGAGTTCTGACTGAGCTCTCTTCGTCGAGTACATCGTTATATTTTAATGTTAATTTCTCATTCAATTGCTAAAAGAACGGCACCAATTGATAAAGTCAGGGCAACGACAACAGAGTTAACAATGATAATACCCAGTAATAGAATCGACAAATAACGATACCATTTTGGTACTTCTCTAGAAATATTAGGTAATTTTCGCTTTTCACCTGAGCTAGGTTGAACGATTAAACGAACAAACATCAATGTTCGGAAAAATGCGTAAGGCCACCCTGTGAATAAAGAAAGCTCAAATTCATTAAAATATGGTTTTTTAAAATAGTTCCCAACAATCTCCTTCGGCATCAGAAAGTGCATGACACCGATAAAAATGGTTTGTAAGAAAATAATAATCACACCAGTCATTAAAGTGTAAAAAAGAAATGTGATTACTTGCTGCATATAGACTCTATTCCAGTACTAGCGACTAAGTTTGGCTTGCTTTCAATTGAATTATAAAAGCTTTTTGCCACTTTACCGGATGCATAACCTACAGCCGTTGAGCCGGCAGCGAGTACAATGGCAGTCACCCAGCCAATAGGGTTTGATACTAAAAATAGACCGACTAACGCGCTGGTACCCATTCCTACAGCTGTGCTAGTTATTGACTCAACAAAAATTTCATTCTTCTCATGTTGGTCTTGTGTATTCGCAATCTGAATGCAGGAAGCCGTCAGACCAACACCGACTAAAACATGTCCGCCCACTTTAGATGCTTGAGCTATTTTATTCAGTTTTTCGGCTTGTTTAACTATATGAGCATTCGCAGGTAACCCTCAACTTCGAGCGATGCGGATAGACTCGTAAGCTTTTTATTATCAAGTGATAAATTTAGCCTTTCATATGGAGTACCATACATGTTTAATATAATTGATGATAAGTTATCATGAGTTTTTATTTTATACTCAAATAATCCCGACACAGAGCACCTCTAGCTAATAATTTGTTTGTGCAGATACTAACAAAAAACTATATTTAAAAAGGTTTATTTTTTGCCTTCTAGACTTTCATTTTAAAAAGTTACAAATTAGCTGATGTATTTATTATTTGTATGAAATTGTTAATGTGATTTTTTACATTTAAAGTGTGATATTAAACTTGGTTGGATAAGTGAAGGTCATACATGATTTGCTAGTGATAAAAAACCTGCGATAAAAAATACAAGTGCTAACATTGTAGAGTTTATGATAATTACCCATATTATTATGAAGGATAATAGACGGTACCACCTAGGCACCTCTTGGGATACATCGGGTAACTTTCGTTTTTTACCTGAGTTAGGTTGAACGATTAAACGAACAAACATCAATGTTCGGAAAAATGCGTAAGGCCAACCTGTAAATAGAGCTAGTTCGAAAGTGTTAAAATAAGGTTCTTTAAAGTAGCTATTGACAATGTCTTTTGGCATTAAAAGGTGCATGATACCTATAAAGAATGTTTGAAAAAAAATAACTAATACACCAGAGAACATTAAGTATCCAATAATGTTCCAGATCAATTGCATATTGCACCTATCCTTATAATAAACCGATGCTTTTTCAAAGGTTTTATCCTAATTTTTATCATGAAGAAATAAAGAGACTAACAGATAACCTATATCTTAGCTATGAATGTAAGGCCGTTTTGAAGGAGTGTCGAGAACGAAAATAAGAACTATTTTATTGATTTTTATGTAAATATAGTTGGTCGTGTATAAAATTGATAACGTGAAATGGCGAGATGTAAGCCTTGCACAACTAACAAAGGTTGGTTAAACAAGGCTAATAGTCGGTTATGGATGAATAACGATTTGTTGCTCCTCAGTCATCACAAGTGTCGCTTTGCTTTGTTCGATAAGTTGGGCAGCATAAGAAGGGGTAACGGCCTGCATATCACCTTTAGATCGAAGAGTTAAAGACTCCCACGCTTGATCTCGATATTTCCCTGCTTGGGTGTATTGAATCAGTACTTTCATAGCTTCACGCTCCGGTGTGGTTGACGTGCTACTTAAGTTAACGATCTTAGGTTGGTTGCGCATCTGTTAAAAATGAAACGTTAGTTTAACTAAATGTACCTTTCCAAATATCGCGCATTGAGCAGAGCAATTTAGAATCCTTTTGATGGAAGGATGAAGAACACTCAATCTTTCGATTCATACTGCGCAATATAATGTTTGAGATATTTGGTTTCCGCACTCTCAAACTCTTCATCGTGCATACGCAGTGCTTGGATACGGTCGAGGCGGAACTGGCGGTAGTCATCGCGCAATTCGCACCAGGCGACCAGCGTCCAGACTTTGCCCCAAAAGAACTGGCCTAACGGTTGGATTTTTCTTTCGGTCACTTGTCCGCTTTCATCTTGGTAATCCAAACTGACCTTAAACTGATGATCAATCGCGTGGCGCAGAAGCTGCCCTCGTTTGGCAGTCTCGGATTGGGTGTGATAATCGGGCACAATCAGCGGACAATCTTCCACTTGTTGTTTGAGCTTATCGGGCAATACCGAAAGTATTTTGGTGGACGCAGAGTGAGACGCTTCGGCGAGTTCGGCATCCGACCAGGCTCGAACCATCCGCATACCCAGTTCAAGCGCCATCATCTCTTTTTCTGAGAACATCAAAGGCGGCAGATGAGAGCCAGCTTGCAATAGGTAGCCAACACCTGCTTCACCTTGAATAGGAACACCAGAACTAAGCAACGACTGAATATCGCGATAAATCGTACGTTCGCTGACTTCCATTCTTTCTGCGAGCTCTTTCGCTGTCACTGCGTAACGCTTTGCGCGCAAAAGCGTCAGTAGCTCAAACAGTCGTTCTGATTTGCTCATGATGTTCCTTATCTAGACCTACTGGTTGTTAGTAGTAGTGTGGCTGATTACTTCTCTAGCTCACTGCACATTTTTAAGTTGTGATGTATAAGCTCGAAGCTTTCGCAGTCAATCATTGATAACAGAGGCTGAAATTCAGCGGCTTGCTTAAGCTGTTTTCCCGCCTGTTTTGCATCGTCCATTGAACGCCAGTAAATGATGTCTGTCCACACATCGTCCGTCGCTTCGTGACTGAGTGAGCGATACAAAAAGCCCGGCAGATTCTTCACAAACGTTTGTGACTGTTTGGCAGCGGCGATCACGTCTTGCTCTGTTGTGCCTGCGGTTAGACGAAATTGCACAGTTTCGATAACGGTTTCCATATTGTGATTCCTTATTGGTTTTGGCGGATTGCCTGTTGAGTTCCAAATAAGGTTACGCGGATGGAATGTCAGAACATGTCAGTAGTGAAATCTCACTCACTTATCATCAATATGGTTATTTTTCTGGGCTGTTGTAACGATCCCAGTAAGGTAAATCTGTGCCGAGTTTTTCGCTGATAAAATCGATAAAGGCTCTTACTTTCAACGGCATGTGCTTGCGCTCAGGAAAAACCGCATAAATGGCGTGTTCTGGTAGAGAGTACTCTTCCATCACCGGTTTTAGATTTCCTGCGGCAAAGTCTCTTCCTGCAATAAATGTTGGCAGTTGCGCAATGCCCGAACCTCTTAACAGCAACTGGCGAATGGCTTCGCTGTTATTGACGATAAAGTTTCCTTTTGGAAGTACCTTGTATTCGCTGCCGTTGTTGATGAACATCCATTCGACGCCGCCACGGAAATAGGAGTAGCGCAGGCAGTTGTGACCGACTAAATCACTTGGTTTTTGTGGTGTTCCAAACTCCGCTAAGTAATCTGGTGAGGCACAAAGCACACTTTTACAAGGGGCGAGACGTTTTGCGATTAGATTGGAAGAGGTGAGTTCACCAATACGGATCCCCAAATCAAAACCGTCTTTAACCAAATCGACCATTTTGTCTTCGAGGCTTAAATCCACTTCAATTTTCGGGTAACGAGCGAGAAACTCGCTGATCAAAGGCGCGATATGCAGTACACCGAAAGACATCGGCACGGTAATTTTGAGCCGACCTTGTGGAGAGCCTTGCAGTTCCGATACCGCGTCTACGCCTTGCTGGGCCAGATTGAGCGCTTGAGAAGCGTACTCAAAATAGCGTTCTCCCGCTTCGGTCAGGCTCAGCTTACGCGTGGTTCGGTTAAGGAGACGAATGCCCAAATCGTCTTCTAGTTGGTTGATGCGTTTGCTGATCGCCGATTTCGTCAGATTCAGCTGTTTGGCCGCAAGGGAAAAGCTGCCGCATTCGACAACAGCAACAAAAACGGGCAGGGAGGCAATCGCGTTCACATCAATCTCCTATTATCGTGAAGCATTTATTGTTGAGCACAAGGATACAATTAATTTCCAATTATAGAGATTATCTTCAAGAAGAAAACAATCTAGACTATGCACCAGTATTACGACCTTGATTTTGGGAAGAAGAAAATGAAGTACGATTGGATCCTGTTTGACGCTGACGAAACCTTATTCCACTTTGATGCTTTCAAAGGTTTGCAGCTTATGTTTTCTCGCAAAGGCGTAGATTTTACTGAACAAGATTTTGCTCATTACCAAACCGTAAACAAACCGCTTTGGGTGGATTACCAAGACGGCAAAGTAACGGCAGATGAGCTAAAACATAAGCGTTTTACCGAGTGGGCTGAGAAGTTGAATACCACAACAGCAGATCTCAACAGCGCATTTTTAGAAGCAATGGCCGATATTTGCAGCTTGTTGCCAGGTGCAAAAGAGCTGATGGAAGCGCTGCAAGGCAAAGCTAAAATGGGCATTATCACCAACGGTTTTACAGAGTTGCAAGCGATCCGCCTTGAGCGCACAGGGATGACTGAGTACTTCGATAAAGTGGTGATCTCTGAACAAGTGGGCGTAGCAAAACCGGACTTAGGTATTTTTGAATACGCGATGCAGCAAATGGGCAATCCCTGCAAAACGCGCGTACTGATGGTGGGTGACAACCTGCATTCCGATATTCTGGGTGGTAATAATTTTGGTATTGAAACTTGCTGGTTAAATACCACAGGCGCAAGCGTTGATGAGCGTATCGCACCAAATTACACCGTTGAGTCTTTGAGTGAACTAAAGAACATTTTGGTGGCGTAACCGAATCGGGTATTATTCCACAGTAACCCTCAGAAAAATCAAGGAATAACCATGTCAGACATCAAACAGCTAGACAGCAAAGTCGTTTACCAGAATAAGTGGATGACGGTGCGTGAGGACAAAATTTTACGTCCGAGCGGCGCAGAGGGCATCTATGGTGTGGTCGACAAACCTGATTGTGCTGCGATTCTGGCTATCGATAACGGGATGATTCACTTGGTTCAGCAGTACCGTTACACCGTAGGTCAACGTTGTTGGGAGATCCCACAAGGGGCGTGGGAATCAAACCCAAATGCGGATCATCTTGAGCTTGCCAAAGGCGAGCTGCGTGAAGAAACGGGCATGCAGGCGAGCGCCATGGCGTATGTCGGCGCGCAGTTTATCGCATACGGCTTTTTGAATCAGACATGTCACGTCTATTTCGCCACTGATTTAACGGACGTGGGCAATCAACTCGACAGTGAAGAAGAGGATTTGATCGCTCGTGCTTTTTCGGTTGAGGAGTTCGAACAGATGATGATCGACGGTACGATCAAAGATTGTGTCACCATCGCTGCTTATGGTTTGGCGAAGCTGAAGAAATTCATTTAGTTATTCATTACGATTTTTTAATGAAAACAGCGGCCTAGTGCCGCTGTTTTTAGTTTGGGTGAGCTCGTTGAGCCATCGCTTACTCGTCGATTTTCTTACCTAAGATTTCCACTTGCGCTTTTTTGGTCACCCCCGCGACTTGCAGCGCTGTGCTGCCAACCGATTCATAGTTCAACTCGATCTTGTCTAATTTCGCGTTATCTTTTGTTGGTAGGCTTAAGCTTCTTGATGACATGCCTTTAGTCAGAACCCCTAAACTGTCGAACGTCTTTTCCTGACCATCTTTCATGATTACTTTAACGCTTTTCAGATCGACCGTACCTTGCGTACATTTGATTTTTATGTGGCTGAAACGAGCGTTAGCAAATGGTGACAGTGGATTGACTGTGTCGGTTTCCGATTTAAAACTGACGGTCTTATCTGCAATCTTATCCCAATCGTTGTCTCCTGCAACCGATTGGAAAGAGGCTACAGCCGCTAAAAGACAGAGTGCGATGGTGTTGAACAGTTTCATAGCTTTTCCTTACCTTAGGTTTAGATATTCTGTTTAATCAGTTCGATGACGTGTGTGACTTCGTCTTGAGTTAAAGCCCCTTCTTTCACGAATAAAATTTCGCCTTGTTTATTTTGTACGATAATCGCAGAACTTTCTTGCTGTCCTCTGCCGACGATTTAACAAATGTACCGGTTCCCCAAATGGCGTCTTCTTGGTTGATCACGGTTGTGGTCTGATACTGATCTTCAGGAAAGTGAGCGGCAGTGATTGCTGACATCAGCGGCGCGTTCATCTCTTTGGCTTTACTACGACCTGCAATGGCTTGTATCACACGGACTTTGCCTAACATCAGCTGAGTTGCCCAAGGTTGATAAGCCACATCGTCTCCTTGCAGCGTCATTTCGCCATAGGTATCAATGCTGACGGAAGGGGTGGTTTGACCGACAAAAAGGTTATGAGAGAAGGCGAATGTCGGGGCGAGTGCGAGTAAGAGTGACAGAACAGATGGAGTTTTCATTGGGGTTCCTGTAACGAAGTGAGGTTAGAGCGAATCAAAATAAGGGGCAAATACGATGCCCCTTATCGGATTTGGCGATTAGTTAGAAAGTACAACGCGCGCATTTAACGGTTGCAGCGGACGATTGTTTTGTCCCATGACTTCCATCAGTTTCGCGGCTTGATCTTTGGATAAGGTTTGAGTGTCTTTAAGCACAAACCAGCGCACACCTTCTGAACATGGTGGTGTGGTTAAAGAGCCGTTAAATCGATAGTAGTTTGCAGTTTTTGGCAGTAAGTCGTTAATCTCAAACGTATCTTTAAAGAAAGTGGTTTGATTCTCTTGTGGGATTGCGTTGATCAGTTTAGACAGTGCTGCGTTTTGATCGCCAGCATCAAACATCACCGAAATTACCGCCAACTCGCCATCTGCGTTGGCGTGCACAAAGTGCGCTTCAAGTGGATATTGGCGGCCTTTGATTTGGTTTTCTGAAGGTGTGTGGAAATGGAACTGTTGCAGCTCGAACGTCTCGCCATCGATGGTGAAGCTGTTACGTCCGTTCACTTGCGCTTGCAGCGTATGACCATTGTTGGTTAAACCAATGACCTGACCAGTGTACGAAAGGTTCAGTGCTTCCAGTTTTGCATCGGCTGGGTTGTCGATGTTGATTGGGCTTTGGTTTTTCGTGGTTGCGCAGTCTTTGGCGATTTCTCCCCAGTGCTCTGGCCCGTGTTTGTCATTGCCATAGCCCCATTCTGAAGCCTGAGCCGCGCCTAGAGTGAGAAGTGAGAGTGAAAAAGCAAGTAGTGTTTTGTTCATAATAATGTCTCTGTTCGGTCGCTTTGATAAGCGTTGTTACAAGGCAATGACCTAGAGGTTTGATCACTGCCTGACAAATTAGAAACGGTGGCTGAGTTGGGCACCAATTAGGAACGCATTTGAATGGGTCACGCCCGTTACCATCGGTGCAGGAACACCTTCATACGCGTACTCTTCTACGTTGACATCTTCACCAATCAAGTACGTCATGCCGATGTCAACCGTGGTATCTGATGACCATTGGTAAGAGGCACCCGCAGATAACCAGTGACGGTTCGAATCTGGGATAGAAAGCGAAGTCAGCTCATCGACAGGTGTTTTGTCGAACATGTAACCCGTGCGAAGTGTCCAACGTTCATTGGCGTACCAAGTCGCACCGATGGAGTAGTGCGCGGAGTCTTGCCACTGAAAATCTTTTAGCAACTGATCATCAGCTTTCAAGCTGTCAAATGCTGACCAACCAATCCACTGCACAGAATAGTGCAGGGCAAATTTAGGTAAGACGCGGTGATAACCGGAAAACTCCGCAATATCCGGTAGCGGCATAGCAAGTGAGTCGTACGATTCGCCAGCAAAGTGGATGTCACCCTTGGCATCGATATTAGGGCTGTGCTTGTAGCTCAAACCCAAGCGATGACGTTCGTTAAACTCGTACATCATGCCAATGTTCGCGCCAAGCCCAATGCCGCCAGCTTCCACATCAAGTGCGTTGCCTTTTAAGGCTCCGCAACGTTGTTCTAGTTCGTTTCCCAGTATGTTCCCACCAACGCAAACACCCACGTCCATATCGCGGTACAGTTCACCAGAGCCGTAAATCACATCAATACCACCACCGATACTAAAACGGTCGTTCACCTTGTATGCCAAGCTTGCGCCAAGGTTGACACTCGCTACGCTGGTGACACCGCCAAAAACAGGTGCGCCATAGTTTGGTTTAAACTCCATGTCGGTTCCGAAGTTGGAGTATGCCGATAAGCCAAGATACCAGTCGTCGTTGATAGGGTGAATAAAGTAAAAATTGGGTACAACGGCTGGTTGACCAACGCCATCGACGTCATCAATGTCGGTCACGGTTTGAGAGAAGGACGGGGTAATTTCAACTTGAGGGGACGGAGGAAAACCGCCCATACCAACATTGACATCCGCATTAATGTTAGCTCGATGATATTGCGCATTTTTAACGGTAACGTCAGGTTTGACGTAAGTGACACCGAACGATAAGGCATTTTGTTTAAACAGCGTCATCGCTGCGGCGTTACGGCTGACTACAGACGCATTATCACCAATGACGGCATCACCAGCAAAAGCACGACCAAGACCCGTCGCCGAATGTTCGTTAATTTGAAAACCACCGGCATACGCCGTCGATGAGGCTAACCCGATTAATAAATAAATCGGTGAAAGAGTTAATTGTCGCTGCATGTTTTTTCTCATGAATTAATTAGAGGTTGTATTGCAACGAAAAGCAGTAAAATAAACAAATCTGACCAGTATATTTAGGAGTGAAACTAACAGTATGTTGACAATAAATAAATTTAACTTAATAAATATTTATTGATGAATTTATTAATGGTTCATGTCGTGAATGTGGTGATTATTTTACGTGTAAATTAAACTCAGAGCCTCTATTTCTATTTTTGCGGTATTACTTCTCTATTTTTATTGTGCTGACTGTTCCCTAACAAACAGAGGCAAATCCAGCGATAAAGTGTTCGTGATGGAAACTCTGAGTCATTTGTATTTCCATTGCATCCCAACGTTGGTAGTTCGAATCAGCAAGAGAACTATCGTTTTAAACCCACATGACACACTCCTCTCGGTCTTACCTGTGTTATGTGGGTATTTTTTATTTAACTTGCCACTTAACTCCTCTTTAAATTCAATCATCAAAATGACCATAATGAAATTTAAATGGGTGGCATGTTGAATAATTTTGGATTTTACTGGTTTGTTGGTATTTAAAAGTTTTGTTTATAATACTTATAACTTGAATTTCTATATTAAAAATGATCTTTGTTATATTTATTGAATGATAAAGTTTTGAAGTGACTATAATATCTCGGATTTTTCACGTTAGTGAAGTTATTCCTTCAGTATCTTGACGTTAATTTACCTATCTTTACGTCTCGTACCCTGTACGGCTAAGACAAATAGCAGTATAAAATCAAAACGATTATTTACTTCACTCCTGCTATGAAACTCAATAAAAAATGGCTCGTTTTGTGTGGCCTACTCGCTATTGGTGCTGGTGGTTATCATTATCTGCAACGTCCAGAACCCATTTCTCCTTACGCGACAGAAGTCGTTCGCAAAGGCAATATCGAAAAGGCGGTATTAGCCAACGGCATGTTGCAAGCGTCCAAATTGGTGAATGTAGGTGCGCAAGTATCTGGGCAAATTCAACGCCTCGCTGTGAACTTAGGGGATGAGATCAAACAGGGGGACTTGATTGCACAGATTGACAGCCTGACTCAGCAAAACAGCCTCAAAGAAGCCCAAGCGTCTCTTAATAGTCTCAACGCTCAGTACCAGGCTAAGCAAGCGCAGATTAAACAAGCAAACTATGAATACGTGCGCCAAAAAGGCATGTTGGCAGCGAAAGCGAGCTCACGAGCTGATTACGAGAATGCCGAAGCGACGCTCGCCATCTACAAAGCCGAGTTAGCGCAACTGGATGCCGAAATCGAGAAAGCCAAAATCAACGTCGACAATGCGCAGTTAGATCTCGGTTACACCACCATCAACGCACCGATGGATGGCACGGTGGTTTACACCGCGGTGGAAGAAGGACAAACCGTAAACGCCAATCAAACCACGCCAACTATTATCGAGTTAGCCAAGTTAGATACGATGACGGTGAAAGCCGAAATTTCGGAAGCCGATGTGATTTTTGTTCACCCAGGCCAAACGGCGCTGTTCACCATTTTAGGCAAACCGAATCAGCAGTTTAAAGGCACATTGCGCGCCATTGAGCCGGGGCCAACCATCATGGATGGCGATGACAGCGATTTGAGCATTTCAGATAGCGACGCCATTTACTACAACGCTGTATTTGATGTGAAGAACCCGCAAGGTATTTTGCGTATCGGCATGACTGCGCAAGTTTCGATTGTCCTTGAGCAATCGGAAAATACCTTGATTGTCCCTTCACAAGTGCTGCAAAAATCTGGCGGCAAAGGCAATTATACCGTTCCAGTGCTTGAACAGGGCCAAGTGGTGGAAAAGCCCGTGACAGTGGGTATTAACAACAAAGTGAACGCAGAAATTCTCTCAGGTTTGAAGGAGGGCGACCAAGTTGTTCTTGGCAATGCTATGGACGGAGAATCATCAAGCCGAGGTGATCGTCGTCGATCTCTAATGAGGTTCTAAGATGAGTGACGTGCTTTTAAAAGTTGAGGATTTAACTCGACGTTTTGTCTCTGGCGACGAGTCGCTTACCGTGTTGAACCACATTAATTTAGAGATAAAACGCGGTGAAATGGTCGCGATCGTGGGTGCATCGGGCTCAGGTAAATCGACGCTGATGAATGTGCTCGGCTGCTTGGATAAACCGTCCAGCGGTCGATACTTCATTAATGGGCAAGATGTCTCGACGTTGGAATCCGACCAACTGGCGGAACTGCGCCGTGAGTATTTTGGCTTTATATTCCAGCGTTACCATCTGCTGGGGGATTTAACCGCGGTGGCAAACGTGGAAGTACCGGCGGTTTACGCGGGAGTTCCTCATCGTCAAAGAACGGAGCGAGCGCAGTCGTTATTGGCTCGCTTAGGGTTGGAAGATCGTTTGACTCACAAGCCCAGCCAACTGAGTGGTGGCCAGCAACAGCGCGTGAGTGTTGCTCGTGCACTGATGAACGGCGGTGAGGTGATTCTCGCTGATGAGC
The DNA here is from genome assembly GCF_033340555.1 of Vibrio sp. 1069. NCBI lineage: Bacteria > Pseudomonadati > Pseudomonadota > Gammaproteobacteria > Vibrionales > Vibrionaceae > Vibrio > Vibrio sp. 1069. The sequence goes on from NZ_JAWOWP010000005.1 coordinate 121,394, forward strand.
CCACTGGCGCATTAGACAGTCACAGTGGGCAAGAGATGATGGCACTGCTTAAAGAGTTGCATCAACTTGGGCATACGGTCATCTTAGTGACTCATGATATGAATGTGGCGAACTTTGCGGATCGCATCATTGAAATCAAAGATGGTGAAATCATTGCAGATACGTCAAATGCACAAGTTGTAATCAATGAGCAAGCAGCAAAGACACCGAGCGCATCTTTTCATCGCCCAGCGCAAGCCGCCAGTAAGTGGTGGAAGTGGGACAGTTTTATTGACGCGCTAAAAATGGCGCTGCTGGCGATGTCTAGCCACAGAATGCGCACGTTTTTGACCATGCTCGGCATCATTATTGGTATAGCCTCGGTGGTTTCCGTGGTGGCCCTAGGTAATGGTTCACAACAGCAAATTTTGTCGAATATTTCATCCATGGGAACAAACACCATTGATGTCAGGCCGGGCAAAGGGTTTGGTGACCGCCGCTCCGGACGAGTGAAAACGCTAACCGCCGACGATGCTAAATCGTTGGAGAGTCTACCTTTTGTCGACAGTGTCACGCCGTCTTTATCCAACAGCTTAACCGTGCGTTACGCCAATCAGGATGCAACCGCGTCTGTGGAAGGGGTTGGGGAAGATTATTTCCGTGTGCGCGGTTATGAGATCGCCAAAGGTCAGTTTTGGGATGAAGAGAGCGTGAACTCACTCGCACAAGAAGCAGTGATTGATGACAACACTAGAAAGGAAATGTTTGCGGATAGAAATCCGATTGGTGAAGTGATTTTTCTAGGTTCATTGCCAGTGCGTATTGTGGGTGTCACGCAGAAAAAAGAAGACGCGTTTGGCAACAGCGACGCGCTGAAAATTTGGGTGCCATACACCACCATGTCGGGACGCATGATGGGACAACGCTACCTCAACGGCATTACTGTACGGATTGATGAGAACGCCCCAAGTGCGGCGGTAGAGCAGAGCATCATCAACTTGTTAAAAATGCGCCACGGTACAGAAGATTTCTTCACGATTAACACTGACACCATTCGTCAGAGCATCGAGAAAACCACCGCCACCATGACGTTACTGATCTCAGCGATTGCGGTGATCTCCCTAATTGTCGGGGGAATTGGCGTAATGAACATCATGTTGGTGTCGGTGACAGAGCGCACGAAAGAGATCGGTGTGCGAATGGCTGTGGGTGCGCGGCAAGCGGATATTTTGCGTCAGTTTTTGATTGAAGCGGTACTAGTGTGTTTGTGTGGTGGCATTGCTGGTATTGGCTTGGCGTTTTTGATTGGTTTTGCATTCAGTACATCTGGTAGCGGCTTCCAAATGATTTACTCAATGAACTCGATCATCTGGGCGTTTATTTGCTCAACGTTGATTGGCATCGCTTTCGGCTTTTTACCCGCTCGCAATGCCGCCAAACTCGATCCGATAGAAGCGCTAGCGAGAGACTAAAAATGAGTAACACAATGAAATTCAAGACTCGATTGGTCGCGGCTGCCTTAAGCGCAGTGTGGTTGTCAGGTTGTGGGTCGCTTATGCGTAGCGACTATCAAGCTCCTGAGGTGCAAGTGCCTGCAAATTGGCAACAGATGCATGTTGCGGGTGATGTCAGTATGGATCCTTGGTGGTTGGCGTTTAACGACCCAACTCTTAATCAATACATTACTCAGGTGTTGGCTCAAAATAACGATTTGACGCTGGCAACGCTAACGCTAAAGAAAGCGCGTTTACAGCTGGGTTTAGCGCAAGATGACCTTTTCCCTACGTTGAGTTCTTCCACATCAGGACAAGTTCAAAAATCTCTTGATAGCGGGGAATCGGCAGATAGTTACAGCACTAACTTATCCGTCAATTACGAGTTGGATTTATGGGGAAAAATCTCGGCAGACGTTGACCAAGCCAAGTGGTCGGCGATGGCAAGTCAACAAGATCGCGAGGCGACCGCACAAAGTTTGGTAGCAACGACGGCATCGCTATATTGGCAAATCGGCTATCTGCAACAGCGCTTAAACCTCAGCCAGCGTAATGTGGTAGACGCAGCTCAAACGCTACAATTGATTGAAAAACAGTACCAACTTGGCGCTGTGGATCAGTTAGATGTGCTTGAAGCCAAACGTACGTTGGCAAGCTTACAAGCGCAGCAAAGTGAGTTTGAACAGAGTTTACTTGAGGCAAACAACGCCTTTGCGATTTTGTTCAATCAACCGCCGAAGAGCATCAGTGCAAACATCCAAATGCTGCCTGAAGGCGATATGCCATCGTTGAGTGTTGGTGCTCCGTCTGATTTATTGATCCGCAGACCCGACATTAAAGCCGCGATTTATGACGTCAAAGCCGCGCTAGCAAATAAAGACGCAGCAGATTTGGACTACTTGCCTAAGCTGACGCTCACTGGGGCTTTGGGGGGATCGTCACAAGCGCTCAAAGACCTGCTTTCCAACCCGATCGGCAGTTTAGGTGCGGATATGACGCTACCGTTTTTGCAGTGGAATGAGATGAAAAACAGCCAAGCCATTGCCGATTTAGACTATCAATCGGCCATTGTGAGCTATCGCCAAGTGTTGTACGCCGCATTCCAAGATGTCGAAAATGCCTTGTCAGCACGCGAAAAATTGAAGTATCAGGCGGCGCGTTTACAAGAGCAATATGATGCCGCAAGTGCCGCTGAGTCCATTTATGCTGCGCGGTATCAGTATGGCTCGACGTCGATCATGGACTATTTGAATGCACAAGAAGACACCAGAAACGCGCAAGCTTCTTTGTTGGAAAACCGCTACAACCAGTTTCTCACTCAGGTTACGCTTTACCAGTCTTTAGGGGGAACCGACGTTGCGCCGTTGTAATTAGGGGTCAGCACACACTAGCGAAGCGCCATGCAACAAAGCTTTTTTTGAAGGTATTACTGGTCCCATGAATGGGACCAGTAATAAAAGCTTAAGTTACTTGGCGAACTTCTTGAAAGGTGCATCAACCGGGGTGTCTGCTAGGTGATTGGTGTAGTTACTCATCACTTTTTGCGCTAGACCAAGAACAATTTCAAGCAGTTGCTGCTGTCCGTAACCCGCCGCAAAGAATTTCTCTATCTGAGACTCTTCAACTACACCACGTTGGCGCACCATTTGAAGCGTTGTCTCTCGTAGTGTTTCAAGTTTTTCGTCTGCCAATGGTGTTTGGTTGACGAGAGCATCGACAATCTCCTGATCCACTTTCATTGACGCCGCGATCGCACTATGAGCAGGAACGCAGTAGTGACAACCATGTTCAACGTTGATGGTTTGCCATACGACGGTCAATTCTTCTGCGTTAAATGATGTTTGTTGAAAGAGCTCATGCACAACTTGATAACCCTCAAGCAAGGTTGGCGCTTCAGCCATAACAGCATGAAGATTTGGTAGCATGCCAAACGCTTTGACTGAATTTTCAATCAGGTGCTTTGATCCTTCGGGTGCGTTTTCTGCGGTATACAGTTTAAATTCTGCCATGTTTAAATCTCCTGTAATTGGATATGAGCGGATTAGGCAAGAACAGGATAGTTGATTTTGAGCGGTCGCTCAATATAAAATTGAGCATATGTTCAAAATTGATAATTGCTCATGGCGAATACAAAGAAATTCCAACGTGATGAAGTGGTGAAAGCCGCCTCGGATCTATTCTGGAAGAAAGGTTTTCATGCAACATCTACACGTGATTTACAAGATAGCGTTAATCTGCGTCCTGGAAGTATTTATGCGACGTTTGGGTCAAAAGAGGGGCTATATTGTGAAGCGCTAAAAATGTACGTTGCGAACTTACAAGCCCTGTTTGAGTTGCATTTAGCTCAGAACACAAAGGTTCTAGATGCAATAGAAGCTTTCGCGATTGATGTGGTTATCAATCAGCGAGACTCCAATCCCAGTGAAGTGTGCATGTTAGTCAAATCAGCAAGTGAATTTGCTGAGGATTTTAATGCGCTGCGCAATCAAACAAACAGCTTAGCAAGCCAATTTGAATCTTTTCTTGCAAAGCTGTTTGAGCGAGCAATCGAGAATGGCGAAATTGAAGCTCAGGATACATTGCTTCTTGCTCAGTTGTTCCAGGTTCAGTTTACGGGTATACGAGCCTACTCATACCGCAGTGATTATGTGACCTTAAAGACGTTGATCTCTATTATGGTGGACAGCTTCCGCGGTAACGTACCAAAAACAGAAAGCTGAATGAGGCTGCTCAAAGTCAACGTCTCTAAATCAACGGCTTGAACTAAGCGAGCTCAAATAAAACCGTTATCGGGGTTCGATATCGATAAAAAATGACCACGAAGCATCGTGGTCATTTTTATGCAGATTAATTTGCAATGAACAACAACGGCTTATTAAAAGCGAAACTCTTCTAAGTTATTGCTGCTTTCTAACATCTTTTCAGCCACATAACGATGCGTTGCTGTGGTTGGGTGAGTCACATCCCAGAACACGAACTTATCTGCGCCAGATGCTGCACATTCAGAACGTAATGAGTGAGTGTACATGTAGTCAACAGAGGATGAACGGTTGATGTCTAAGCAAGGGTCGCTTGCATTTACGAAACCGTGTTCTTCTGGTGCCGAGGTTAACTTCTCAAACAGTGCGTGTGTATCAAACAATGCGATGTTGTAGCCTTGGGCTTTGTAGTACATCGCTTGTGCTTTGATGAACTCGTTCATCTTCAATACTTTCGCACGAATCGTTTCAATTTCTTCCTGTGTTGAGTATTTGAACTGTGGTGCTTTGGTTGCATCTGGCAGTGTCATCAACATGAAGTTCTTCGCGCCAGCGTCTGTTAAACGAATCAGAGCTTCAGCGTAATCCGCTTTTACTTCCGGCACGCTACGGTTGTAGTTCATGAAATCATTTAAACCAAACTCTAACGTAAACAATGTGTTAGCAGGGTTGTAGTTCTTCGCCAGCTTTGTGTAGGTTAAGTAAGAAGAAACTTGTTCGCCGACACCAGTTAGCGCGATGTATTGGTTTTCACCTGCTGCGCCACCAACTGCCCAGTTGTATAGCGGTAAGTTTTTGGCTTTAGCAACGTATTCCGTCCAAACAAAACCGTTTGAGAAGTGACCCAAGAACCAGCTATTCGGGTTAGGGAAGCGCCATTGGGACGCGTTAAAGATGTTGCCTGTATCAGACAAGCTATCGCCCAAAGCCACTACCTTGTTGATTTGATCTGGTTGCATTGCAGCATCATTGCTCCAGATCGTGTGGTTATAAGAATAACGATTGTCGGCAGCAAAAAATGTAATGTCTGCGTTCTCGTTCGCTAGATCTAGTGTTTCTTCACAACGCTGGCGAATTACGTTTTGTGAGGTATTGGTGTAGAACATGTTTTTAAATGAAACAGAGCTCCACCAATAACCATCGATAGTGAAGTCACTACCATCTTGGTTTTTTGCCCATTTCCAATCGGTAGCCGCATCGTCCTTAGAGTGGCTCGTACGATACCAGCATCGAACGTACGTATAAGTTTGATTTTCTTGCGCGCTAACCACTTCAGCCGCAGAAACCATTGCTGGTGATAAAGTTGGCTCCTCTGCAATGGCGGAGGCAAGCGGAAGTAATGCAGTTAATAGTGTGATTGTTTTTTTCATCATTCACTCTTCTTGTAATGGTTATTGTTCCGAATGCGTGAATACGCTCGGCTATAACAGTATTTAGATGAGAATTTTTCTCACTAAACCTTCTAATTCTGAGTAAATGCTCAAGACAGTCAACAACTAAATATTCAATATTTCAGTTTTGGCACCACGGTCAAAAAATCCATTCAGCATAGCAATCGATTAAATGGGTGATATTTAGAATAATTACTCACTAACATTAATTTAACATTCACTTTTTGTTAATTAAGTAATTGCTTTATAAGGTTTTGTTGATGATTTTTAATGTTAACTTAAAGTGTTTATTGAATGATCTTTTGTACAAATTTGTATATTCATGAAACAAATTGTTTGGCATTTTTGCTCTGTAAACTATAGCTGAAGCTCTCATGCAAACATCATGATGATGACTTTTCATGAGAATATAGTGAATAAAAATTAGCTCAAATAAGGAATAGGGCAAATGCACTACACAACAAGTAAAAAACAAGGCTTATTTTCGTTGTCTGCCGTAGCAATAGCACTGACCACTTCGATGTCAGCGTTTGCGGCTCCACCAATGGGATTTGATGAATCTAAGTTACCGACGAAGTACATCGTCAAATTCAAAGAAGATGCAGTCAGCCGTTCTTCAATGGGTGGTAACTCATTCTGGGGGCCACGAATCGCGCAGGAGTCTGTTCTAGAACAGGTGAAGGCACGTAAGGTGGAAAAACTGGGTAATCGCGCCATTTACAGCGTTGAATTGGATGGCGATGACTTAGAGCCGCTTCGCAACCGTAGTGATGTGGAATACGTGGAAGTCGATCCACCTCGCTATTTGCTCAGCGAAACGACCCCATGGGGATATGAAGCGGTTAATGCTCAACTGCTAGCTGACTTCAATGCGGGTAATCGCACTGTATGTATTATCGATTCAGGGTACGACATTTCGCACAACGACCTAAGCGGTAACCGCGTTGCTGGTACTAACGATAGTGGTACGGGATCATGGAGTGATCCGGGTAACAACAATGCCCACGGTACTCACGTCGCGGGTACGATTGCTGCGATTGCCAACACCGAAGGTGTAAAGGGTGTGATGCCAAACCAGAATGTTAATTTGCACATCGTGAAAGTATTTAATGAATCGGGTTGGGGTTACTCATCTGGGCTTGTTAAAGCAATCCAGACCTGTGCCGATAATGGTGCTAACGTTGTGAACATGAGCCTTGGTGGTAGTCAATCAAGCCGAACTGAGCAAAATGCACTGCAAAATATTTACGATCAAGGCGTTCTATTGATCGCCGCTGCGGGTAATGATGGCAATACAGCGCACAGCTATCCAGCTTCTTATGACTCAGTGATGTCTGTTGCGGCTGTTGATAATCAAAATGATCATGCGGCGTTCTCACAATCTACTAATCAAGTTGAGATCTCAGGCCCGGGTGTGGCGATCTTATCAACGGTTACGGTAGGTGAAGGTAAACTTTCTGATATTACCTTGAATGGTGTAAGCCAGTTTGATCGTGGGATTGTTCCTCACAATCGTTTGATCAATAACGGTTCTTCGTATGTTCCGGATCCAATCGCTGGTTCAGTAACGGCAACGCTAGATAGCTGTGATGTATCTGGCGGTAACGTCAACTGTGGTGATATGTCGGGCAAAATTTGTTTGACTGAGCGTATTGGTAACCAGTCTTCAGGAAACTACCCTGAAGTGGATGCGGTTCAGGCTTGTTACAATGCGGGTGCGCGAGCTGCAATCGTATACAGCAACTCTGAACTACCTGGTTTACAAAACCCATTCTTGGTAGACACAAACAACGCTTATCGTATGGTTTCGGTAACGGTTGATCGTGCATTTGGTCAAGAGCTGTTGGGGTATGTTGGTCAGGAAATTACTGTTGCAACAACCTCTGGTGAAGATTACGAGTACTACAATGGTACATCAATGGCGACACCGCACGTAACGGGCGTAGCTGGCTTGGTGTGGAGTTACCACCCAACCTGTACAGCAGCGCAAGTACGTAATGCCCTAGTGAAAACTGCAACAGATATTGATGTTGCTGGTCGAGACAACCGTACTGGCCACGGCCTAGTTAATGCTGAAGCGGCTAAGCTGTTCTTGGACGCTGGCTGTAATGGACCTGATGGTGGTAGCTCTTCGGACTCTAGCTTCTCAAATACCAGCCCTGTTGCGATTCCAGATAATAAATCTTCTGGCGCAATCAGTGCAGTAGAAGTCGAACGCTCTGGTGATTCAGGCACAGTAAGTATTGACGTTGATATTAGCCACACTTACATCGGTGATCTACGAGTGACTTTAACGTCACCGACTGGTGGAGAAGTTGTACTTCACAATAATACCGGCGGCAGCGCTAACGATATAAAAAACACGTTCCAAGCGGATTTTTCTGGTTTTGAATCGCAAGGTACATGGGAACTAAAAGCGGTGGACAGTGCCAGAAGAGACACAGGCACCATCAACAGTTGGACTCTGACCTTTCAATAAGGAGTGGCTATGAAGAAGTTGACCTTACTTTCTTTGTCTGCGGTAGGCGCTACCGCACTATTGGCAATCGGACTGAGCTCAAGCAGCTTGGCAAACAATCAAGGATTTCCTCTCGTGGATGAACGCCAAGATCAAGCCGAGCAGCAACCTGCACGTTACTTTGTTAAGTATCATGAAGGGAAAGAGAGCGAAGTGAGAGCGCTTCTTCGTCAGCACAACATTGAAGTGGTCGACGCTCTGGTGAAACAACACGTCTTGGTTGTCGTGGGTGGACAGGCGGAAGTCGATAAACTCGCGGAACATGATGCGGTCGAATACACCGAGCAAGAGCCGACAAGAAAGCTGCTATCTAACGGAACTACGCTTCAATAAGCCAAACTTCCTTGAGATAGTGCCAAAAAGAAAAACGCCCCTCACGTAAGGGGCGTTTGTTTTCTTTCATGCTCCGGTTCTTCTAAAGTCAGTCGCTTGCTATGACTAGAGACTCTTTAGGATTGATGCCGATGAGCCTATTCCCGCATCAATCAAGTCAGTTATCAGCTAGTCATATTCAGACTAACTACTTAACGAACAATCAGACCCAGTAGGATACCAACGGCGCCGAAGTCTGCGTCACTAAAGGTCGTGTTAGCAAAGCCTAGGTCACCCAGTACTGGCATTAGGAATACTGGTAGGAAGGTAATCAGTAGACCTTGTGCAAAAGCACCCAAGATTGCACCGCGACGACCACCTGTAGCGTTACCAAATACACCTGCCGCTGCACCTACAAAGAAGTGTGGAACGACACCAGGGATAATCACAGTAAGCCCCATCACGTAAAGTAGGAACATACCCAAAAGACCCGCCGCAAAGCTCGATAGGAAGCCAACCAATACTGCGTTTGGTGCGTATGGGAATACAACCGGACAATCAAGCGCAGGTTTCGCGTTTGGTACTAGTTTGTCTGAGATGCCTTTAAACGCCGGAACGATTTCTGCGATAACCATACGTACACCTTGAAGGATAACGTACACACCACCGGCGAATGTGATGGATTGCATCAGCGCGAACATGAACCAGTGCTTACCACCGCTAACTTCGCGTACAAAGTCACCGCCAGCAAAGATACACGTCACCATAAAGATGATGCCCATGGTGAACGAGATTGCTACAGGCGTATCACGTAGGAACAACAAGCTCTTAGGTACGTTCATCTCTTCAGTAGAGTGTTCTTTGTTACCGAACTTGCTGCCAATAAAGCCCGCTAGTACGTAAGAAAGGGTAGAGAAGTGACCAATCGCAACGTCGTCAGAACCTGTTACTTGCTTCATGTACTTGTGAGCAATCGCAGGGAAGAACACCATCACAGAGCCCACAACCAGAGAGCCAAGCGCGATCAGTGGAACACCTTTCATGCCGCTAGAAGCAAGGATCGCCGCTACCATCATCGACATAAATAGCGTGTGGTGACCTGTTAGGAAGATGAATTTCCATGGCGTGAAGCGAGCGATCAAGATGTTCACTAACATACCGAAGAACATGATCATCGCCATCTCTTTACCAAACGCTTCTTGCGCGATAGAGACGATAGCTTCGTTGTTTGGAACCACGCCAGTGATGCCGAACGCGTGTTGGAAAATCGTCGCAAAGTCACCCAGAGAAGTTACAACCAGACCCGCACCCGCGCCAAGCACGATGAAACCAAGAATGGTTTTTACCGTGCCTTTAATGCACTCGGTGACCGGTTTTTTCTGGGCAATTAAGCCGATTAGGGCGATAAGACCTACCAGAACCGCTGGCTCTGATAGGACATCGTTCATTAAGAAACTGAAAAATTCCATAACGCCACCTTATAGAGCGCCAAGCTCTTGAAGTGCTACAGATAGACGCTCTTTCATTGCCACTTTGTCGACCATGTTATCAAGCGCAACGATGCGTGGTTCAACGCCAAGTGCGTTCAACTGTTCAACGATGTCGTTAGTACCGATGAATATGTCGCAATCCGTACCTTTTGCAGAACCTAGATCGATATGATCCACTTCTGCGTTTACATTCAATTCTTTCACGATGCCTTTGATGCTCATTTCCATCATTAGGCTAGTACCAAGACCGTGACCGCAAACAACCATAATTTTCATAATTCAGACCTTTTCTTTTTATAGGGGTGTATGCCCATTTTTTAAGGGCACATCAGGAGTTAGTATTTTTCGATGATCGCGAGAACATCTTGTGTGTTTTGAGCGGTGCAGATGGCTTCTACATGCTCTTCATTCATAAACAACTCAGCCAGTTTAGAAATCGCATCCACGTGCGAGTTACTGTCTGTCGCGGCTAGCGTAACCAGCATTTTCACTGGGTCGTTACCTTCAGAATCGAAGTTCACGCCGTTTTGAATCACTGTGATGGCAAGAGACAAACGGTTAACGCCATCTTCAGGGCGAGCGTGTGGCATTGCCATACCAGGACCTACCACGTAGTAAGGACCGAGCTCTTCGTGTGAGCGGTAAATAGCGTCCACGTAGCTTGGCTCAATCGCGCCATTTTCAATCAGTGCTTCACAGGATTTACTCACCGCATCTTTCCAGTCAGTAGCATCAGAATGGATGCGAATCACATCAGAGGTAATCAGTTCACGTAGCATTGGATCTTTCCGGTTTGTTGTTTTGTTGATGGGTACTTTATCGATCAATTTGTCAGAAAAACCTGAGAATGATCACAAATGGTAGCGCTATCTGATAGCGCTATCATAAATTGTGATAGCGCTACCATTTTTATCAGTCATCCGAGTTTCATATGCTTGTGATCGACTTCTAATGCGCTAATATCAAAACCACTAAAACGCTGTGGTAAGATGTCGCGGCAGAAAATAGAGAACACTAAATAAAAACAATGAGCGAACCTCGCAAACGAAGAAGTACTGGCAATGTCACCTTGGCGGACGTCGCTAAAAAAGCCGGCGTAGGCACCATGACGGTGTCGAGAGCATTACGAACGCCCGAGCTAGTATCTGACAAGCTGAGAGAAAAGATTCAACAAGTGGTTGATGAGCTCGGCTATATCCCGAATAAAGCGGCAGGGGCTTTAGCGTCTGCTGAAAGTTACTCCATCGCTCTTATCATTCCTTCCCTGTTTGAAAAAGCGTGCGCGCTTTTCTTACCGAGCTTTCAACAAGCGTTGAACAAAGCGGGTTATCAGTTGCTGCTTGGCTACAGTGATTACTCGGTAGAGCAAGAAGAGAAACTGCTTTCGACATTTCTTGAGAGCCGCCCAGCGGGAGTGGTGTTGTTTGGTAATGAACACAGCCAGCGAACCAATCAGCTTTTGGAAGCCTCGAACACGCCAGTATTGGAAATTGCAGAGTTAAGTTCGAAAGCCAGTTATCTCAATATCGGCGTTGACCATTTTGAGGTGGGTAAAGCCTGTACCAAGCATGTGATTGAACAAGGCTTCAAGAACGTGGGCTTCATTGGTGCGCGTGGCGATCACTCCACTTTGCAACGTAAGCTACACGGCTGGCAAAGCGCGATGATTGAGAACTATCTTGCGCCGGATCATTTCTTAACCACGCACGAAGCACCATCTTCACAATTGGGTGCGGAAGGGTTGGCAAAGCTATTGCTGCGCGATTCAAGTTTGAATGCTTTGGTATGTAGCCATGAAGAGATTGCGATTGGCGCGTTGTTTGAGTGTCACCGCCGAGTGCTGAAAGTCCCGACCGACATTGCGATTATCTGTTTGGAAGGTTCTTCCATGGGTGAGCACGCCTATCCAAGTTTGACCTGTGCGGAATTCGACTACGAACGCATGGGGACGAAAGCTGCAGACAAGTTACTGCAAGCCATTAAAGGTGAGCCTGTAGAGCACGCAACGGACATGGGCTTTAAGCTAAAACGCCGAGCGAGTACTGCGATCAACTAATTTGATTTGGTTAGAAACAAAACGCGATACAAAAAACCTCTCAATGCCGAGAGGTTTTTTTATGCGTGAGAATAGTGACTATCGGCTAAGGACGCTCACCTGCTGCTAGGCGACGTTCGATATCTGCAACCACTTCTGGGAAGTCAGCAATGGTGTCGATGAGGTAATGCGGCGAGCTCTTTAGCAATTTTGCACGCGCTTTTTCACGAGCGGCATTAAGTGTTGCTTCGTCCGCGGCTTGGTATTCTTCAAACGTTAGACCTGCTTCGTTACCAGAAAGTAATAGACCAACGGTCCACATACCAGCGTTATGACCTTCATCGATGCCCGGTGCGGCGTCATCCACTTTGATGCACGTATTAACGTCCGTTACATTCAGCTCAATCACGTTTTTCAGTGCCATAAATGGTGCTGGGCGACCACCTTGCGGCAGGTCATCCGTTGCTACTACGTAATCCGGTTTGTAGCCGTAATCCGCTGCCACTGGAATCAGTACGTCCATCACTTCGCGAGGGTAACCAGAACAAGAACCGATCTTGATGCCTTTGTCTTTCAGACCGTTCACAACTTCAATCGCATTAAGGATTGGGTCTGCATGGTCAGCCACTTTTGCTTTTTGTAGAGGCATGAATGCTGCGTAGATAGCGTCGATGTCTTCGCTGGTCATTGAGCGACCAAACTTCTCATTCCAACGCTTATCAACCGCAGGGATGCGACCCACCGCTTGGATGTGATCCCACTTACCAAGCCCCATTGGTTCGCGCGCTTCTTCAAGGTCGATTTCGAAATCAAATCCTTGCTTGAACGCTTCCACAAAGATGCTGGTTGGCGCGAAAGAGCCGAAATCGACGATAGTGCCAGCCCAGTCAAAGATCACTGCTTGAATTGGTGAGTTGCTCATGTTCAATCCTTTTTCTTGCTTGCCAGAGCGCTTGCCTACACGTTGGAACTGCGCTCAGGATAAATTGGTTTTTGTTGAGGTTAGAAGTAGTTAAAGTCTTTGCATACTTTGGCGATGGCTTCTTCGAATATCGCCAACGCTTCTGTCAGTTGTTCGCGAGTAATGATCAGCGGTGGGCTGAGTTGAATCACGTTACCTTGCGATACTTTGAAGCTCACGCCGTTGTTGAGGCATTGGTACAGCACAGCTTCCGCTTCGTCATACGCGCGTGCTTTGCTTTCGTGGTCAGTGACCAGTTCAATGCCCCACAACATGCCGATGCCACGCACATCACCAATCACTGGGTATTTGGCTTTCATCTCTAGCAGCTTTTCACGCATGAACTGGCTGTCAGCTTTGGCTTTATCTAGCAAGCCGTCTTGCTCAATGGCTTCCATGGTTGCCAGTGCCGCAGCACAACCGATAGGGCTTTTCTCATGAGTGTAATGACCCATGGAGATTTGCTCGGCGGTGTTGTACTTGTCTTTGGTGACCATGGCTGCGATAGGTACTAAGCCACCACCCAAGCCTTTACCGATGCAGAGCATATCTGGCTCGATGTTGTAGGCTTGGTAGGTAAACCATTCTCCGCTGCGACCCATGCCATTCGGGATGTCGTCGATGATCAACATGACATTGTGTTTGTCACAGATTTCTCGAATGCGTTTCCAGTAGGCTTTACTCGGCACTTGAACATCCGTGTTGCGAACCGCTTCTGCGATAAATGCGCCCACGCCGCCTTCTTTCTCAATCACGTATTCGAGGTAATCGGCGTAATGCACGTCGCTGCCGTCCTCTACTGGGAAAGCACCACGGTAAGATACGGCTGGTGGGATGCGTTCAACACCTGCCATTAATGGTCCCATGCCTTGGCGGAAACACGCTTCGCCACCCACTGAGATGGCATCCAACGATGCACCGTGGAAGGAGTCCCACAACGACACCACCTTGTAGTTGCCCGTGATGTGGCGCGCTAGTTTAAGTGCCATGCCAACCGCAGATGTGCCACCTGGAGCAAACAGCACACGATTCAATTCACCGCCACAGATTTGGGTGAGCTTTTCGGCACATTCAATCGCGGTCTCGTTGGTAAAACGACGTGGTGAAAACGGCAGTTTGGCAATTTGCTCTTGCACGCGTTTCATCACATGCGGGTGACCGTAGCCCAACTGGTGGACGTTATTGCCATGGAAATCCATGTACTTTTTGCCGGTAGCATCTTGGATGTAGATGCCTTCTGCTGCTTCCAAGGTATCTAAGCAAGGCGTTGACATGGCTTGATGAAGAAAGACCTCCGAATCACGCTTCAACAAAGCTTGCGTGCGTTCGTCGTCCATCGATGCATTCCAAGCTTGGCGCGCTGGTGTCGTGTTGACATCACCTTCGCTGCGGAAATGGGTCGGTTTGATATTCTGAGTCATAACGCTCTCTCAATCAGAAGGCTGCTTTAAGCAACTTGCCAGTACATGGCTTTTTCAATCGCACCGATTAAGCGCTCGATATCTGCTGGGTAAACTTCGCCAATGTTGCCGATACGGAAGCAATCTGCGTTCGATACCTTACCCGGATAAATCACAAAACCTTGCTCTTTTAAACGTGTGTAGAACGCTTTGAACTGGTAATCACTGTGCGTCGGAGAGTAGAAAGAAGTGATGATTGGCGAATGAAGGTCATCACTCAGTAGTGGTTCGAACCCCAGAGAACGCATTCCTGCAACCAGTGTTTTCTGGTTAGTTTGGTAACGGTGATGACGAGCCTCAATGCCGCCTTCTTGTTCCAGTTCTAGCAATGCTTGATAGAAAGCGCGAACTGTGTGCGTTGGAGACGTGAAACGCCATTTGCCGTGGTTCACTTCCATACAGTGCCACTGGTCGTAAAGATCAAGGCTCAAAGAACGCGCCTGACCTTGGCACTTTTCTAGCTCAGTTTGTTTCGCAATCACAAAGCCAAAACCCGGTACGCCTTGAATACATTTGTTTGCAGAGCTGATCATAAAATCGATGCCTAGCTCTGCGATATCGATAGGAATGCCACCAAAGCTCGACATGGCATCGAGAATCACGACTTTACCGTGTGCTTTTGCCGCAGAAGCAAATGCCTCAATTGGATTCAGCATGCCAGTGGTTGTCTCACAGTGAACAATCGCCACGTGTGTGATCGCAGGATCCGATGCCAATGCAGTTTCCACCTCGTTCAAGTGTGGCTGTGATGTTTCGCCTGGGGAAACTACATGGCATGGAATATTTAGGTAATCAGCGATCTGAGCGATACGCGCACCGTAAGCACCGTTGTCGACAACCAACAATTTTCCATCTTTGCCAATGGCACTGCCAATCGTTGCTTCGACTGATGCGGTGCCGCTACCTTGCATTAGTACGCTGGTGTAGCCGTCTTGCTCCGTCGCCAGTTTTACAAGCTTAGTGCGGATCACTTCTACAATGTCTTTGTTGTATTCATCATCCCAAGTACACCAGTCTTTTAGCATGGCTTCACGTACTGTTTCAGAAGTAGATAGAGGACCTGGAGTCAGTAGTAGGTATTCGTTTTTCATCTCGATTTCCATCAGAATAGGCTAATTGGTCTACACCAAATTTCAAGTTCACTCTAGCGAGGAAGAAAAGGGCAGTAAATAGGCGAATCTCCAATTTCATAAAACTTTAATATCCAGAAAATGGCGGATCAATTGAACGATTATTCATCGATAATTTTCGTAAAACTGCCATTTAATGGTCATGAATTCGTCACAAAGGCTCAGTAGGGTGTATATCGTCAACTGGTACAGACCAAATGAAAACTTAGCCAAATTAACTGGAGAAAATGATGAAAAACCGTTTGATGAAAGGATCGCTGGCTGCACTTGTCTCTCTGCTAGCTACGAATGCAATGGCAGCACAGGAAGTCACGGTTTACACCGCTTTCGAAACTGACATTCTTGCGAAATACAAGTCTGCGTTTGAGAAAGATAACCCAGATATCAAGATTAAGTGGGTTCGCGATTCCACCGGTATCATGACGGCGAAATTGCTGGCAGAAAAGAACAACCCTCAAGCGGAAGTGGTTTGGGGTCTTGCTGGCTCGTCAATGGCACTGCTTAAAGATGAGGGTCTTCTTAAGCCTTACACACCAAAAGGTTTGGAAGAGCTGCACGCGAACCTAAACGACCCTCAATCAAACCAAGCTTGGTTCGGTAACGATGCGTTCTTTAACGCAGTTTGTTTCAACGAAGCGGTAGCGAAACAACTTAACCTACCGAAACCAACGTCTTGGGAAGACCTAACGAAGCCGGTTTACAAAGGTCACATTGCAATGCCGAACCCAGCGTCTTCAGGCACTGGCTACATGCAGGTTTCTGCTTGGCTACAAAACATGGGTGAAGATCAGGCATGGAACTACATGCGTGACCTAGATAAGAACATTGCACACTACACGCACTCTGGCTCTAAGCCATGTGTTCAAGCGGGTATGGGTGAAGTGGCTATCGGTATTTCGATGGCAAGCCGCGGCGCGAAGTTGAAAACACAAGGCGCGCCACTAGCGGTGATCACACCAAAAGGCATCGGTTGGGAATCAGAAGCCGTTGGTCTAGTAAAAGAGTCGGATGCAGCGAAACGTGTTGTCGACTGGTCAATCTCTAAAGCGGCAAACGAGCTTTACGTAGAAATGTACCCAGTGGTTGCACATAAAGAAGTGAAAGCTACTGTGTCTAACTTCCCTAATGTTCAAGAGAACATGGCGAAGATGGACTTTGCGCAAATGGGTAGTAAGCGTGCAGAGATTCTAACGGCATGGTCTGAGAAATTTGACGCGAAATCAGAGCCAAAATCATAAGGGTTACGACAAATCCGATTGTCAAAGGAGAGCGGTTGCTCTCCTTTTTTGCATCTTGCGAAAAGTAGAGGCACATTAGTGGCCGGATACTCAGGTAGAAAAGAGGAAGTGCATGGAAATCCAACGTATTAATGCGGAGCAGACACTGCCGCTTCGACAGCAGGTTTTATGGCCAAGCAAAAGCATTGAGTTTTGCAAGGTTGATGAAGATGAAACTGGCTATCATTACGGGAGTTATGTGAACGGAGAGCTGGTGGGTGTGGCGTCAGTCTTCTTCAACAATGGCGCAGCAAGACTAAGGAAGTTTGCGGTGTCTTCAAGTCAACAAGGGAAAGGGATCGGCTCTCGAATGTTGGAGACGATGATTGATGATGCTAAGGCGTTTAACGCAGAGGTATTCTGGTGCGATGCGCGTGAGTCGGCATTGAAAATTTATCAGAAGTTTGGATTACAGAAGGAGGGCGAGCGCTTTTATAAATCAGACATTCCGTATTTCAAGATGAGTTTAGATTTAAGCGTTTAATATCGAGGGTGTTCATCTATTTGTCATCTTCTGGCTATAAATTTGTCATTGGAACGTAATATTCCAAAACTAAAGTTGGTATATACCATTTGGAGCGTGTGTTATGTCAACTAACCAACATTACCTAAATATCGAAAATGTAGTGAAGCAATTCGGACAGTTCACTGCATTAAAGAAAATCTCGCTAGCGATTGAAAAGGGCGAGTTCGTTTGTTTTCTTGGCCCTTCTGGCTGCGGTAAAACCACTCTGCTACGTGCCATTGCCGGTTTAGACTTGCCAACGTCTGGTGCGATTTTTCAAAACGGTCAAGAGACCACATTCCTACCACCAGAGAAGCGCGATTTCGGCATCGTCTTCCAATCTTACGCTTTGTTTCCGAACCTAACTGTGCAAGAGAACATTGCGGTGGGTTTGAAGAACCAAGGTATGTCGACCAAAGAAGCGCTAGAGAAAGTGGATTACTGGTTAGAAACCATTGGTCTTTCAACCTCTGGCGAGAAATTCCCTAACCAACTTTCTGGTGGTCAGCAGCAGCGTGTTGCTTTGGCTCGTGCATTGGCGTTGTCACCGGGTCTACTGTTACTTGATGAGCCGCTGTCAGCGCTAGATGCAAAAGTACGTGTTCACTTACGTGACGAGATTTGTAAGCTGCAACGTAAGCTTGGCATCACCACCATTATGGTTACGCACGATCAGGACGAAGCGCTGTCGATGGCGGATCGCATTGTGGTGATGAACCATGGCGTGATTGAGCAAGTCGGTACACCTCAAGAGATCTACCAACAACCAGCAACGCGCTTTGTCGCTGAGTTTGTCGGCAGCATGAACTTTATTGAAACCTCAGTCGCAACGGACTCCCAAGTACGCATTGCCGAAACCTTGATGCCAGCGCCAAGCTTGACCAATCGTAAGATCCAACGTGGTGACCGCTTCGACCTTGCGGTGCGGCCTGAAAGCATCAAGTTCGTTGAAAACTACACCAACTCTTTACCTGTGCGAGTTACCGCTACCGAGTTTCTGGGTGCGTTTTTCCGCATTGATTGCGTATTGCAAAACGACAGCTCAACGAAAACCATCGTAGTGGATGTGCCTGTGGAAACGGTTCAAAAACTCAACATCAAGGCGGGCGATGTACGTTACATCCAGTTTGCTGAAGAAGGGCTGCATGGTTACGCCGTGCCCTCGGTTGATAAAGCGCTAGCAGCGTAGGTGTAAACATGGATGCGAAGACAATGACGATGAATAGCCTGACCACACAAGACAAAGCAAAATCCTTACTCGGACGTGTTAGCCGCGACAACCTTGTGTTGTTTGGTTTGCTTGCTGGCTTGTCGACCATGATGGTGCTGTTCATCTTAATGCCGCTTTGGGCAATGTTGACCAAGAGTGTGCAAAATGCCAATGGCGAATTCGTTGGTTTGGCCAACTTTGCGACGTACTTTTCTTCTTCAAGCTTGTGGGTGTCGGTGGGCAACACCTTCACTTTGGGCGTGATTGTGACCTCGGTAGTGGGTGTGCTTGCGTTTGGTTATGCCTACGCGCTGACTCGTTCATGCATGCCGTTTAAAGGTTTGTTCCAAATCTTAGGTACTGCGCCAATCCTTGCGCCTTCGTTGTTGCCGGCGATCAGTTTAATCTTCCTTTTCGGTAATCAAGGCATTGCGAAAGAGATGCTGTTAGGAAACTCGATTTATGGCGTGATTGGTATCTCGATGGGTTTGATCTTCTGGACCTTTCCTCATGCATTGATGATCTTAACCACTTCGTTGCGCACTTCTGATGCTCGCTTGTATGAAGCAGCCCGCGCACTGAAAACTTCACCCATCAAAACCTTCTTTATGGTGACGTTACCTGCGGCGAAATACGGTTTGATCAGTACGCTTATCGTGGTCTTTACGCTGGTTATCACGGACTTTGGTGTGCCGAAAGTGATTGGTGGAAGCTACAACGTCCTGGCGACTGACATCTTCAAGCAAGTAGTGGGACAGCAAAACTTTGCCATGGGGGCGGTGACCAGCATTATGTTGTTATTCCCTGCGGTAATGGCATTTGGTGCAGACCGCTGGGTACAGAAAAAGCAAAAGAGCTTATTTGACACTCGCTCGGTGCCTTATCAGCCAGAACCTAATAAAGCGCGCGACAGCATCTGTTTGGTCTACTGCAGCATCATTTCTATTGCAGTGCTGGCTGTGCTTGGCATGGCGGTGTATGGCTCGTTAGTTACGTTCTGGCCTTGGAACAAAGCGTTGACGCTAAACAATTACAACTTTGCCGAAATGAGCACTTACGGTTGGAGCCCATTCTTCAACTCACTAACGCTGGCAGGTTGGACGGCAGTTATTGGTACAGCCATCATCTTTGTCGGTGCTTACTGCATTGAGAAAGGGCGTGCGTTTGGTCCAATTCGTCAGGTGATGCAAATGCTTAGCGTGGTGCCAATGGCGGTACCGGGTATGGTGCTTGGCTTGGGTTACATATTTTACTTCAACGATGCGAACAATCCTCTGAATGTGCTTTATGGCACCATGGCATTCTTGGTAATTAACACGGTAGTGCATTACTACACCGTGGGTCACATGACAGCCCTGACAGCGCTAAAGCAGTTACCATCGGAGATTGAAGCCACGGCGGCATCGGTGAAGCTCCCTCAATACAAGTTGTTCTTTAAAGTGACATTACCTGTGTGCTTACCTGCGATTTTGGACATTGCGACTTACTTGTTTGTTAATGCATTGACCACCACTTCTGCGGTAGTATTCCTTTACTCAACCGATACGATTCCGGCTTCGGTCTCGATTCTGAATATGGATGATGCCGGTCAAACTGGCGCTGCAGCGGCAATGGCTGTGATGATCATGATGGCTGCCGCAATTGCGAAGATTGTTCAGATGACTTTGGGTAAATTGTTAGAGAATCGCACACAAGCTTGGCGCAAAAGATAAGGACACTTCGTGCAATACGTAAAAATTAAAGATTCGATTGTTGAACAGATTGAAGCGGGCATGCTATCGCCGCGTCAAAAACTGCCAGCAGAGCGTAAGTTGGCGGAGTCGTTCGATACTACACGCGTCACTCTGCGTGAAGCTTTATCACTGCTAGAAGCGGAAGGTCGAATCTATCGCGAAGATCGCCGAGGTTGGTTTATCTCACCTGAGCCATTGCGTTACGACCCCACCCAAACGCTAAACTTCCCGAACATGGCGAAAGCGCAAAATCGTGTGCCAAAAACGGAGTTGGTTGCAGCAAAAGGGACGTTGGCAAACAAACAAGCCGCGCGCTTACTGGACTTGCAACCTTTCTCGGACGTGTATCGAGTCGACCGTGTGCGATACCTTGAAGACAGACCTGTGGTATTCGTAACAAACTACATTCGCCCAGAGCTGTTTCCGAACCTGTTGGATTACGATTTATCAAATTCACTGACGGACATTTACCGCGATCATTATGGCGTGACGTATCAAAAGATTCGCTACCGCATTTCAACCAGCACTTTATTGGGTGAAATGGCTCAGGCACTGCGTGCGACAGCCGGTACGCCCGCGATGGTAGTGGAGCGCATCAACTACAACCAGCACGGTGAGTTGATTGATTGCGATATCGAGTATTGGCGACACGATGCCATCAGCATTGAATCTCTGGCGGAACTCAATCGTTAAGTGGATTTTCTCATTATCTAAGGCTCCATCTCGGGGCCTTTATTTTATTCAGACAGGAACATTGAAATGGATTTGTTGGCGATTGGTCTCGTCGTTTTCTCTGCTGTTCTTCATGCGGGCTGGAATATCCTTGGCAAAAGCAACTCTGGGTCAGGGCTCGCGTTTACTATGGCGGCCAGCTTCTCTGCATGTTTCATTCTTACCCCTTATTTGATTTGGTATTTGGCAACCATTGGCTGGACATCATTACCGAGTGAGTTTTGGGGGTTGCTGTTCATTAGCGGCATTTCACAAATGGTTTATCTGGTTGGTTTGATTGTCGCTTATAAGCACGCTGATGTGGGGGTGGTTTATCCGATTGCTCGGGCATTGCCTGTGATGATGGTCGGCGCAATCAGTGTTGCATTGGGACATGAATTATCTAGTCAGCAGTGGCTTGGATTCTTACTAATTACTCTTGGTTGTATGCTGGTACCACTGACGAATTTTCGTCAGATGACATTGGGCTCTTATTTGAACGTTGGTGTGTTCTGGGCATTGATTGCCGCAATAGGCACAACGGGTTACTCGGTAGTCGATAAAGAAGCGCTGAGTTTACTCACAGGACAAGCATCAGAGATCTTGAATGATCAGTACAGTGCGATCTTTTACTTGGGCGTGCAGTTTTGGGCAATTGGTATCCCAGCCCTTGTGTGGTGCTTAGTTACGGGCAAGCTAGATGAGATTAAGACCGCGTGGCAGATCCGCAAAACAGCCAGCATGGCAGGGGTAATGATGGCATCCACCTACGGTTTGGTACTGTTTGCGATGACCATGACCGACAACGTCAGTTTGGTCGTGGCACTAAGGCAAATTAGCATTGTGTTTGGATTGTTTATGGGGATTTGGTTTCTGTCTGAGAAATGGTATCTCACCCGAGGGCTTGGCGTTACTTCTATCGTGGCGGGGATCATTCTCGCGCTTGCGTATTGACCTATATTCACGAAAAAAGGCAGCGAATGAGCCTCTCGCTGCCTTTTGTATTAACTTGTAAGCCTTGTTTAAAAACGCAATTGCGCACCAAACATCACACCGCTAGAGTCAAAATCGCTGTTTTTTGAGTACACATATTCTGCATTCAAACCAAAGTGTTTGTAGCTCCAGCCGATACCGCCAGCCGCTTCACCTCCGACACTTGAGTGTTCGATGTTCTTGCTCTGACCGTTCACTTTATAAGTGTATTCGAGAGTGTAGAGAGTAACACCTGCCTTGCCGTACAGTTCGAAACCTGAACCCAGAGGATAGCTAGCATAGCCACTCAAGCGAGGTCCGGAGAAGCTCGTATCGGTGACTTCTGAAATCGGACTCACGAGTATCGAGCCGATACCGTCAAACGCGCCTTTATAACCTGCTTCGATACCAAAGTTATGTGTTGGCATGTAGCGGTAATATATTTCACCTAAGAACATGTCGCCTGATTCTTTGCTTGTCGGAGCATCGTAGTTCACATCGCCATAGCCAATGTTTGTACCTATGATGTGCTCACTGATTTCTGCATTGGCTGACAAAGAAAAAGCCGACAACACTAAAGCAGTAATGAATGAATAACGCATGAACGCTTCTCCTTAGCTTTTAGCTTGCTCGCCTTTTAATATTTGTTCGAAAGTGATCTTGGTGTTGTCTAGCCATTCATAACGGCGACGATACATCGAACGCTTAGAGCGCGACATGCCTTCGATATCTCGACGGGGTGCATTTACATCAATTGAGTAAAAATGACGATTGTATTCGGTGCCGCCCAATTCTTGCCAGAGTGCATCGTAATCCGTTTTGATTCGCCCTTTGCTGTAGCGCTTAGCTGCGTAAGTATGGGACTGCGTTTTCACTGCTAGAATCGTGTTCACTTCCCAAATTTGTGCGAGCAAAGTGAGCAAGCTCACCATCAAGCTTTTTGGTCTCTGTCCGTAAAGCTTACGAGTTAGCTTTTTAATTTTCGCGTTGTTTTCTTCACTGCTTCGCGGTCCTTGTAAGCCGCCAATCATAATGCTGCGTCCAGATTCGATGTGACCGAGCGTAAAAGAGAGCGTGTAGAAGTTGCCATCTTCAGCGCTGTGCAGCACTAGGCTCATATCGCCTTCTTTTTGATAACGTGCTTCGTATACTAATCTCACCGAGTACAGGATTTCGTCAATTTCAAAAGAGGCTAATGTTAGGCCTTTCGAGTCTGTGTAGATTTCTTCGATTGTTTGTTTAGAAAACAGTTCTGAAATCGTTTTATAGTGATCAACCACCAAGTTAGAACGATCGAACGCTGAGTTGTTTTTGATGATATACGGACGAAACGGCTTCTCTAAAAATCGATGCGTACGTGTACAAAGCAACTCTAACAATGACGATTCAATATTGTCTGAAAGGTGCTTAAACGCACGTTTGTAATAAAGCGCACGTAAGATGAACTTAGCTCTGTAGGTCCAAATTGGCTTGTAGACATCAGCATAATCATCTGAGTAAATCGATTTGCTATGGTAAAAAATGGATTTGTTCGCGGTCATTTTCACTCCAGATTAACTTGTGCTCAATAGCGACAATTAAGAACCGACGGACGAGCAGCGAAGAACCCGAAAAGGAGGAATGCAAAGCACGACTGAAAAGAGGTGGTTTTTGCTGTGTCCGACGTTTGTGTAAGGTTTTGAACACTGTTCTTTTGCTGAAATTCTAAGAGAAAATTGACCTTAGGTATTGTATGGTTTGGTAAGGAAGTGTCAGGTTGAAACCCATTGTTCAAAAGAAAGAAAATGCGAATGTCGGCTGAATATGACGTTGAGTTGCTAAGTTAATGTGAAATAAGTTGAACGAAAATTGAACATTATTTGAAATTGTTTTGACGTGTTTTAGGTCTTTATACGTACCTTATAAGTATCGAGCCAATTTTGGCCCGATGTAAAGGTAAGTAAGGAGAGGTTTATGAAACGCTTAACAACTTTAGCAAGTACGATTGCTCTGATTGCTGCACCTTCTATGGCTCTTGCTGGTGGTTATCAGTGGACAAACGATACCGAAACTATCCATGGCGACGTAATGGATAGCAAACAAGCGGCTTATGAAATGGGCCGAGACATGATCCAAAGCTACCAAAATAAATCATCTGGACAACTCCGTGATGAGTTTACGAGCCTTACAACGTATGTTGATCGCCAATCGTTTTCTATCACTGACTCAAAAGTCATGGTAAATGAGTTCTTGCAAAGTGACGGGCAAGTTGTTTACCAGCCTATTCTCAATGTTCAATACGAGTACCGCATGCGTGATACCGGTAAATACTAACCAGTAAGACGGACTTGAATTGTTTACCACTAATATTTTTTGCTGTTTGTTTTTGGGGAGCCACGAGCTCCTCATTTTGTTTTTGTCGAAAGCGAAAATTTTCACACTCTCAGTGCAACATTTTCTATCGCTCAGCGTTAGATTTTCTTGCTCGTTGATTGTCATCATCGTTTGTAAAGTGTTTGCGGAAATGGATGTAACGCACTAACGAGGATACCCGATGACACATCATTCATATTGGTTCAAGCAGGCAATTGAAGCTGAGCAACCAGAAACGCCACAACCGTTACAGCAGAACATTAATACTGACGTTGCGATTGTTGGTGGCGGATACACCGGACTTTGGACCGCGATTATGATTAAGCAGCAATCTCCGGAAAAACAGGTGGTTGTTATCGAAAAGGGCTTATGTGGTAGTGGTGCATCGTGCGCAAACGGCGGTTGTATGCTGACTTGGTCTACCAAGTTTCCGACATTGAAACGGTTATTCGGTGAAGAACATGCTGCTTGGTTAGTAAAAGAGTCGGAACAAGCAGTGCTAGAGATTGACGACTTTTGTCAGCAGCACAACATCGATGCGCACTTATCGTTGAAAGGGGTTTATTACACTGCAACCAATCAGGCTCAAACTGGGGGAATGCAGCCAGTTGTGGACGAGTTAAAGCGATTAGAAGTGAACAGTTGGCGTCGTTGCTCGGTGGAGGAACTGCGTGCCAATGCGGGTTCACCTCGACATATAGAAGGCTATCACTCTCCGGTTGCTGCTAACGTGCAACCCGCCTTACTCGCGCGAGGGTTACGCCGTGTTGCTATTGATCTGGGTGTAGAAGTTTATGAGAACACGCCAATGACGCGTCTAGATTATGGAAAACCTGCCACCGTCTGTACACCTAAAGGAAATATTCAAGCGCAGCAGGTGGTGTTGGCATTAAATGCATGGATGGTAGAGCAGTTTAAACAGTTCAAAAACAGTATCGTGGTGGTCTCTTCCGACATGGTGATCACCAAGCCGCTTGGTGACGCACTACCTCTATCTGGTTGGCAGGCAGGTTCTAGTGTGTTGGATTCTCGTATTTTTGTGCACTATTACCGAGATACGCCAGATGGCCGTTTGATGTTGGGGAAAGGCGGCAATCAGTTCTCTTTCAACAACCAAGTCAACGCAATGTTCAACAAGCCAACGCGCTACCAAGGTCTACTGCGTAAGTCGTTCGATAAGTTGTTTCCTCGTTTGAGAGGCGAGGAGTTTGCTTATTCATGGACGGGGGGCTCTGATCGTTCTGCTACTGGTTTCCCTTTCTTCGGCGAGCTAGACAAACAGAGCAATATCTTTTACGGATTTGGTTATTCAGGCAATGGTGTAGCGCAGACTCGAATGGGCGGAAAGATCTTATCTTCATTGATATTGGGAATCGATAACGAGTGGACGAACAGTGGTTTAGCCAAAGGACCGTTGGGGTATTTCCCTCCAGACCCGCTTCGCTGGACTGGGGCTATGATAGTGCGCAACGCGGTACGTCGAAAAGAGGAAGCAGAAGATAACGAGAAAACGCCGTTTATCTGGGATAAGTGGCTAGCAAAACTTGCAGGACCAGCAGGCAAAGCGGATAAGCTTGACTAAACTGAAGACTTTAGCCACAAACGAGACAGTTTGCAGTGAAAGTCATTGGGGCGCGATGAAGCCTTGTGTTAGCCTCTGTCTTTCAAGCTCAGATTTAAAAGGTGAGTCATAAAATGAAAGTATTCAGCAACTTCGATAGCGGCAGCATTCACGTAGTGAAAGCGGACGACAAAAACGACATCCAACTCAAAATTCCTAACGACAATATGTCGGAATTCTACCAGTGGTTCCACTTCCGTCTTGAGACAGAAGCTGAGCAATCGCACACCATCAAATTGCTTGATTTGGCTAAATCGGCTTATCCAGAAGGATGGCAAGGTTACGATGTGGTTGCGTCTTACGATCGTGAAGAATGGTTCCGAGTACCGGCAGAGTTCGATGGCGACACGCTGACTTTCACTGTAATCCCTGAGCGCAGCTCAATTTACTTCGCGTACTTTGCGCCATACACGTACGATCGTCATTTAGACTTGTTACACATGGCACAAAGCGCGCACCACTGCCAACTTGAAACACTAGGCCACACATTAGACGGCAACGACATGAGCTTGCTTACTTTCGGTGAGCCAGAAGAAGGTAAAAAGAAAATCTGGATGATTGCACGTCAGCACCCAGGTGAGACAATGGCGGAATGGTTCATGGAAGGTATGATCCAACGTCTGTTAGATGAAAACGACACGGTTGCGCGTGCATTGCTTGAAAAAGCGGTGCTTTACGTCGTACCAAACATGAACCCAGACGGTGGTATTCGCGGTCACTTGCGTACCAACTCAGTAGGCGTAAACCTAAATCGTGAATGGCAAACGCCATCAATGGAAAAGAGCCCAGAAGTCTACCTTGTGCGTCAGCGCATGCTGGAAACGGGTGTTGACATGTTTTTAGATATTCATGGCGATGAAGCGATTCCGTATAACTTCGTCGCTGGCTCAGAAGGTATTCCTTCTTACGATGAAAATCTTGCCGCTTTAGAGACATCATTTAAGCAAGCGTTACTGACTATTACGCCAGAGTTCCAAGATGAGATTGGTTACGATAAAGATGAGCCTGGTAAAGCGAATTTGACGGTCGGTTCAAATTGGGTTGCAGAGCAGTTCAAATGCTTGTCTTACACAATCGAAATGCCATTTAAAGATAACAACAATCACCCAGATCCACTTTACGGTTGGTCTCCTGAGCGTAGTGTTTTGTTTGGGCAAGATGTATTAGCTGCAACGTTAACCGTAGCGGATAAAATTTAGCTCGACGAGTTAACGCTTTTTCATTATTTCGAAAACAGCTCATTTAAATGAGCTGTTTTTTTGTGCTCTCCAGATCCACGCTCCCCTGTAAAAATTTGTTGCCATTCACAAGCTTAAATGATGATTCTTAAATTTGAGAAAGTGGCTTTTTATGGTGATTTGCGTCACAGAAAGTTGGCTTCTTTGTGATATTCTCCGCAACGAATTGACTATGGCTAAACCAACGCAACGAACTTTATTTTTCGGTTGGGTATGCGGATGAAGCTCATGAATAGATGGTCTTGAGGTTACCTTTTTCCGTTTTACGTCATTGGCGTTTGAATATCATTTTTGATTCTTTCCTACGCTATTTAGCTATTTCTATTCGAAGAAAAGAGAAAGTTACGGCTTCATATTTTACGGCAGTATGCTGCCGCGATGTGTTGCTTTGTGTACAAGAAAAAGGAAAAGAATAATGAAAAAAATCGCTATAGCAGTGGCTACTGTACTTGCTGGTGGTGTGATCTCAAACGTTGCACTTGCTGACACTTACATGGGCGGTAAAGTAGGTTACAACTCTCTAAACGATGCGTGTTACCTGAACGAACCTTGTGACGACGACAGTTTTGCAGCATCTATGCACTTAGGCTACAGCTTCAACAAGTACGTTGCGGCAGAGTATGGTGTTGATTACCTTGGTGACTTCACTGCAAACTTTAAAAAGCCTGGCCTAAACACCGTTGATGGTGATCTTTGGGCATTGACGCTTGCTCCTAAATTTAACCTACCACTAACGGATTCTTGGAATCTATTCGCGAAAGTTGGTGCTGCATACATGATGGCTGGTGACGAGAAAGATTTCGTACCAACTGGCTCTCTGGGTGCTGAATACCAAATCAACTACAACTGGAGCCTACGTGCTGAATACCAACGCTACCAAGATATGTCTGATGATGTAATTGAAGACATGGATTCAGATTTCTTCGGTATCGGTTTCAACTACAAGTTTGGTTCTGAGCCAGTCGTTCAAGAAAAAGCCGTTGAAGAGGTGGTAGAAGCACGTCCTGCAACACGCATTGTAGATCACGTTTACCCTGCTCAAACAACAGCGACAGTACAATTCGACTTAGAAAGTGCAGAAGTGAAAGACGCGTCGAACCTTTCTGGTACCGTTGATTTGATGAATACTTACCCACAAGCTCAAGTTGAGATCACGGGTTACAGCGATACGACAGGTTCTGCTGCTTACAACAAGCAACTCACAGAAAAACGTGCGAAAGCCGTTGCTGACGAGTTCCAAGCAAAAGGTATTGCGGCTGAGCGTATGACAGTGAAAGGCATGGGTGAAGCTAACCCAGTGGCAAGCAACGAGACACGTCAAGGTCGTCAAATGAACCGTCGTGTTGAAGTGGTTGTTCCTGCGTTTGAATACCAAACAACTGAAAAAGCAGAATAATTCCTGCTTAAGATAAAGTTCCAAAAGCCAGCGTGTATCACGCTGGCTTTTTTGATCCCGCTTAACAAACTCAGCACTTTCATCAATTTGTCATCACCAGTTCATACCATGGCTGCCAAGTGTTTGGGAGAGTGTTATGCAAAGTTTACCGCCGCTTAATTTGCTCCGAGCTTTTGAAGCCACGGCGCGACTACAGAGTTTTACAAAAGCCGCAGAGGAGCTAAATGTGACTCGTGCGGCCGTAAGCCAACAGGTGAAATCGCTAGAGTCACAGCTCAATGCGACGTTATTCGTGCGCAAGGGCACTCACCTTACGCTGACCTGCTCCGCACAAGAATACTGGCCTGTGGTTAATCATGTGCTTCAAACATTATCGACCACGACGCAGCATTTATTTACTCGTCCCAAGAATACGCAAGTTAACTTACATGTCGCTCACAGCTTTTGCTCTCAGTGGTTAATGCCAAGATTGGCTGATTTTCAGCGACAATTCCCAGACATTTCCTTTAAAGTCTCGACAACTGCTAATACAGTTCCAAACGCCAGTGCGATTGCGGATATCGAAATTATTAACGGAGATGGAGATTGGCAAGAGCAAGAAGCCATACGATTAACCCAAGAAAACTGGATTGTTGTCGCAAGCCCCGGCTTTATGCATTTAAACCCGATAAATGACCTCTCGCAGTTAGCTAAAGCGCCTAAAATCTGTACTAGCGGTTATCATGAATCTTGGCAAGAGTGGCTTACGCACCAAGGTTATCAAGGGAAGGTGAGCAAAGTCGTCGCCGAGTTTGAACACTCATTGCTTGCTATTCATGCTGCGATTAATCAGCTTGGCGTGTTGCTGGTAAGAGACTTTCTTGTTGAGGATGAGCTGCAACAGGGCGTATTAGTCCAGGTTGGAAATTGGCATATGCCAAGTTCTGGTGCACATTATATGATGGTTCGAGCATCCGAAAAATCACACGTAAACACCTTTGCTCAATGGTTAATACAGAGTCTTTAATGTTCGTTCAGCGAGTGAGTAGAGCGCATGTGTGGTTTGGCTATTATTAGCAGTAGCAAGTCATCAGTCTAGGACTGAGCGACATGCTTAATGACATCTAATAACCACTGATTTACCGGAGCTTGCTGTTGAGAGCGACGGCAGCTCATCACGTAGCGAACATCAAGCTCTAGCCCAGCAGGAAGCGCGATACTTCGGCAACCCTTAGGAACATGTCCACTCATCGTTATGCCAAAATGATTCGTTTGCAGAAGCACTTTTTGAATCATCGCTGGATGTTCAATTTCCACTTTAGGTGTGGTTCTAAAACCCATATGTTTGAGCCTTTCCAACACAGGGTATCGGTAGTCGTTCCATCCCGGCGTTTTAAAAAGTATAAAAGGGTATTCTTCTAGTTCTTGGGAGTTTTGAGCGGGATGATCTTCTCGAACAAAAAATACCGCTTTTCCTCGCCCTAGCTCGGTCTGAACAATTGACTGTGGCAGATCTTCATCAAAGTAATGAATCGCAATGGCGTTTTCACCGTCAATTAATCGTTTTTTTGCTTCGCTACCCCAGCGCAAACATGAGAATTTTGCTTCTGGAGCGTGCTTTAGTAACTCCAAGTAAAACTTGTCACCGAAGTACTCCCAAAACAATGTGTTGGCATAAATAGTGATTGAGCCGTCAAAATGAGCTGGTGAAAAATGCTGTGGTTTGATGGAATCAATGCTGTTGAGTATTTGCTCAAAATGTGTAATGTTCGCTTCCACAAAAGCTGTTGGTTCAAAGCCATTTTTAGTCTGAACGAATAGCGGATCATTGAGCTGAATTTTCATCTTAGTCAGATTTTTGCTGATTGCTCCTGACGTTTTACCGAGTGATTCTGCGACTAACCGGACGTTACGTAGCTCATACATCCGTTTTAATACCAAAATATTTTGAATATCCAGATTAACGCTCATACATTCTCTCGCTTGGCTTTTGTCGACAAATCATATCGCTGAATTTCTTAAGAAAAGACAACGCTCGGTCAATTTAAGTCGCTGCCTTATCCCTGATTTATTGAAGGTAACGATAAGTTATTCTTGGTTACATCAGTTTATTAGCATGGATTTCCATTTGGTAAATAATGGCTTTCCTCGTATGAGCGCGTTTCTGTTGTTACAGTTTTTCCACCGACAGAAAGTAAGAACGATAATAGAGGTGATGTATGAAAAAACTAATCGCACTTGTTTTGATGGTTTGCTCAACAAACGTAGCATTTGCTGGCGATGGGTCATACACGGGCACGATTGATATGACGATGGCAACGAAAAATCAGGTTGACGTAGAGCGTGCAGATTCTCAATTGACGCTGAAGGGTCGCAATGAAATGGCCTATGGCGGTGTAACAATCCATTCGGATGCTGCAACTCAAAAAATTGAACTTCGTGGTCGACGTGATTAATCGAATAGTTTCTTGTTAAGAAAATGCCGCGAAGAACGCGGCATTTCTATATGTAATATCATCAGATCATAATTACCAGATAAGCGTATGGTGAGAAGCTAAGCGCAATGACCACTTGCCATTATTCGCATGGCGGTGCCATATGAATGACAGCTAAGCCCCCCAAAGAGGTTTCACGGTATTTTTTATTCATATCTTTACCAGTCTGATACATGGTTTCGATTACTTTATCTAACGAAATTAAGCATTTACTTGTGCGCTTTAATGCCATACGCGATGCATTAATCGCTTTCATTGCTCCCATGGCATTTCTTTCAATACAAGGTACTTGAACCAAGCCGCCAATCGGGTCACAAGTCATACCCAATGAATGCTCCATCGCAATTTCCGCAGCAATACAAATCTGCTCGTTACTGCCCCCTCTTAGCGCTGTTAAGCCAGCGGCAGCCATGGATGAAGAAACCCCAACTTCTCCCTGACACCCCACTTCTGCACCAGAAATTGACGCGTTAGTTTTATATAAGATGCCGATAGCGCCGGCGACTGCGAGAAAGTCTTTTAGCTGTTTAACATCGAGCTCTTTGATGAAGCGATGGTAGTACATCAATACCGCCGGAATCACCCCTGCTGCACCATTCGTTGGAGAAGTGACGACTTGCCCTCCTGCTGCATTTTCTTCACTAACCGCAAAGGCGAAGAGATTGATCCAATCCATGATCTCCATCGGATCGTTTTCAACTGCAGCGTTGGCTTCGAGCTTTTTCAAAAGGTTTGGTGCTCGACGAGTGACATTTAGACCACCTTCCAAAATCCCTTCCGTGTCGAAGCCACGTTGCATGCAGAGCGACATCACTTTCCAAATTTGCTCTGCTCTTTGGTTGATTTCTTCGTCTGAGCGAAATGCGAGTTCGTTTTGGAGGATCATGCCTCCCAAGCTGAAACCGTTCGTCTCGGCTTTTTCCAGCATCTCATCTGCGGATGTAAACGGAAATGGTACTGCGACCTCATTTTGTTGCGTGCCGTTCTCTAGTTCGTCGGCGGTGGCGATGAATCCGCCCCCAATGGAGTAATAAATTTCAAACGCTACTTGATCTCCAGCTGCGTCTAATGCCGTAATCGTCATACCATTTTCATGCAGGGGAAGGTTGTCGCTATGAAAGACGATGTCATGGTCGTAGCTAAACTCAATCTGGTGTGTACCGGCGAGCATGAGCGTATTATTGTCTATGGTATTTTGTAGCGCACTTTTGGCACTGCTCATTCTGATGGTATCAGGTTTATTTCCCATCAAACCAAGGACCGTGGCTCGGTCTGTATGGTGCCCTCGACCTGTCAGTGACAATGAGCCATAAAGGTCCACTTGCACCCGATGCACTTTCGCCATAGAGTCGCTAACTAGCTGAGTGAAATGGAATCCGGCAAGCATAGGACCATTAGTGTGGGAGCTGGATGGCCCGACACCAATTTTAAATATATCGAAAATCGACAGCATAATTGACTTCCTTTAGCAGTGAACCTTTATAAAGGTCTCTAGAACAGTGTTGTTAACTAGATGTTAAAGTTTGTGGGTCGGGAGTGAAAGAAGATTTTTGTAACACTGCCAACTAAGCGCGAGATTTTAAAATGAAGTTAGACAACATCGTCATCGTTTTAGGTAAACGCCTCGTCAATAACAGGTTGACCTCTGAGGGCATAACAAGAGTCGAAGCTTTGTCTTGTAGGACTGCATCACTACCGACAGAGCAAACGGCGATTATTTTTTGTGGCGGAGTAACGCAAGGACAAAGTGTTTCTGAAGCAGAGGCGATGTACGCGTATTTTAGAACCCTAAACGCAGACTCTGTGAATCCGTTCCCTGAACGTCATATACTCTTAGAAACGGAGTCGTTGAACACGTTTCAAAACATGCGTTATGTTTCCCAAGTTTTGTGCAAAAGTGGGTTGTTCGAGTTATGGTTGGGGCATCCGGTTGAGGTTATCTTGCTGTCTAATGACTACCACCTCGAACGAATCATTGATATCCAGAATTTGATGGATGAGCAAGGCTTATTACGAGTACTTAAATCCGATTGCGAATCCATGGGGGTGACCCTCAATATTCCACTGGATATCAGCAAACATATTAGCGTGCCATACCCACATAAAGGGCTTATGGCGGAGACATTCTTGCTACTCGATGAACTCACAACCTACCGAGTTTATTTAGAAGGGGTCAAGCATGGCGTATTTTTCCGAGATTTATCAATTGTCCGAAAAAAGCCACTTATGATCGCAAGAGATACTATTCACAAATTGCTCTCTTTACCGCTCGATAAAGAGGCTTTGCAACATATTGAAGAAATGAAAAAGGCCGTCGAAATGACGGCCTTGGATGAATCTGTAGGTGCTGCGGAAAAGGCATTAAGTATCTTCCATCCGATACTGACGGCATTGAACCGTCGCTTTGACCCAGAGTCTATTCATTAAGCTCGCGTTTTGTGCGGACGGCGCTTAATGCGATCAAACAGTAGCAAAGCAGTTCTATACCTTCTTCTGAGATATTTTTAACATCACGGATGTAATTTTCGTCCATCACTTGTTGCCAAAAACTACCCATACCATACAAACGAGAGAAGACTAATAATAGCATTACAGCACCAACTAATAGCTTCATATGTGGCACCGTTAAAATAGTCGCCATTTCGTTCATGGTACCTTTACCACCTTGGTAAGCTTTGGCGCAAGCCAGTGCGGTGACAGCAAGTGCTGGGAAAACCCAAGAGCCATGATGAATCATGTCTGTCCAATAGTCCGTTTCGCGAATAATCAGTACTGCAAAAAATCCTGCGATCAAAATAGCCGCATGCTTTAGCTGAGGCTGTTGTTTCGATAAGCTGAAAAACGACCATGATGCAATAGCAAGCATCACAAGCTGGAGCGTTTCTGTAACGGAAAGCTCGCCAAGGCTTGAACCCAACACGACATAATCAAGACGAAGACTAAGGTTAACGAGAATACTTATAGCGACAATCATCAAGGCGTTTAAACTCGATTTATAAATAATGCGCTTTGATTTTTCAGTAACAACGTTGCTTGGGGCTGACTCGGCTTCTTTTACTATTTGTGTTTTCATCTTGCTCACCTGTCCCAGAAAATGTGGAAGAAATGTGAATTAGTGTGATCTGTGTTTGGAATTTTATTGTCCAAGTGGAAAGTTATGTCAGAGGAATGTCAAGAATAGAACACTGTTCGATATAGGGTCGATGTGCGGTAAAGTCAGAGATATGTAAAAACAACGTAAGAACACTTTGATAAATCAAATAAAAAAGGAGCCCAAAGGCTCCTAAGTGATAGAGGGAAGGTGACGTATCGACAAAAATAATTAGTAGTTGTCACCCTCATTTTCTTTGTGATTCTCGCGATAGTATTCCCATTGCTCGACGCGCTCATTGTCAGACAGCACACAGTAAGTGACACGTTCGCCGTTTTCCGACACGGTATCCAGCTCACCACCTTGCTGAACACAGTATACGGCTGCGGGATTTGCAACGGAGGTATACTCAGTTGAGCGGGTCGCTCCCTCGTAAGTTGAACAACCAGCCAGTACCAATGTTGCAGCCATAGCCATCATTAAATTTGTCTTTTTCATTCTTTATCTCCGCATGGGGTGGGCGAGTATTGTATTGATTATAGGCAACTTTAAGAGATTATTGTCTTATCGATGTTAAAAGTAAGAGGGACGTATAAGAATTTAGATATTCTCATTTATTGCTGATTAGCACGTCACACTT
Organism: Vibrio sp. 1069; assembly: GCF_033340555.1. Lineage (NCBI taxonomy): Bacteria > Pseudomonadati > Pseudomonadota > Gammaproteobacteria > Vibrionales > Vibrionaceae > Vibrio > Vibrio sp. 1069. The sequence goes on from NZ_JAWOWP010000005.1 coordinate 156,142, forward strand.
CTGTTCTTGGCGTATTGTTGTGAAGGTCATATCAATCACTTCCTGACAAGCGCTCGAACGTACTTGGCCTACAACAATGATTTAAAGTGTAAAATTCGGTAATATGCGCACAAAACATTGACCGTGGTATTTTCGATGAGACATTTAAAATCGACCGTTCATCCAGACATAGAGCATTTGGATGACAAAATTGTTTTTCAGCGCAATGCAGCGCGAGCCATTGTACTTGATGGTGAAGATGTGCTGTTGCTCTATACAGAACGTTACCATGACTACACGCTACCAGGCGGTGGTATTGATGATGGTGAAGATGTCATTGCTGGATTAGTCCGTGAATTAGAGGAAGAAACGGGCGCCCAAAATATACATGGTATTAAGCCTTTCGGAATCTTTGAGGAGTTTCGTCCGTGGTACAAGGATGACGCTGACGTGATGCACATGGTGTCGTATTGTTATACATGTAAAATCGAACGTGAGCTAGGCGAAACGGCGTATGAAGATTACGAAGTTAAAAATGGAATGCGCCCGGTATGGATGAACATTCACGAAGCAATTGCACACAATGAAAAAACGATGGCAGAAAGCCCGAAAAAAGGCATGAGCATTGAGCGCGAAACGTTTTTGCTTCAGTTGATTTCTAAAGAATTACTATAAACAGCTAGCTTGCATCATTACGACTTAGCTTCTGTTGGCGCTATTGTTGGTAAAGATTTTAGAGCAATAAAAAAGTCCGGACTCCCCCCCGGAACCCGGACTTATTCCAGACGCGCAAGCGAAGCGTCATCTTGATATGTTAGATTTGTTTCGAACTATGAAAACAATAGCTGTTTTACATTTAGTGTGTAAATAATTATTAGGTCTGACCATTGGTTTTCATGTTTTTTGCAAACGCAATGTGACGCATATCTACCCAATTGCCAAGCGCAATTGGGGCGCTTTTTAGTAAACCACTACTCTTTCTTATCTTTGAGATACCTTACCTCAACTTTTTTGCACACGTTTGCATAGAGATCACGAGTTTTCAAATTCGCCGAACAGGATCTTGTAATTTTACGTTTCTCTGACATTGAGCTCTGTCGTAGCTTTTATCACAAATTAACTAGCGGAGGCAGTCGGCTAAAGTCGACCAGCGGTTGTGAAATCATAGGAGCGTCTGGAGCAAACAAGAGTAAAGGTTGAAATGATGAGGATTGTAACTGACCGATATCTATCAACTTTTCCAATGCATAGAAGCGGCTGACGTATTGACGAGTCTCGTTAGGCAGCGTGAGTTGTTGGAAATCTCGACTTCCTGCTCGCTGAATAGCACGTGCAACACGTCCTTCTCCGGCATTGTATGCAGCTAAAGTGAGAGCCATATTTTGATCGAATTTGTTGTATAAAAACGCCAGGTACTTGAGCGCGGCCGTTGTGCTGGCTTCTGTGTCAAAGCGATCGTCTTGTTTTGTATTTATCGTTAATCCGAATCGTTTCGCTGTGGTTGGTATCAATTGCCAAAGTCCGGCGGCGTTAGCATGAGAAACGGCTTTGGGATTGTAAGAAGACTCTAACATTGGCACTAAGGCTAGGCTATTTGGTAATGAGTGGTTTTGAAGCTGTTTGAAAATGTGGTTAATTACCGGTTTGGATGAATCGAGACGCTTGGCAATTTGTGGCTTGTATGGGGCTAATACTTGATACTGCGTTTGAATATCGACAGCATTTGGTTTTGCCTGGCATGTGAATGGAAGGTAGGACAGAAAGGCAATAAAAATAAAAAGGCCTACAGTACTCAGCCGAGATGGCGACTGAATCTGTAGGCAAGACGAACATCGTTTAGAACGATTTATCTTCATAAGTGTGTTGCACAGGTTGTTTGAGTTGACTGACCAACTCATGGAACGCCGCAGAGCTGTGGCCATTGCTCTGATTGTATTGTTGGCACTGACTTACCAACGTTTCCAATAGCGCCCATTGTTTTCTAGCTTGCATACCTATTTGGGCAGGCAAAGCATTGAAAATTCGTTTTACGCTGGCGTCATTACACGCTAACCCCAGCGCTCGCATACACTGGCTTCTGTCATTGGCGGAGCGGCTGAGTTTATTGAGTATCGGCATTTGTTTTTGAACATTGTCGTTCAGTGCCTCTCCATCAAACTTTAAGTACAATACCTTTTGCTGCTGAAGCAAAGGAAGTAGTTGTTGATAAAGCTTAATATCCTCAGATATAGAGCGAACAAATTGTTGAATTCGCTGCGATACTGCGCTTGCCATGATGTCTTCCTAGCGTTTTATTACTCGTGACCTGTATGGAACTGCATGATTGCCTTGGATAGCACTTTTGTATCTAGGCTAAGTTCACCACGCGCTAATGCGTTGCGTACTTGTTCTACTTTTTCCATATCAACATCAGGTAGTGATGCCATTTCAGCTTGAGCGCGATCTATCGCTACGGTATTCGCTTGAAATGCAGGCTCGTGTACTTTGCTCTGTTCGACGACGTCGACAGGCTGTTTGCTTGCTTGCTGTAATTTTGTTTGTGGGACATGACCGCCCGCGACTTTGTCGATTTTCATGCTGTGGTCCTCATCATCATGTTCTAAATTAAGTAGGCGGTTAGAATGTGATAAACATTAAATATTTTTTTTGTACTCGAAGTTCAGTGTTACTGACGAGAGCCAAAATTAAAAAATGTTACCCCGAGTCAAAAAATCAAAATTGAGTATGAACCTGGTTTAATCCAGTTACGACTGCTCTTATGACCTTGCCCGAACTTGGGTTTTCCACGTCAATTTGTTGCCCTTTCGCTCCATCTTCTAAGGCGACTCCTTTTGTGCTGGCACTAAATCCATTTTTGCTCGCAATGACTATGACTTCATTGCCTTTCTCGATTAGAGGTGGGGCCGACAAATTGGATGGATTAACCACTTGTCCAGCCCGCAAACGACGAGAGGTTTCTAAGCCTACTGCTTGCTCGGGGCGAGTATAAAAATCGTCTTGGCGAGAGATGGTTCGGGTTTCAAGCTTTATGTGTTTAGCCGTTACGACTTCATTTCGGCCAACCGTGGTTGTCGCGACCAAAACAGGCAGAGTCAGCGAAGACTTTATCGTAACGTTAATTCGCCATGGTGATGCGATATTGTCGCAGCTGACTGAGCGCTTGAGGTTACCGACTGGCAACGTGTTGTTGTCACGACCTGTGATAACTAAAGGAGATTCACATTCTGGCAAGTGATTGGCTGAACCGGGCACCCACATGTCGAAGTCTAGTTTGTACTCCCCCCACTGATTGGAGAGCGCTACGCGATCCACCTCTTGTTCGAAATCCGTTGCTACAACGGACCTTATCTCTTCAACGCTTAGGGTTTTGTCATTGGTGTTGGCGAATGCTTGTTCTGATGTCAAAGCGAGTAACGTCAGCATTATTGTTGAGGAAGTGGACACTTTCCTCTTGTTTTTAATGCTTTCCGAGAACCGGAAGTTTGGCTTCCATCCTTGTTTGTAAATCATTGATATATATAGCTATTTTTTATGGCACGTATCTTGTTTGTATGTTGGCGTATTCGAGCCAACTGTAAGGAAGATGCATGGCGATCACATTTGAAAATGCTTTAGGAGTACATCCAGAGGCACTTAATTTTCGCGTTCAGCGTACCAAAGTCCTCGCCAGTAACCTAGCAAATGTTGACACCCCTGGGTATTTGGCGAAAGACCTAAGTTTCACCACCGTAATGAACCAAGTAACGGCAGGTGGTGTGAACAAACCGGTGCCAAAGTTCCAGGTTCAGGCCCAATACTCGGTGCCTTACCAGAATAGCAAAAATGGCAACACCGTAGAGCTTGGTGTTGAACAAGCAAAATTCACGCAAAACAACATGGACTTTCAAACTAGCCTGACGTTTCTCAACATGAAATTTAATGGCTTAGCGAAAGCGATTGAGGGACGTTAATTATGTCATTCACTGATATTTACTCGATCACTGGTTCCGCGATGACAGCACAAACTGTGCGTCTGAATACGGTAGCCAGTAACTTAGCAAACGCAGATGCAGTATCTGCAAATCCAGAAGATGCTTATAAAGCGCTTAAGCCAGTATTTGCGACTGTGTACCAAAAAACGCAAATGACAACAGAAAATGGAGCTTATCCCAATGCAGAAGTTCGCATTGTTGACGTTGTTAAAAATGCTGGAGATGCAGAGAAGCGTTTTGAGCCGAACAACCCACTGGCTAATGATGAAGGCTATGTGTTTTACCCAGATATTGATGTAGTTGCTGAAATGGCAGACATGATGTCCGCAACACGCAGCTTCGAAACGAATGTTGAAGTATTAGCCAATGTAAAAAGTATGCAGCAAGGTCTGCTTAGATTAGGGCAGGGCAGCTAATGAGTATTGCACAATACACCCCTTTATCGTCTGACGCTCCAGTAAATACAAAAGCAAAAGACAGCAACGGTATCTCACCAAACCCTAAAGACATGAACAGCGCTTCTTCATTGGAGAATGAGTTTATTTCTTTGATGGTGGCTCAAATTCAAAACCAAGACCCACTTAATCCCCTTGATGGTACGGAATACGTTGGTCAATTGGCTCAGTTCTCGCAGGTACAAAGTACCGAGAATATGTCTAAGACAATGCAACAGAGCATGGTGTTACTGGACAACATGCAAGTGCTATCAACAGCGGGCCTTGTTGGGCAAACGGTTTACGTCAATGCGGATGAATTTCAGCTTGGTGAAGACGTACAAAACGGAAAAATCGAACTCGCTCATAGCTCAAACCAAGTCACGTTAGTTGTTAAAGATGAATTTGGTCAATCAACTAAAGTGCCACTAGGTGCTCACGGCAAAGGTGACGTCGACTTTTCAATTAATCCTGAAGAACTTGGTCTTAAACCAGGCAAATACTCAGTGGCCGTAGAAGTGCAAGAAGGGCAAGCAAGTCCAAATGTGCTGATGGCAGGCACTGTTGAGCAAGTGCGCATTCCTAATACCGGTGGCGCAGCATTAGTCAATGTCCATGGCGTTGGCAACGTTCCTTTCTATCAAATCACTCAGTTTGGTGCTTAACCAAATACGGAAATCAGAGGTCTATTTATGAGTTTTAACATCGCACTAAGTGGTCTGGACGCGACCAACACAGAGCTAAACACAATCAGTCACAACATTGCCAACGCATCAACGTATGGTTTTAAAGGTGGCCGCACAGAATTCTCCGCTGTATATAACGGCATGCAACCTGGTGGTGTGGAAGTCGCGTCAATTTCACAGAACTTCGACAAAGACGGCAGTATCACAGGAACTGGCCGTGCGATGGACCTAGCTATTAATGGCGGTGGCTTTTTTGTTACTAAAGATAATATGGGTCAAATGTTGTACACACGTTCAGGTGTGTTCTCAACGGATAAGAACAACTTTGTTACGGCTAACAGCGGTGCAAAGCTTCAAGGTTACAGTGTCGATAGCAACAACAACCTAATGACAGGTTCTGTGGGTAATATTCAGGTATCGACTTCCTCACTGAATGCTAAAGCAACAGACAGCTTAGATTTTGTTGCGAACTTCGACGCAAGCGCGTCTGTTATTGATAAAGCCGTAACGCCATTCAATCCAAAAGATCCAAGCTCATTTAACTCGTCTTACACAACAAAAGTCTACGACTCACTGGGTAACTCGCACACGGTAACTCAGTACTTTACTAAGACTGCTTCTAACTCGTGGGAAGTGAACGTTCAAGTAGATGGCGGTACGACGCCAGTAGCAACTGTGCCTGTAACGTTTGGTAAAGACGGCTCGCTTTCAGCACCAACTGCGCCGTTTAATGTTTCATTCCCTGCTGCAGGCGCGAACGCGATGAGTGTAGACATTAACCTGAAAGGCAGCACGCAATTTGGTGCAGCTTTTGGCGTAAGTACTAATAGTCCTAACGGTTACACATCAGGTGAACTTGCAGGTGTACGCGTTGAAGGTAACGGCATGGTTTACGCGACTTACACTAACGGCCAATCACAGCTACAAGGTCAGGTTGTTCTTGCTGATTTTGCAAACACACAAGGCTTAGCGAAAGTGAGTGGAACATCATGGACTCAAAGCTTTAGCTCAGGTGCTCCAATTATGGGTGTTCCGGGTTCAGGTACGATGGGTGACCTAACTCCGGGTGCATTAGAAGGTTCTAACGTTGACTTAACCAGCGAGCTTGTTGCTCTAATGACTGCACAACGCAACTACCAAGCAAACGCAAAGACAATTTCTACCAGCGACAAGCTTACTCAAGCTTTGTTTAACGCGGTGTAATGGGAGTTTTGCATGGATAGTTTGTTATTTACGGCAACGTCGGGTGCCAGCCGAGTTCTTAAAGCGCAGCACGTTCGTTCAAACAACTTATCAAATGCTGATACTGCGGGTTTTCGAGCGGATATGGAGCGTGTGCGTAGTGTAGAGATGCAAGGCCCAGGTTTTGATGGTCGCACTATGGTTGTGACCAACTCTGCCTCAACACGTTTCGACGCTGGCGATATTGTGAAAACAGGACGTCCGTTGGACGTTGCGGTTATGGGGGAGGGATATCTCTCTGTAGAAACCCCAGCGGGTAACGAAGCTTACACCCGTGCAGGCAATATTCAGGTCGATACTTTTGGCGCTCTAACAATCAATGGGTTCCCTGTCCTCGGTGACAATGGTCCTTTGGTTGTGCCGGATTATCAAAAGATTGAAATCAGCGAGCGTGGTCAAGTCTCAGTGATCCCACCAGGTGGCGGCGCAGAAATTGTGGCAGGCACTTTGAAGTTGGTTAAACCGGAAATTAATCAACTGCAAAAAGAGAGCGATAGCTTGCTGCACAGCGTAGATGGCGTGCCATTCGCGGCAGATGAAACCGTGCAACTCTCTCCTGAGCACATTGAGGGCAGTAACGTATCTGCTATTGATGAATTGGTTAGTGTGATGTCGCTGACGCGCAACTTTGAAATGCAAGTTCGCATGATGAAAACGGCGGAAACTCTAGCAAAAGCTGGTAACAAATTAATGGCGGCGAGCTAAGTCTCGCCCCGCAAGGAGTAAAAAATGCATTCAGCATTATGGGTAAGTAAGACAGGCATGGCAGCGCAAGACACGAAGATGACTGCCATTTCTAACAACCTAGCAAACGTAAACACGGTTGGCTTTAAGCGTGACCGAGTCGTATTTGAAGATCTTTTCTACAGCATTCAGCGTCAACCAGGCGCACAAGTAGACCAAGTTAACGAACTACCAAGTGGTATTCAGCTAGGTAGCGGTGTTCGCGTTGTTGGCACACAAAAAGTGTTCACGCAAGGTAATACCCAAAACACAACGCAAGAGTTGGATCTTGCTGTAATGGGTCAGGGTTTCTTCCAAATAGAAAACTCGGACGGACAGATCATGTATACACGTAATGGTCAGTTCCATCGAAACTCAGAAGGCTTAATGGTGAACAGTCAGGGCCTGCCTTTAGAGCCTCAAATCCAGATCCCAGACAATGCGGTCTCTTTCTCTGTGGGTGTTGATGGCACAGTGACTACAACAACAGCAGACGATCCAACACCTCAGCAGCTTGGTCAAATTACACTTGCAAAATTCATCAATCCAGCCGGCTTAGAGGCCATGGGTGGCAACTTATTCCGTGAAACGGAAGCCAGCGGTCCAGCTGATGAGCTGATTGCAGGAGCTGATGGCGCCGGCATTATCAAGCAAGGTGCACTGGAAGGGTCAAACGTACAAGTAGTAGAAGAGATGGTCGACATGATCACCACTCAACGTGCGTATGAGATGAATGCGAAAGTGGTCTCTGCTGCAGATGACATGCTGAAGTTTGTTTCGCAATCAATGTAAGTATGAAATTGGTGATGATGAAGGAAAAAGCAATGAAATGGCTTTCTAAGAGTTGGGCAGTAGCCGCCGTGTTGCTGGTGGGATGTGCTGGCCGTCAGGAATTTATTCCGCCTGAGCCGAATACTGAGGAATATGCACCACCAACGCTCGATTACACGCTGCCGGAAACCCAATCTGGTAGCCTTTATCGTCACCAATACACGATGACTCTGTTCCAGGATCGTCGTGCTTACCGAGTTGGCGATGTATTAACGGTTCAATTATCAGAAGAAACCTCATCGAGTAAAAATGCGGGTACTAAGTTCGGTAAAAGTTCAGCAATTAACTTTGTGGCGCCGACCATAGGCACGAAAACTATCGATGAGTTAGGGGTTAGCGTGGATGGCAAACGTAACTTCGATGGCAGTGCATCAAGTTCACAAGGCAACAAGCTTCAAGGTGCCATTACGGTAACGGTACACGAAGTATTACCTAATGGCGTATTGCGTATCAGCGGTGAAAAATGGCTTCGTCTGAATCAAGGCGACGAGTTTATTCGTCTAACCGGTATCGTCCGTGTGGATGATATTAACCGCAGTAACCAAGTTTCTTCTCAACGAATTGCTGATGCAAGAATTACCTACGCAGGTCGCGGAGCGCTAGCTGACAGCAACGCAGCCGGGTGGCTAACTCAGTTCTTCAACAGCCCATGGGTACCTTTCTAATGAAGACAATGCAATCTTTCTTTATGTCTCTCCTATTGGTGTTGACCTTGGGACTACCAGGCACTTCACGTGCTGAAGCGGAAATTCCGATCATGGACTTGGTCGATGTTCGCGGCATTCGAGAAAACCAACTGGTTGGTTATGGTTTGGTGGTTGGCTTAGCCGGCCAAGGTGACCGAAACCAAGTGAAATTTACCTCTCAATCTATTACCAACATGCTACGTCAGTTTGGGGTTCAAATTGATGACAGTATGAACCCTAAGCTACGAAATGTGGCTTCTGTGAGTGTGACAGCGTCCGTTGATCCAATGGCAGGCCCAGGACAAACGTTGGATGTGGTTGTGTCTTCAATCGGTGATGCAAAGAGCCTTCGCGGTGGTACGTTATTGCTAACGCCTTTACGTGGTATTGATGGCGAAGTGTACGCGATTGCGCAAGGCAACGTGGTTGTGGGGGGCTTATCTGCAGAGGGGCGAAGTGGCTCCAAAGTAGAAGTAAACACACCAACGGCGGGTCGCGTTCCGAATGGTGCGACTTTAGAGAGAGAAATCAAAACCGATTTCAACCAACGTGATGAAATCACCCTAAACCTGCGCAAGCCTAGCTTCACTACAGCAAAAAATATTGCGCGTGAAATTAACAACACTTTTGGGCCTAACGTTGCAGTTGCGATCAATAAAGCGCGCATTGATATGCGTGCACCAAAAGATACACAGCAGCGTGTCGTCATGATGTCGATGCTTGAAGAAATGAGCGTCGTTGAAGGCCGTAAACCTGCTCGTATTGTCTTTAACTCTCGCACTGGCACCGTAGTGATCGGTAAGAGTGTCAAAGTGAGTGAAGCAGCAGTAAGTCACGGTAACTTGACCGTGCGAATTTCTGAATCACAACAAGTTAGTCAGCCTAATGCGTTTGCAAATGGCGATACGAAAGTCGTTAACCAAACGGACCTTGATGTGAATGAAGATCTCGCTCAGATGGTGATTTGGCCTCCAGGCACGGAACTTAACACCATAGTTAATGCGGTAAATAGTTTAGGTGCCACGCCTACAGACTTGATGTCTATCCTGCAAGCTTTGAGTGAAGCAGGTGCATTGAACGCTGAATTGGTCGTGATATAAGGAGTTAAGGATGAAGCTAGACAGTACCAATGAACAAACTCAGTTAAATTCGATGCTTTATCACGACAATAGTGCATTGGCTAACATCAAGCATAGTCGTGATCAAGAAGGCGCACTTGAAGTCGTCGCAGGTCAATTTGAGGCAATGTTCCTACAAATGGTGTTACGCCAAATGCGCAGCAGTAGTGATGCTCTTGCTGATAAAGACAGCCCGTTCGCCAGTCAGCAACAAGGGGTATTCCGTGATATGTATGACGGTCAGCTGGCGATGGAACTAGCAAAGAAACAGAGCTCAGGCATTGCCAATATGCTCATCCAGCAGCTGAGCCCGTCTATGCGTGAGGTTGCTTTCGATGCTGCGCGCAACATCTCATCCGCTAACGATGGTAAAGCTTCGAATTCTGAATCTATCTCACAAGTAGATTCTAAAGAGGTGGAGAAGAATTCAAGCCTATTTAATACCGCTTCTCAAGGCGTCGCCTCTGTTAAACAGGTATTCGGTGAGGCCGGTATGACTACCGCGTTTTCTCAGCCGTTGATCAGAAAAATGGAGCTGTAAATGAACCTAGTTAATATTGCCCTTTCAGGTTTAGGCGCGAACCGTGTGGCCCTAGACGTAACCGCGCAAAACGTGGCAAACGTGAATACCGTGGGTTACAGTCGTCAACAAGCGTTGATAGCGTCTGTCGATGATGGTAAAGCCAATCGCTTAAGTCCAGGTTTAGGGGTAGAAGTCACTAGCATTCGCCGCGTTACTGATCAATTTCTGATTAAGCAAACGTGGTCGACTAACAGTATGGCGGCATACGCATCTGGATACACCAGTAACATGAGTCAGCTGGAGAATACGCTTGGTGCCGATGGTTTCAGTATATCGGCTGGCTTGGACTCACTAAACGCCGCGCTTAACGATGCGACCGTTAAGCCAGAATCCATACCCTACCGCCAGCAGATCATTAACGAATCTGAAGCTTTGGCCCGCCGTTTTAATACGCTTACCGAGTCTTTATACAATCAACATAAAGACATGAGCGACCAACGTAATGCAGCGCTTAACCACGCGAATAGCCTTATGGAAAATATCGCGAAGGTGAACAAGCAACTGGTAGAGATGCAAGGTACAGGTGGTAACCCATCACAGTTAATGGATGAACGAGATAGGTTAATCGGTGAGTTATCTCAAACCATTGAAATCAAAACAACACAGCAGCATGACGGCAGTGTTCAGGTCACACTAACCTCTGGTCAACCGCTTGTGATGGGTACGGACCATGGCAAACTGGAAGCCATTCCTGACCCGAGTGATCCTTACTTGGCGGACTTACACGTCACGTTCTCGAATCAAAGCTTTGCGATTGGTGACTCGCTTGGTGGCAAATTAGGTGCGATTAATGACTATCAAACCGAAGTGTTGAAACCAAACCAACTGGCTCTGAATGACATGGCGAAAGCTCTCGCGGATGAATACAACGCCGTGCTTGCGACTGGCAAAGACTTAAATGGCAACCCAGGTAAACCTTTGTTCAGCTATGACCCAGCAAACCCTGCAGCCAGTTTGGATATTACCAAGCTAACTCCAGATGAGCTTGCGTTCTCAAGTGATGGAACACCTGGTAACGCAGATGCGTTGCAATCATTGATCGAGTTAAGCAACAAGCCAGTGGCGGTATCAGGTTACGGCTCAGTAAGCTTGAACGATGCCTTTAGTTCAATGGTGGGTCAAACCGCAATTAAAGCACGCCAAGCTAATGCTGATTATCAAGCGAAGTTAGCCATGAACAAGCAAGCGCACGCAGCTCGCGATAATGTTAGTTCCGTAAACAGCGATGAAGAAGCGGCTAACCTAATGATGTTTGCTAATGCGCACAATGCCAACATGAAAGTGATCAGCACAGCAAATCAACTGCTCGATTCTATTCTGCAGTTATTCTAAGAGGAAAGTTTAGATGCGAATTAGTGACAATCAATTTAGTCAAATGATGTTGCACAGCTTGCAGAGCAATAGCGCGGGATTAGGCGAAGCTCTGCAACAGATGTCTACTGGCAAGCGCTTGACCAAGCTGTCTGACGATCCAATGGCTTCGATCAAGTTGCTTAACTTAGACCGAGAAACCAGTGCGATTGCTCAGTACAAAAACAACATTGAAAACGTAAAAACGACGCTATCGAGTCAAGAAACCCATTTAGATTCGATCAAAGAAAGCTTAAAAAGCATGCGAGACATCGCGCTTTGGGGTGCGAACGGCTCTCTTACTGACGAAAGTCGTGGCGGTATGATTACAGAGCTTAAGAGTTACCGTGACTCTATTGAGTCGTCTTTTAACGCGCAGGATGAAGAAGGGCACTACCTTTTCTCTGGTACTAAAACGGATACTGCGGCTGTAAGTAAAGCGAGCGGCAGCTACGTAATTGAAGGTAATAGTGACAAGCGCGTAGTAACAATTGCTAAAGGTGTCACGATGGATTCCAATATGACTGCAAAAGAAATATTGGACCTTGGGGGAGGCCATAACGTGCTTAACCAAATTGATGCGCTGATCAAAGAGTTTGAGAGCCCTACCGCCAACTTCAGAGCTGAAGTTGAGGCGAGTATCAGCGCTATCGACGATACTTTTTCAAACGTACTAGGGACCATGACTGAGATTGGTGGTCGACACAACAACTTAGATCTTGTTGGTGGCGCGCACAGTGAAAACAAGCTGTTCGTTGACAAAGTATCTGGAGACCTCTCTGCTCTGGACTATGGTGAAGCGTCGGTACGATTGAGTAATTACATGGCCGCTTTGCAAGCAACGCAAGCAAGCTATGTGAAGATCGATGGTTTGTCGCTGTTTGACCGTTTATAAGGTTAGGAAGTTCTTTTTATGGTAATGAGTACAGTAGAGGTTAGACCCCATAGCATACGCTTAGGTGGACAAGAACAAGCCTCTATCATGCCGACCCGTTCTGCAGACTCAAGTACGGCAATTAAACCGCGCCCGGCGCAAATTCAGGCTGACACTGCGTCAGCCTACTCTGTATCTGGTATTCAGCTTACGCAGGGTCAGCAGCAAGCCACGGCGGTTCAGATCGCGTCCAAATCGCTGCAGGTGATTGGCAAAGAGCTCACGCAAATTAAACGTGGTTTGACGCAAGCTGTGAATCAAGGCGTACAAAATGTTCCTAGTTTGCAGGATACATTGGTTCGCTCTAAAGCCACCATCCAAAAAGTCGTTGAGCAAGCACGTTTCGATGGCCAGAAAGTCCTAAATAACGAACTGCACTTAAAACTGGATAAAGCGGACATTCGTCGCTTTTCTATTCCAGGTTTGAATGTTCATCGCTTAAGCGACAAGGCCGAGCAAATCCGTTTGGATTTTCCTCAAGGTCAAGCGGTGATGATTCAGTTTGATGGACAATCAGACGGTGAGCGAACGGTCAAAATGCTGGATCGCAGCTTGATTGCGTTAGGAATGCGAGCCTCATTAGCCGATGATGGCAGCATTTTATTTGAAGCCAGAGACAACGCTTATCAACAAATGCAGCAAAAGGTGATGGTAACGGGGGAAGGGCACCGATTCCCTGCGGGGCAGCCTAACGTTTTGAACTTAAAGTCTGAGCCAGATGGTATTGCGGAGCTCGGGTTTGATTTAGGCTCACGCGACGGCATCAAGCAGACGATTGCCAAAGTAAATCAGCATCTGAAACAAGTTCAAACGAGCTTGCAGGAGGCGAAAGCTTTTCATGGTGAACTGAATACTCAAATGCGTTCTATCCAAACCAAAACCGCACAGCTTTCAGTCAATGAGGTGAATGCAAAACTGGATGGATTCATGCAAAAGTCTGGCGAGTTTACTTCGACTTTTCAGGCATTGAATGCGCAAGCAAACGTGCGTCGTCATACCGTGGTCGCTTTACTGAAGTAACGAACACTCCAATGATTCCCGGCTTTACACTGTTATCGTCCCCCAATAACGAAAACAGCGCACTGTCGGGAATCTCTCTTTGACTCGTCTAGGGCTCGAGTGCTTTTGCCACCGAACGATTCAATTTCTGGAATAGCCATCCAAGTGCTATCAAAGATGCACCTAAGCCTAAGAAGCTTATTGCTCGCCAGAACCCATCCAGAGAGCTCACATCCCATAAGAATACTTTCAGTGCGACACCGGCAAGGACCACTAGACCGACACGCTGCATCATCAGCCCCTGTTGGGTCACGCCGCGCCAAGTCAGCAATCCACCTACGAGCAAGCCAGCCACTGAATAACTGAACAACTCTGCCATGCTGGTTGGCTGATACAGCATCATCGATGTGGTTTGCCAGAATTGACGGATAGACATCCCCAACCAAATGGCTGCAAGTAAAAAGCCTAGACTAGCAATCGCAAATCGATGAACTTGCAACGTATTCCAGCGTTTAAAGGTTGCGATAAGCAGGATGCAAGCTGGTAACAGCCAGCCGATACTCAGCATGTTAAAGATGGGAAGTGCTTGTGCCGAGACGTTATCAGTCACCAACGGCGATTCTGCCGTATTAAGCAAAATAATCAATATAGCGAACGCGCACCAAAGCAAGTAACTATAGATTTCGTAGATACGGCTTAAGCGTTGCGCAAATTGGCTGCGGTAGCTGTATACCAAACCCATAACTAATGCTTGATTGGCAAAGACTGCCGCACTTGTGAAGTCGATGTTCCCCAAGTAACCATATTGCCCCGTTAACCAGTAGTTAGTTTGGGTGAACAATGCCATTAAGAATACATGTAAAAACGCCCCTTCAAACCAGTTGGTCAGTTCTCGGTCCACTTGTTTTAGTGTTGAACGAGCATAAGACAAGATGAAGAGAGAAGGCAGATAACTCACCAGAACCCAAGCCCAATGCCCAGCTTCTACCGGTTGCCATTCGGGTATGAAAGGTAGCAGCGTGAGTCGGATAACCAGTATTCCCATTGCCACTTTAATCGCCCAACTCGCAGGTCGAAATAACCCGACTTGAGCCTGTAAGGCCATTATCGCAACTTGTATTGAGATTGCTGTTGTTAACCAAGTATCACTCAACCAAACAAAAGCGATACCTACGATTAAAGCATGCATAACGGCAGAGCATTCTAATGCCAACGAACGTGCACGCTGACCAAGCACAACGTAGTAAGTGGCCATCAATGCGCAGAATGCAGTCCAATACCACAGGTAGCCTTGCATAAATTCGTCAATATAAAACAACGTAATTAAGCTCATCGCGGGAGCCAGTACCAGCAGAAGCAGCCCACTGAGTTGCGAACGGTCACTAAGTGATTGGCAATATGTTCGATAGCAGATCAGCGCAATACTCACCGCCAATGCGAATAGGATGCTAGCTTCTCGCTCTAACATATACAGCGCATTAAAAGCGATGGTAAGAACAATCAGCGCGGTTGCTGAGACGAGAATGGATGGCAAAAATACACGTAATGACCAGCCTGTACGAAGTGCTGGTAGCCAGATGATCGCAACAAGCAGCGTATAACAGTACGCCATTTGTAGAGTGTTCAGATCCGGCATTCTGGTGACGGCAGAAAAGGTCAATAAAGCAGTTGCGAGAGCGGTAGCGGTCGGCGAGTTTGTCCACTTGCTTTGATAGTGACGAAAGCGAGGATTGAGCATCCAACCCATTCTCGGAACCGCGAAAATGAGATACAAAGTGATGGAGAGATAAATCGCGAGCCACGAGAACAACAGTTCTGTTGGTGTACTCTCAATCAACAGCAACATCCAAATGACATGTGGAATCGCGATACTTGGCGTAATCCATGACCTACGCACTTTTTGCATCAATAAGGTCGCCGCGAACGAAATTGCGCAGATGTATCCGGCTAACAAAAAGTAGTTGGGTTCATTACCCCCAATCCACAGTGGTGCTGTGTAGCCACCAATTAAGCCAAGCACGGCCATTAACGGCCCTTGTCGCAATGATAATGCTAAACTGAAAAATGCCGCTGAAGCCAAGATGATCAACGAGATACTCGGCGTTAGCATTTGATAAACCACAAAGGCAAAAATGACGGTGCAGTAAATGCCCGTTAATCCCGTACCGGTAACAGCAGCAGGAACATACGTAAAGCCTTGGGCTCGTGCTGCCCGTTGCGGATTCTGTTGTTCTTTACGGTGAAACCACTCGCCAACAAGCACCATAAGTAATGAGATCACAAAGGCAAAGGACACTCGCATAAATGGCGAAAACTGGATGTGACTACCAATCACCTGTACGAGATAACCTCCACCGATCAGCATGGCCAATGCGCCTACCCAAACCAACCAATTTTCTTGAATGTTGCTAAGCAGGCTCTGAACTTTACTCTGAAGGAATGACTCATTTTCTTGACTAAAAACATCCAGTTGCACTTCTCTTGTCTGGGCGTACCCTTGATTCGCAGCGCTCTGGTCCAAGTCTAGGTTGGCAGCTGGATCATGTTCCCCAGAGGATGAGACATTTTTCTGTGGTGATTCTATGTGAGGTGACGTCGCTACAGATGGTGTGTCTTTTTCGATGCTGGATTGTTGGTGCGCTTGTGGGTTTGAGCCCCCATGGACACTGGCTCGTAGTGATGTGACTTCCTCACGAAGTTTGGTTAGTTCTTTTTCTAAAAGTGCAGCTCGGTTGGCGGCTTTCACTCCGATGAGGATGGCGAGACACGCCATGAACAGTGCTAGTATTACGTACAATCCATTTCTCCTTGCGTACGTCGCGTGACCCACGATTCTTAACTTTGAGCACTTACGCTAAAGCTTAGTTCATGCTCTATGCCTTAGCCTCATATAGTGCTAGGTTCCGCGCTTTCTTCAGAAATCATTCTACATAATGAAACTCAATGCGTAATGATGAATTCGACAAAGTCGCACACTTGTGTGCCACTTTAAGACCTGATGAACAAAAATGAGTCGTTAAGTCATTGGGGGTCAACTATATTCATAGTTCTGATGCGATCGCCAAAGGACTTCAAACATGTGCGTTTCGTAGCGATGTCATCGAAGGTCAGTCGTTTGATTTGCACGTTCGGTTGTTTCTATTTGACCGTAAGGCTGAATGTATTCGGGTATAGCGCATTCACGCGAAAAAAGACAAAAACAGGTAATTATTGATGCAAGTGGGTAATGAAGCGCTGGTGCTGTCAGCGGTTGGGGTTATTGGTTTAGGTTGCCAATGGTTAGCTTGGCGATTGCGTTTGCCAGCGATTTTATTTTTGTTGTTGGCAGGGCTGATCGTCGGGCCATTTATGCAGTGGTTAAATCCTGATGAGATATTAGGTAATTTGCTCTTTCCGTTGGTCTCTTTGGCGGTGGCAGTGATTTTATTTGAAGGCAGTTTGACCTTAAATTTTAAAGAAATTCGTGGCGTGAGTGGTTCGGTATGGAGCATTGTTTCCATCGGGGCGATCATTTCGTGGGCGGCGACCAGTATCGCAACACACTATTTCCTCGGCTTTACTTGGGAGCTTGCCATGTTGTTCGGCAGCTTAACCGTAGTAACAGGGCCGACGGTCATCGTGCCACTTCTACGAACCGTAAGACCTAACAGTACGCTTGCTAACATTTTGCGATGGGAAGGGATTTTGATTGACCCGCTCGGTGCGCTTTTTGTTGTGATGGTTTACGAGTTTATCGTATCTCACAGCGCGATAAATAGCGTCGAAGTGTTTGGGACGATCATTGCTGTCGGTGTCATGCTAGGTGCGGCCTCAGGCTATGCAGTTGCGACGATCATGCGTCGCTCTTGGCTACCGGAATATTTGCAGCCATTTGCGGTTTTGATGGTGGTTCTAGGTGTATTTTCGGTCTCTAACCACATTGAGTCTGAAGCTGGGTTACTAACCGTCACCGTAATGGGTATGTGGCTCGCAAACGCTAAAGACATCAATATTCAGCAAATTCTGCACTTTAAAGAGCATTTAACCATTTTACTGATCACCGGATTGTTCATCTTCCTTGCGGCTCGAATCAGTCTGGATGATTTTGCTGCGCTAGGTAGCGGTGCGTTATTGTTGTTTGTATTTATGCAGTTAGTGTCGCGTCCGTTATCGATTTTTCTTTCAACCTTCCGCAGCAACTTGCGTCTTAAAGATAAGCTGTTTTTGTCTTGGGTTGCACCGCGCGGTATTGTTGCTGCTTCGATTTCGTCTCTTTTCGCGATCAAATTGACCGAATACGGCATTGATGAAGCGATTTTACTGGTCCCTATGACCTTCATGGTGATTATAGGAACGGTCGTGTTACAAAGTGCGACGGCACGTCCTGTAGCGCTGACGTTGGGCGTTGCAGAGCCAGCACCACGCGGCTTCTTGTTGATTGGTGCTAACCGAGTAGCAAGAGAAATAGGGCAGGCGCTGGCGCGTTATGACCGCCGCGTATTAATGACTGACTCAAACTGGGAGTACATCAGTCAGGTTCGTATGTTGGGGTTGGATTACTATTACGGCAACCCTATTTCTAGTCACGCGGACGACAACTTGAACTTGATAGGAGTTGGACAAGTGGTTGCATTAACGCCCGATCAGCATTTCAACATTATGGCTTGCATGCAATTCGTCGACGAGTTTGGGGAAGATAAAGTTCACTGCTTACAAAAAGTGAAAACCAACGGCAATGGCAGCGAGAAGCACTCCGTGGCTCAGGAGTACCATGGTAAATTGCTGATGGGCGGCAATGTAAGCTATACCCAGCTAGCCAGTATGTTAAGTCGTGGTGCAGAGGTTAAACACACGAAATTGAGCGATAACTTCACGTATCAAGATTATTTATCGCATCACAAAGGTAGTTCAGTTGTACCGCTGTTCCATGTAGAAGAAAAAGGAAAAATTCAATTCTGTGATGATCCCGAACAGTTTGAACCAACGACGACAAGCACTGTTGTGTCGCTAATTCTGTCGGACAGCGTAAAGTAAACTACAGAGCAATGTGATCCATTTTCATCATGGGTATCGTACGCTGATTATCTCAATTTGAAGAGAAACTTGCCGGCTTGTTTAAAACGGAAAGCGAGTTTCTTTTCTTATAATGTCAGGGGCAGTCGAGATTCATTACTCGTTTCGGAAAAGTAATCCGGCAAATTCACAAAATTCGCATTGACGTTACTGATAAGGATCGCAATACTGCGCGACTGTTTTACTTTAGGGTGACATTATGGCTCCGCAAACTAACCGAAAAGATTTACACCTAGATGCTGTTTTACATCATGATATGAGCATGAAGCATAAAACGGCGGGTTTTGAGTCTGTCGAGTTTGAACACTGTGCGCTGCCAGAATGTGACTTTCACGCGATCGATTTATCGACAGAGTTTCTTGGTCATCAATTAGCGCTACCGTTTTTGATTAGCTCGATGACTGGCGGAGCAAAAGACGCAGAAACGATCAATTGTCGTTTAGCTGAAGCAGCAAGTGAATTAGGTATTGCCATGGGTGTGGGCTCGCAACGGATTAGCTTAGAAGAAAGTCAGCATTCGGGCTTGGGTAAAACCATTCGTGAGTTGGCGAAAGAAGTACCGTTGTATTCCAACCTTGGAGCCGCTCAATTGCTCGATAAAGGTAAACTCGATAATGCGCAACGTGCGGTTGAGGCGATTCAAGCCGATGCCTTGTTTGTGCACGTTAATCCAATGCAGGAAGCGTTTCAGAAAAATGGCGACCACAATTGGGTTGGTGTTTTCCAGGCAATTGAGATGCTTAAATCTCGCGTGAAGGTTCCTATCATTATCAAAGAAGTCGGTTTTGGTATTAGCGGACACGTTGCGCAGCGATTAATTGATGCTGGTGTGGATGCAATTGACGTTGCGGGCGCGGGTGGCACAAGCTGGAGTGCGGTTGAAGGGTATTGCCAAGATAATCCGAAAATGCAGCGTGCAGCCGAGCTTTTCCGCGATTGGGGTGTCCCTACAGCAACATGTTTGGCTCAAATCCGCGCACTGCATCCTACATTACCCTTGATCGCCTCGGGAGGTGTTCATAACGGACTTGAAGCGGCGAAAGCCATTCATTTGGGGGCTAATCTCATTGGGCAAGCTGGTGCGGTATTAAAAGCTGCGACGATCAGCACGCAGTCTGTCGTCGATCACTTTGAACAAATGGCATTAGAGCTGCGTTTAACGTGCTTTGGTACTGGCTCTTTTAAGGTTGGTGAGCTAACAAAAGCGCGCTGCCTATAGCTTTTAGAATGGCGCGCTTTACACAGAGTCGCTCAATAATTTTTCGATGTCTTAACACGTAGACTGATAATTTCGTTATAGTTGATACAAAAGTCACTTCAGCTAGTGACGCCTTTATTCAGACACTTGAATGGGCACGTGTTGAAGAGATTGAGTTTAATTTTACTATTGTTTGCAACTGGAACCTTAAATTTATGAAAAAACTAGTCATGCTGATGTTGGCGGCTTCTGCTTTGACCGCTTGTAGTGATGAAGTGGGCACTGAAGGCTGGTGTAACGACATGCGCGATAAGCCAAAAACAGAATGGACAGCAGACAACGCGGTAGACTTTGCAAAGCATTGTGTTCTGCAAGATGGTGTCGGCAGCGAGCAATGGTGTCAAAACCTGAAAGATAAGCCGAAAGGTGACTGGACTGCAAATGAAGCGAGCAGCTTTACTAAACACTGCATTTTTTAAGCACAGCGGAAAGCGCCTTTTCTGAGGCGACATTCTGTGAGGGAAGCACCAAGCGTTATAGCTTGGTGTTTTTGTATCTAAAATAGCTCGATTTTTCACGTGTCGAGCGCACTTCCCTCTGAATGGAATGTTTTACATTTTCGTTTCATTTTTGAAAACCTGTATTGCCTGTCTTTAATTTTTCGTATTGCAGTGGCATGGTGTCGAGATAGCCATCTAATTCAATTAGATTCATAACAAAAAGGAATTCAAATGGAAGTACTAAAAGGCTCATGTCTGTGCGGCAAGGTAAAGTTGGAAGTGGCAGATGAATTTAAGTACATGGGAAATTGCCATTGCTCTGAATGCCGCAAGTTCACAGGTTCTGACTATTCATCTGCCGGTGGTATTGCGTTGGATAAACTGCTTATTATCCAAGGGAAAGAAGATATTCAAACTTATCAGAAAAGCGAAAATACCATGCTATGCTTTTGTCGCCACTGCGGATCGAGCCTGTATTCGAAAAAGAACAATGGGATCGTCAATATTCGCCTTGGTATCTTGGATGACACACCTTCTCACAAGCCTGATTTCCATATTTTTGTCGCGTCGAAAGCGCCATGGCTCGAGATATCGGATAACCTGACTCAATTTGATGCAGGGCCCAGATAGTAGAGTTGTTGTAGATAAGTATTTAGAAACAGAGCGCGTTACAATACGCTTGCGACACGCTCTGTGCTTTTACTTTGTATATTAGAACGGAGACGACTATTTGGCGTCTTGTAGTTCTTCTAAGCCACCTGCATTGTGCAGATTCGTAAAGCCTTGTGATTGTAAGTATTGATACGCTTTGCCAGAGCGGTTACCACTGCGACAGTACAACACGATAGCTTGATCTTTATCGACGTCTTGAAAATGTTTATCAAGTTCAGATAAAGGGAAGTTGACGGCATTATCCAAATGCCCTTCAGAAAACTCTTGCGGCGTGCGCACATCGACAATCATCGCGCCCTTGTCAATCAATTGCCACCCTTGTTCAGCGCGTTCAGAAGCCGACACGTTGGGTGAGAGGAAGCCCACGCACAACGTTGCAAGAAATAGAGATACGGCCTTTTTCATTGTTTGATCATCCTTTTTAAGAGTACGTAACCACTCTAGATTTGATTGAGCACATTTTCCATCATAAAGAGATGCTAAGTGGTTGTGAATGAGATAATTCGATAGAAAATTTTATTTAATTTAATAAAAAATTTTTATCAAATTCACCTCTTGAACTCTCATTTTTCGACCTTATTATTTTCATCGAAAGCGAGCTGTCGACTCGCAAATCCATCTTGATGTTTATTTTGTCTTTTATTTTTGGTTCCAAGTAGGAGGCACTTAAAAATGAAAATTCGTCCTTTAAATGACAAGCTAATTGTTGAAAGACAAGAGGTGGAAAATAAATCTGAAGGGGGAATCGTTTTAACTTCTCAGTCGGTGAAAAAATCAAACCGCGGGAAAGTCATTGCTGTTGGTTTAGGTAAACGTCTTGAAAATGGCGAACGCGCTGCGATGGAAGTCAAAGTGGGCGACCAAATCATTTTCAATGACGGTTACGGCGTGAAAACCGAGAAAATTGACGGCGCAGAATACTTAATTCTGTCCGAATCTGATGTGTTAGCAATCGTTGAGTAATTATTTTTGTAGTAGTTTTTTGAGGAGATAACCATGGCTGCAAAAGACGTATTATTTGCTAATGACGCACGTCAAAAAATGCTGAAAGGTGTGAACTTACTGGCGGACGCAGTAAAAGTGACACTAGGCCCGAAAGGCCGCAACGTTGTGCTTGATAAATCTTACGGCGCGCCAACCATCACCAAAGATGGCGTGTCTGTAGCGAAAGAAATCGAACTGAAAGATAAGTTCGAAAACATGGGCGCACAAATGGTGAAACAAGTGGCGTCCAAAGCGAATGATGAAGCGGGGGACGGTACAACGACCGCTACCGTACTGGCGCAATCTTTCATCAATGAAGGTCTTAAAGCGGTAGCCTCTGGCATGAACCCAATGGACCTAAAACGTGGTATCGACAAAGCCACTGAAGCGGCGGTTGAGAAACTACGTGAAATGTCTAAGCCATGCAGCGACAAAGAATCTATCACCCAAGTGGGTAGCATTTCTGCAAACAGCGATCGCGCGATCGGTGAAATCATTGCAGAAGCGATGGAGAAAGTGGGTCGCAATGGCGTGATTACGGTTGAAGAAGGCCAAGGTCTAAACAACGAATTGTCTGTGGTTGAAGGTATGCAATTTGACCGCGGTTACTTGTCGCCATACTTCATCACTAACCAAGAAAATGGCAGCGTCGAGCTAGACAACCCTTACATCCTATTGGTGGACAAAAAAGTCAGCAGCATCCGCGAGCTATTGCCTGTACTAGAAGAAGTGGCGAAATCTTCTCGCTCGCTATTGATCATTGCTGAAGACATCGAAGGTGAAGCGCTAGCGACATTGGTTGTGAACAACATGCGCGGCATCGTGCGTGCGACCGCGGTGAAAGCGCCTGGCTTTGGTGACAACCGTAAAGCGATGATGGAAGACATTGCGGTACTAACTGCTGGTACGGTCATCTCTGAAGAAATCGGCCTAGAGCTCGAAAAAGCAACGTTAGAGCAACTAGGTAGTGCGAAGAAAGTGACCATCACCAAAGACACAACAACCATTGTGGGTGGCGCAGCAGAAGCAAGCGCGATTGCTGATCGTGTGGCTTCGATTGAAAAACAAATCGAAACAACCACCTCTCAATACGATAAAGACAAGCTTCAACAACGTGTTGCGAAGCTTTCTGGCGGCGTAGCGGTGATCAAGATCGGCGCTGCAACCGAAGTTGAGATGAAAGAGAAGAAAGATCGCGTGGACGATGCACTACACGCTACTCGCGCAGCGGTTGAAGAAGGTATTGTTGCTGGTGGTGGTGTTGCCCTAACTAAGATCGCGAAAGAATTGGCGGATCTAAAAGGCGACAATGATGACCAAAACGTGGGTATCCGAGTTGCGCTACGTGCAATGGAAGAGCCTCTTCGTCAAATCGCAACTAACGCAGGTGACGAAGCTTCTGTTGTGGCGAACGCTGTCAAAGCTGGTGATTCCGATTACGGTTACAACGCTGCAACAGGTGAATACGGCAACATGATCGAAATGGGCATCTTGGACCCTGCGAAAGTAACACGCTCAGCGCTTCAATTCGCTGCGTCTGTTGCTGGCTTGATGATCACCACTGAAGCGATGATCACCAACCACGTTGAAGACAAAGAACTTGATATCTAACGTCATCAACCGTTAGTGATTAAGTAAGCGTTAAAATAACAATAACATTGCAAAATCTAAGCGGGCTCGCTTGAGCCCGCTAATCAGTCATTTGAGGTAAGTGTTATGACCCGTTTACCTGCGTTTTCTTTCTCAATATCTGAGCCGGGCGGTAATGAAGCTTCGTCAACGTGGCCGACTGCTATTCACTTCCCCCTCGTTCCAGCTGGGCCAGAGTTTTCGATCGAAAATGCTCTGCCTAAACGTCCGACAGTGACGATATTCACTATCGATCTGTCTCAGTTATTTAAAGGGGACGCTCGGGTCATCCATTAACTGTATCGAAACAGCCAGCGCACGTTGGCTGTTTTTTCTAATTTAAAGTATTGATAATGTAGATTTTTATTTGATTACTGCCACTTGTTCAATGATCAATTTGAACTGGGGTAATCGGACCGCAAGCGCACTACACCTTTAAGCCCAGCATTGCGCCGAAAATGATTAATCCCGCCCCACATGCTTGATTGAGTCGATGCTTAATCTTCAACAAGAAAGCTTGTAGCTGGGATGACGTGAATAAAACAGCAACGATAGAAAACCAAATACCATGCAGCGCAATCATATAAATCCCGTAAAACAAGGCGATGGGTTGCTGACTAGAGTCGGGAGAAATCACTTGGCTAAAAATACTCAGAAAAAACAGCATCGTCTTGGGATTGAGTAAATTACACAGAAATCCCTGCATGAAAAATCGCCACATTGAATACTCGCTCTGTTGAATGGTTTCTGAGTTTGACGCAGGCTGCGAGGAGAATATTCCTTTAATCCCAAGGTAGACAAGATAAGCGGCCCCAAGATAGCGCACGAGATTAAACAACCATTCATTTTGTGAAATTAAGTAACTGATCCCTAGCATGGAGTAAGCGATGTGGATGCTGATCGCCATGCTGATACCAATCGCACTGTATACGCCTGCTTTTCGTCCTTGATTTAAGCTATTTCTTAATACCAAAACAAAGTCTGCGCCAGGGCTAATGACAATAAGCACACCTAATAACGCAAGAGTTACAAATTCCATATCGATTTCCTGTTTGAATGATGAAGTCTGGGATGTAGCGAAATTGTAGGCGTCTTTATTACTGACTATAATCGAAAAACATTCCCATATTGGTGAGAAAAACTCACAGATGCGTCACCTGAAATCTTTTTATGTCTTCCACGTTGCGGCGAGTTCTTCAAGCTACACTGAAGCGGCTGACAAACTGAACATTACCCACGGAGCCGTGAGTAAGCAGATCAAGCAACTTGAGCAATATCTGTCTCAACCTTTGTTCTTCAAAGAGGGCAGGAAAGTCGTGTTGACGGCAGAAGGCGAATTACTCAAGACATACACAGAAACGGCATTCCAAACGCTAGAAACAGGCGTGAATACGCTTATTCAAGAGAAGCATCAACATCTTGAAGTGTCTTGTGAACCGACATTAACCATGCGCTGGTTGATGCCAAGGTTGGCCGCGTTTAATGATGAACACCGTGCTGATGTTCGTTTGTCGACGGCTGGTGGCCCGGTAACATTAGGATCAACTGGGCTTTCGATGGCGATTCGTCGAGACGATTTTGCGCAGCATCACGATTACGACAAAACCATTCTTGTGGAAGAGTGGGTGGGGCCGGTATTTTCTCCTGAGTATTGGCAATCCATTAAAGACAATTTGAAAGCAGCTCGATTGTTGAATAGCCAAACCAGACCGAATGCTTGGGCGGATTGGCAGCAATCAACACGTTGTGAAACTTTCAACGGCAACACTCAGCAATCATTCGCGCATTTTTATTTTTGCATACAAGCCGCAGTGGATGGCTTAGGCGTCGCAATGGGATCGTATCCTTTTGTCATGGACGATATTAAGCGTGGTAATTTGGTCGCACCATTTGGGTTTTCTCCATCAAGTTGCAATTACGTTTTATTGAGTCAAGATAAAAAGCGTACAGAACTCGAACATAAATTTATCACGTGGTTACAAACGCAAATGGCAGAGTGTGTGCCACTGTCATCACAGCAGATCACGCAAGGCGAATAGAAGGCATAGAGCGAGATTACGTCAGTCAGTTTTATGGAAAAAGGCTTAGGAAATTGGAAATGGAAAACCTCAATATTGTTGAAATCAAATCATTTGTTCCGGCGAAAGATTACGCGCTATCAAAACGCTTTTATGAGGCGATTGGCTTTGAAATGGCGTCGGACTTCGGTGATGTAGCATACTTCTCTCAAGGTAGCTGCGCGTTTCTTTTACAGAATTTTTATGAGTCAGAACACGGCAATAACTTCATGATGCACTTGCTCGTAGAAGACGCGGAAAGTTGGCATCAGCACTTATCCAAAGTGGGTCATGAGGAATTTGGTTCGCGTTTGACAGAGCTAGTCGAGCAACCTTGGGGCATACGCGAATGTTGTTTGTTTGACCCTAGTGGCGTTTTATGGCGAATTGGCCAGAACATGAATACTGACTAAAGCCAGTCTTATTTTCACCGCATCTACGCGCAGGTATTGAGATCTCGATATCTGCGCGTTTTCTTTTTTACTTAGCCTTGCCAACGTTTGTAGCGCACTCACGCCTTTTTCGAGGTGGTGTGCGATGGGCTAACGCCAAAAAACTCCTCAAGCAGCATGGCTTTGAGTTCCGCTCTGACTTCTGCGCCACCGATTAACGCCAAAAGTGCGAGTCCTCCTGGAATAAGGATGACCATTAATATCGGTCTTAAAATATACGAAAAGCAGAAGATGGTCGGGAAGAAAATCAATCCTTGGCCTAGTTTGTTTAATACGTACATGAGCGATTCCTTTTGTTTTTATATAAAATGAGCATGCTCAATTTTATAAATGAGCGCGCTCAATTTGTCAATCTCAACCACGCAAGGTATGATCCTTTCAGGCTCATTAAGCAGACACATCAATGACGAAGCGACAACAAACCAGAGATAAAATTCTAAAAGCCGCATGGGCATCTTTTGCTCAAAATGGCTATGACATGACGACCACAAGGCAGATAGCGAGAGAAGCAGGAGTAGCCGATGGTACAGTGTTTAGCCATTTCCCGACTAAACTGTCGATTTTGCGCGAAGGGATGCTGGCGCAACTGCAACAGATCAGCCAAGAAACGCTAGTCAGTGTGGAAGGTAAAACCGATATCGACATTGGTTTGGCGCTGACGGAGAAATACTATCGCTACTATTTTGCGAACGTTGAGCTGAGCCGAGCTTTGTTGAAAGAAGTGATTTGGGATTTGGATTATTATCAGTCGTTTAACCAAGCTTTGTTTCAATCTGTAAACGGAAGCTCCGTCCTTGAGGGAAAAATACCGCTGATTTTTGACTGCTATTTTATGACGTTAATCTCGCACTTGAGCCGTGCAGAACCGGATGTTGAAGCGGCACTTGAAGAGCTTCATGCTAAGTTTCAGCAAATCATTGCGACTGCATAACATGGCACCAACGCAGGATCTGAAAGAATATACTGCCTGTCATTTTATTTGCTGGACTCCCATTTTCTCGTTTCAGTTGGCGTCTCACTAAATAGCCGCTTGTAGCTTTGACTGAACTGCCCGAGATGGAAAAAACCAAAGTCAAAAGCAATTTCTGCAATTGTTCGATTATCTTCAGGGCTTTGTAGCACTCTACGTACTTGATTCAGGCGCATTCGATGTATGAACTGCTTTGGGGAAGTATTACAGCAATGTTCAAAGGTGTACTGTAGTGTGCGACGACTGACGTGTACTGCGTCACACAGTTCACTGACGGTTATCGGTGTACGGTAGTCTAGATCCTGTAGCTGTTGTTTTATACGGTGCATCACGTGTTGACGATGAGAGATTGATATCGGATGGCTCGTGTGCAGTGAACTGAGTGAGAACAACTCCAGCACAATATCTTTTAAGATTGCTTGATGTGTGGTTTCAGACCATCTTGGCTCGGCGGACCCAAGTAACGTGCCTAAGTAGTATTTAAGTTGTTGAATGTGTTTTTCCGTCAAACCCGTTAAGTGTAATGTGTTGTTTTGGATACTCCCAAGCTCAAGTTGATTTTCTATGATGTGAACGAAGTTTTTGTCGAGCACTATTCCATAGATAGAAAACTGCTCCGGTGTCATTAACTCAAAATCAGCGCCACCTTGCCTAAGCAAAAGTTGGCTTGAATTAAACTGACTGTGATTTAGGTGTAGCGGCTTATTTTCCGCACTCAAACCCAACCAAATACCTCCCTCTTCAACCCTGCATTGCTGTCTTAGCGAGCGGTTACTGTCTTCACGAAACACATGGAAATTGGGAAATCGTCGTTCTCGAATTTGACCTAAAAATCGACCATCGCTGAGTTGGTCATATTCCTGTTGCCAGTTTATCAGACTCGCAGCTTGTTGGTTTGCATCCTTAGTGTGATGGATGCACAGCATTGGTGCAGTTTGGGGTATTTGGTTACTCATCCTTGTGATGCTCATTCCTTTTTTGTGAGTCATGTTGGAGCAGTATTTACATAACTCATTGTTTATTATTGGTTTATAAATGTTGCCAGTTTTTGATAACGCTACGGAACACATTTGGCAATACTTTCTTAAAGCTTATTGATAGTTCAGCAAAAAGCGAACCAAATAGTGAAGAGGAAGAGCAATGACGGCAACTTATCGTCGGCAACAAGGAAGTAAAGTCTATACCTTTAAGTCATTAGCTGACTTGATGGCGAAAGCGACACCGGAGCGCTCAGGCGATGCGTTAGCCGGGGTTTGTGCTCAGTCAGCGGCAGAACGTGTAGTCGCACAAATGGCGCTGTCTGAGTTACCACTTAAAACGTTTCTTAACGAGGCGGTTATTCCATACGAAAGCGACGATATCACTCGTCTAATTATCGATACGCATGACCTTGAAGCCTTTAAGCCGATTGAGCACTTGACGGTCGGAGATTTTCGAAATTGGCTGCTGAGTGAAGAAGCCGATGGTGAAACGTTGGCTAAAATTCGTCAAGGTTTAACACCAGAAATGGTGGCCGCAGTCAGTAAGATTATGCGCAACCAGGATTTGATTCTCGTTGCTAAAAAATGCCAAGTTGTCACGGCTTTTCGGAATACGATTGGTTTGCCGAGTCGCCTGTCTACTCGCTTACAGCCGAATCATCCCACTGATTCTCTCAACGGTATCGCAGCGACCATTTTTGATGGTCTGATGTACGGAAATGGCGACGCGGTTATCGGTATCAATCCGGCAACAGATAATGTGCCTCAAGCTATCAAGTTAATGAACTTAATGGATGAGGTGATTCAACACTATCAAATACCGACTCAGTCTTGTGTGTTAACTCATGTAACGAACACGATCGAAGCCATTGAAATGGGTGCACCAGTCGATCTCGTTTTTCAGTCGATAGGTGGCACGCAAGGGACGAATGATACCTTCGGAATCGACTTGTCGATTTTGAAAGAGGCCCATGAAGCCGCGTTGTCTTTGAATCGAGGTAGCGTAGGAAACAATGTGATGTATTTTGAAACCGGACAAGGTACCGCGCTGTCTGCGAATGCATTTCATGGGGTCGATCAACAGACTTGTGAAGCCCGTGCTTATGCTGTCGCGAAACAGTTCGATCCTTTGTTGGTTAATACAGTTGTTGGGTTTATTGGCCCTGAGTATCTGTTTGATGGCAAACAGATCATTCGTGCTGGGCTTGAAGATCATTTCTGTGGGAAGTTGCTTGGTTTACCTATGGGTTGCGATATCTGTTACACCAATCATGCCTATGCCGATCAGAATGACATGGATAACTTGCTGACACTATTAGGTGTGGCCGAGTGCTCGTTCATCATGGGTATTCCAGGGTCTGATGACATCATGCTCAACTATCAAACTACCTCATTTCACGATGCCCTTTACGCAAGAAAAGTACTCGGTTTGAAGCCAGCACCAGAGTTTGAACAATGGTTAATGGAGATGCAGATTTTCGAGAGCGTGCAAGACGTTCGGTTAAGTGAGCAAATCTCTCGCTCGTTTTCGGGAGCAATTAACCAAGTGAATAAGGGGTATTCTCATGGGTAAAGTAATCACCATTGCTCAGTCCCCACAAGATGAGTCTGAAGTTGTCACACATAACCCTTGGGGCAAGTTACGCGACTTCACCTCTGCTCGGATCGCTCTGGGTCGCAGCGGGAACAGTGTACCAACCAACGAGTTACTCTCATTTCAGCTGGATCACGCCCAAGCTATGGATGCAGTGCATTGCAGTTTGAATGTTGACTCTCTCGTTGCTGGTTTATCGGACTCTTACTCGATTCTTGAAAATACCTTAGAACCTCCTGTCATAGTTAGCAGTCAAGTGAGTGACCGGCTTATGTACCTGCAAAGGCCCGATTTAGGAAGGCTGCTTGATGAATCTTCTTGGCAAACGCTCAACTCGATAGCAAATGAGCATAACACTGACATTGATCTTGCGATTGTTATTGCTGATGGACTTTCTTCCGTCGCAATTCAAAACCATGCCGTGCCTGTTGTTACTCGATTGATTTCTCTTTTAAGCGCTGGTGATGAACATCAATGGAAATTCGCACCTATCACAATCGTAAAGCAAGGAAGAGTAGCGGTAGGGGATGATGTTGGTGAATGTTTTAACGCCAAGGCCGTGCTGGTTTTAATTGGAGAGAGACCCGGTCTAACTTCTCCGGATAGCATGGGTATGTATCTCACTTGGGGGGCTAAACGAGGCTCTAAAGATTCCCAAAGAAACTGCATTTCCAATGTGCGCCCTCAGGGGCTCAACTATGACGATGCCTGTGAACGCGCATTTTACTTGCTCAAGGAAGCTCGAAAATTACAACTGTCAGGAGTGAATCTGAAAGATCGCTCAGATATCAATGAGCCAAGTGGCGCAAGCGTTGAAGATAAACACAGCGACAACTTTTTAATTTCATCAAAGTAGAAGGATTTACTATGTCTAAACATCAGGAGTACTTGGCCAAAAGGCAGCTAAAAAGAGGCACCGCAGGTTGGATTTTACTTGCTGGCTTAGGTGTCTCGTATGTTATATCTGGTGACTTCGCCGGTTGGAACTTTGGCATCGCTCAAGCAGGATGGGGAGGCTTTCTTATTGCTGCTATCGCGATGGCAGTAATGTATTTCACGCTAGTATTGTCTTTAGCTGAAATGTCTGCGGCTATTCCTGCTGCGGGTGGTGGTTACAGCTTCGCAAGACAGGCGATGGGGCCGACAGGCGGCTTTTTCACTGGCTTATCAGTTTTGATTGAATATGCGCTCGCGCCTGCTGCGATAGTGATTTTTATTGGCTCGGCAGTGAATGAATTGGTTGGTATCGATGGTCCTGTTGTTTACGCACTTTTCTACGCCGTCTTTATCGCTATTCATATGGCAGGGGTTGGCGAAGCTCTCAAAGTAATGATGGTCATCAGCGGTTTGGCTGTGCTAGCTATTCTCATTACTGCTGCTGTGCTTATTGGTCACTTTGACGTTAATAACTTATTCGATATTGCTCCGGCGACGGCTCAGGCAACAGAAATCTTGCCGTTTGGGTGGTATGGCGTATGGGCTGCGTTGCCATTTGCAATGTGGTTGTTTCTTGCGGTTGAAGGTGTGCCTTTAGCGGCAGAGGAGGCAAAAAATCCGGCAAAAGATGTTCCCAAAGGCATCATTGGTGCGATGCTGTTTTTATTGCTAACCGCAACTCTCGTAGTCGTCCTTTTGGCTGGTGCGGTTGGCTCAAAGGTCATAGGCGATAGCGCGGTGCCATTAGTTGACGCCCTAAAGCTTACGGGCAATTCAACGGTAGCAATGGCCGTGAACTTACTTGGATTGGCTGGCCTTATCGCTTCTTTCTTTTCAATCATTTATGGTTACAGTCGCTTGGTGTTTGCGCTTTCCCGCGCGGGTTATTTACCGCAAACTTTGTCATTAACCAGTGACAAAAAAGTGCCTTCTCGTGCGCTTTTGGTTCCGGGCGTTTTTGGGTTCTTGGTTTCACTTACGGGTGAGGGGGACTTAATCTTGGCGATGGCTGTTGTCGGTGCGACTGTATCGTACGCATTAATGTCCTTGAGCCATATTTTATTGCGAATTAAACAGCCGGAATTAACTCGTCCATATAAAACGCCTGGTGGGATAATTACTTCGAGTATTTCTCTGGTGCTTTCTTTGATCGCAATGACAGGTGTTTATGCTTTTGATCCCTCAGCCTTTTTCATGACAATGGGATTGTTTCTTATCGGTGGTGTTTATTATGGGTTATACAGCCGCAACAAATTGGTGGCAGCAACCGCCGAGGAAGAGTTTGCCATGCTGTCTGTGGCAGAGCTAGAGCTTGAATCAGATGTCGTACGATAGTCACTTTGATTCTTTTTATTCAGCATATTAAGGGAGCCATAGGCTCCCTTTGTCATTTCTATCAAAAGTGCATAGCGCACAAATGCATCACTTTAACTTTATAAGCGGTTAATCATGTGAAAGTCTAGTCTGGATAACGATGGCGCAGATCCATCACAGGTAAAGGTTAAGTTTTCAAGGAAAGATCATGATAAACAAGGTATTTAATACACTTTTGGGAACAGAGTTACCGATTATTCAAGCGCCAATGGCCGGTGTGCAAGACAGCCAAATGACCATCGCCGTCAGTAATGTTGGCGGGCTTGGCTCGTTACCTTGTGGAATGCTGAACAAAGACGCCATCGTAAAAGAACTTCAACTTATCAAGCAGGCAACTAACCGACCGTTTAACCTCAATTTCTTTTGCCATGAAATGCCGGAGTATGACGCCAACAAGCACGAAAAGTGGCAAAAAACGCTGCAACCGTATTTTTCCGAGGTTGATGCAACCGTTCAGGTTCAGCCAAACGCTCCGACAAGGATGCCTTTCAATCATGATATTGCTGACGCGATTGAACCATTTGCACCGCCAGTGATAAGTTTCCACTTTGGTTTGCCAGACGATTATTTGTTAGCTCGAATTAGAGGGTGGGGAGGGAAGATCCTTTCGTCAGCGACCACGGTGGACGAAGCACTTTGGCTAGAAGCAAAAGGCGTTGACGGTATTATCGCCCAAGGCTTGGAGGCTGGTGGACACCGAGGTATGTTTTTATCGGATGATTTAACTACTCAATTAAGTTTGATGGCGTTATTACCACAAATCGCCAAACGGGTGAATTTGCCCGTTATTGCTGCAGGCGGAATCGCTGATAGAAGTGGGGTGGAAGCCGCGTTGAGATTAGGAGCGAGTGCCGTTCAAGTTGGCAGCGTCTATTTGTTGTGTGATGAGGCGAAAACATCGTCTTTACATCGATATGCCATTGCCAGTGAACGCGCGCAACATACCGCTGTGACCAATGTTTTCTCGGGCCGACCAGCGAGAGGCATTGTGAATCGCGCGATGTCGGAGCTAGGCTACATCAGTGAGTTTGCGCCGAAATTCCCATACGCCTCCATTGAAATGGCTCAACTAAGAGCGCTGATGGAAAAGCAAAACCGAGATGAATTCACTCCGTTGTGGTGCGGACAAAACTCGTCGGGTTGTAAAGAAATATCGGCGGCAGAAATGACATTGTCATTAGTGGAAGGCATCGATTTAAACTGATGTGCGTCTTGCCTTTTAAAGCGATGCTGACTGAATGGTTACGAGTTATCCCTGTATTTATGTAGTAAATCTAATGGGATGTGGCAGTAATCATTCGGAAAGTTTGTGAGTCTGTCTTGGTGCTCATCATCACTTGGCACATAATTTGTGAGTGGCAGTACTTCTACGGCGATCTTGTCGGCGTCCGGTCGTGCTGCGATAAACGCTTTCGCGATGGTGAGATGCTGTTCGTTTTGGCTATAAACACCAGTACGGTACTTCTCACCAACGTCTTCACCTTGCTTGTTAACGCTGTAAGGGTCGATTATCTCAAACAAATACCCCATTAAAGTTTCAACCGAAACTTGCTCAGGGTCGAACTGGGTTTTCACGCACTCTGCGTAGCCATCGTATTCGGATTGAGTGTTATCCGTTGTGCCATTTGCTCGCCCGGCTTCTGTGTTGATTACGCCCGGAAGGTGGCGCATAAATTCTTGCACGCCCCAAAGGCAACCGCCTGCGAAGTAAATTTCTTCCATTACTTTTATCCTAGTCTTTACCGTTGTTGGGATGTAGGGAGCTAACCCCTCTTCTTCCATCCCATTTTCGTTGCCCTATTATCTGTTGATGGGAGCGATATTCGCAAGGTGCAGCTTGGCTAATCAGACCACGCGTTTTTTCCTTTTTACTTTCAAGTTCTTTTCATATGAAACATCAGGTGAGTATACTGTAAGCTCATCAATAAGGAGCGAATCTGTGAACCCAAGACAAAATGAAATCCTGCAATTAGTGAACGACCGTAAACGCGTTCAAGTCACGGAGCTTTCTGACATCATTGGCGTGTCGGGCGTGACCATCAGACAGGATTTGAACTTTCTGGAGCAACAGGGCTACCTAAAGCGCGTTCACGGCGCAGCTACCGCGTTGCAAAGTGATGACATTGATGCCCGCCTAGAAGTACGTTTCGATATTAAACAATCGCTCGCAAACCAAGCTGCGGATTTGGTCGCACCGAATGAGACAGTGCTGATTGAAGGAGGCAGTGCCAATGCGTTGTTGGCTCGGACATTGGCTGAGCGCGGCGATGTGACCATTATTACGCCATCGGCGTATATCGCCCATCTCATCCGTAACACTTCTGCCAACATTATCTTGCTTGGTGGCGTGTATCAGCACCAAGGCGAGAGCTTGGTCGGACCGCTGACTAAGTTGTGTATTGAGAACATTCATTTCAGCACGGCCTTCTTGGGTATTGACGGCTTCCATCAAGACACTGGCTTTACTAGCCGCGACATGATGCGCGCTGAGATTGCAGAAACCATCATTGCGAAAAAAAGGCGCAATATTGTTCTAACGGATTCTAGTAAATTTGGGCAAATTTATCCCTCATCAATTGGTAAGACTGACGAAATATCAGTGCTGCTGACTGACAAAGCCGCTCCGAAAAGCGACCTTGAACAAATCAAAAAGCGAGGTGTGGAAGTTATATTAGGCTGATTAAGCCACGCTTCGTTTTCTCTTCGCGAGCATTGCTGTTGGGGAGAAACCGGTGACTAGCATAGTGCCGCTAAGCACTAGAATTGTTCCTATGATGGTGTTAGAGCCGACGGGCTCATCTAGCACCAAGTAGCCCCATAAGATACCAAAAACAGGAACAAGAAAAGTGACAGTCAGTGCTGACGCTGGGCCGATATCAGAAACTAAGCGGAAATAGAGCAAATAAGCGAACCCTGTGCATACAACGCCGAGCGTGACAACAGAGCTCCATTCGAAATGACTTGGCTCTGCACGCATTGGTAAGAATGGTAGCAGCGGCAGTACCCAAATAACCGCCGCCCACATACTGCCGTGAGCATTGTCAAAAGCAGGTACTTGTGGCGCATTTTTAGTGTAGTTGGTAGCAATGCCATAGCTGAAAGAAGCCATCAAACTGGCGGCAATAGGGAGCATGGCTTCTTCACCTATGGTTGAAGTATCTAAGCCGACCAAGACTGCAACGCCTCCTATGCCTATTAGCATACCGAGAACAGATTTCGCTGTGAGTGGGCTGCGGTACCAAACAAAGCCAACTAGTGCTCCCCATATTGGGGCGGTTGAGTTCAATATTGCTAAAGTTGATGCATTCAGTGTCTGGGCTGCGTACGCAAAGAGTAAAAATGGAACTGCGCTATTGAATAAGCCAATAATAAAGAAGTGTTTAGTATGCGCAGTTAACGTGAGTTTCTTCTTCAAATATACGGCGATCAATAACAAAGCGACGGCGGCAAATGTAACTCGAAATTCGATTAAGTAAGCCGGCCCGAATGTGTTGGCGGCGACTCGCATAAACAGAAACGAGCCACCCCAAATAGCAGCGAGGCAGAGTAAGCGAAAAAAACTGACGGCAGTCATTTGACATCCTTGGTCGAGGTCTAGCGCCTCATCGATTAATTGTTGCGCTAACAGTGAATTAAACCAAGGATGAGGTCAACCAGAAATGTAATGCCAGTTCCGGATCTGGCTAGCTTGGGCTCACGTTGATGGTGTGTTGTTGATTTGTGATGACTTAATGGCTCTCTGACCATACTGCGAATTCATTTCCACTCGGTTCAGTGAAGTGGAATCGACAGCCGCCGGGGAATTCGAAAATAGGGCGGATAACTTTTCCACCATGCAGCTCTACTTTTGTCTGAGTGGCCTGAATGTCTGAGCTATAAAATACTAAAAGTGCGCCACCATTTGCGGTTTGGTTTATAAACTCAGATTTGAAGAATCCGCCATCCAACCCTTGTCCTGAAAATGCAGAATATTCTGGACCATAATCGGTAAAGCTCCAGTCAAAAGCACGCTCAAAAAATTGTTTGGTCGCACTGACATTAGTGGAACCAAATTCAACGTAATTCAATTTTTCATGTTGATGCATGGTGAAATCCTTCTCGGTTACTATCGTTTCTAGGCGAACTTTTCTACGATGATGTCGTCCGCTTTTTCGACAAATAATGCGCCATTATCTCTGAGCTCTGTCAGCACATTCTCTACATTATCAGGCAGCACCGCACGAGTTGAAGCAAGATTAACTACCACATTGTAGCCAAGTTCCAGCGCTTGCATGACGGATTTTTTCACGCAAAAGTCTAAGGCAAGGCCACCGATAACTAAGGTATCAATCCCGTTGAACTTTAGAAATTCATGCGCGCCTGTCGTTTTGGTGTCGGCAATATCATGGAAAAAAATACCGTAAGGGTGTGCGTCAGGATCCATACCTTTATTAACTTGAAAATCATAGTCCAACACGGGTGGTAAGCCATCTAGCAGCTCAGAACCTGTTGTGCCAAGCACACAGTGACGGTTCCACTTTATATCCACATTCGGTAAACCAACGGGCTCAAGCATATTGGATGGCGATTCTGCATCCCACTTTGCTTTTGGTGGGTGTAAGTCACGACTGACCAGTTTTAATCGGCCTTTGGCATGATTGTTCAAAAGTTCCGGTACGATTTCCAACGCACCTGCAACGGGCAGTTCATCTGGACATAACTCACTAAAGCCTTTCTCTGGATCAACGTCGATCACTGCTGTAGTTTGATAGTTTACTCGAACAGTCATGGCAGACTCCTTGTCTGTCTGATTGTCTGCGTTTATCCACGCAAACAGTTTTGAAAAAAGGTTACTTCGTCGCTAGTCAGCGTATATACCATTGCGGGTTTTCCACCTTTGCCTTTGTTGGTTGAAGCGACTTTATTAGTGGGTTTTAGTACGCCTGAATCTATCAAGCGGCGCTTAATCGTCATTCGGCTGATATCAATACCAAACTCTTGATAAGCAGAAATGATGTCCGCAACCAAAAACTCTTTGTCTAATGCAAACAAAAGAACCGATGTGTATTCAATGGATGCACGAAGCTTTTGCCACGCTTTTTCAATGGTTTTTTGATGATCAAATGCGAGGGTTTCTTCTCCATTGAGAATAGCCTGTAGCGAAAACCATTTAAGTTGGCATTCCGGTACACCTGCATTATTTATTTGCTCTACATTGTTACGATCGACTAAGGCGTAGTGCGTAATGTTTAAGCTCCAGTCTTCTGGATCGCGCTTTGGATCACCGTCGATAAACGCTTCGCTAAAATGGCGAGGGTAGGTATGGATTTTCTCACGGCAAATTCGGCGACGCGCCGCTTCAAAGTTTTCATCGGCCGGGCGTCCGCCTTCACTGGTTAAGTCTTTATCAAAGACAAATCCGCCCGGTAGTGCCCAGACTCCATGGTATGGCCGATTTGGATTTGAACGTTTAATCAACAACACTTCCAATCCCTTATCGGCACAGCCAGATAGCCTGAATGGAATAATGTCGACAGATACGATCATGGTTGGGTCCTAATATTGATTTGTAAGTAATCTAGCGCATAACAAGTGGTCAATCAATGGGTAAGTAACGAGTTGTTAGAAACGTTTTCGGTAGTGTTCTTAATACGGTTTGAGCATAAATTTACGGATGACTCTGACTTATTCACAATGCTTGTTCGAATTCTAGACAAAAAAACCTTATAAAAATGAGTGGTTAGTAACAAAAGTTGACAAACTATAGATGGGTGTTTATTGTTTACGCAAATTAGTTAGTAACAAAAAGTTATATACCCAGGAAGGGCATGTAGAAGGGCACCTAATGACCACCAAACTATTTTCTTCCCGCATCATTCAAAGCGCTTTGGATTTCGATGTCTACAAAGTCAATATGATGAGTGCTGTAACAGCGCTTTACCCTGATGCGATGGTGTCATATAAGTTTATCGTGCGCAGTGAGGAAGACCTTTCTGAGCTTTTGCCTGAGGTAAAAGCCGAAGTCCTTAAACTGCAAGATATTCAATTTACGCAAGAAGAAATTGAATATATTAAGCGTGTCGCGCCTTACCTGAATCCTGACTTTGTTGATGCACTGCGCCATTTCCGTTTCAACCCACAAAGCGATGTCTCTTTCCATAACAAAGCCATGGCTGATGGCTCAAGCCAGTTAAGAATTACTATTAACGGTTTGTGGCGAGATACCATCTTGTACGAAACGATCATCATGAGCATCGTGTCTGAAGTTCGTAGCCGTCAGCGTTGGTCAGATATCCCTGTTGTGCAATTTACCACTGTTTTAGAAGAGAAAGTTCGGCACCTAAAGTCGGAACTAAAACGTCGTAACATCACTAACTTTAAATTTTCTGACATGTCGACGCGTCGACGTTTTTCCTTCCAAGCTCAGCGCACTATGCTGGAATATTTGTGCCAGGAAGTGCCGGAATGTTTGACAGGAACAAGCAACTATCACTTAGCAAAAGAGCTAAACTTGACGCCTATCGGCACCGTTGCTCATGAATGGTTTATGGGACACCAAGCTCTGGTGAATGTGCGAGATTCGCAAAAAGTGGCGTTGCAACGTTGGCAAAAAATGTTTAATGGTGCACTAGGCATTGCGTTAACCGATACGATTGGTATCGATGCTTTCCTTAAAGACTTTGATAAAGAACTAAGTAACGCGTACTTCGGTGTACGTCACGATAGTGGTTGCCCTTATAGCTGGGGTGAAAAAATGATTGCACACTACCAGTCACTGAATATAGACCCATTAACAAAAACACTGGTGTTTACCGACGGACTTAACTTCGAACAAGCGTTAGATATTTGCGAGTATTTCCAAGGACGTATTCAGGTGAGTTTTGGTATCGGTACTTTTCTTGCCAATGATATGGGTGATTATGTCAATAAAGATGGTGAAGCCTACCAGCCACTTTCTATCGTGATAAAAATGGTCACGTGCAATGGTTCACCGGTCGCCAAAATCAGTGACGAACCTGAGAAAGCCATGTGTGAAGATATCTTCTTTTTGATGAATCTCAAGCGCCGCTTTGAACAACCTCTTGATTTAAATGAGTGTCGTAAAATGATCGATCGTTTAGAAACTGAAGGTCAAAATTATCTCATTGACGCGTAGGCGTTATCCTCTCTCCTTGATAAGCACCCTCTATCGTTACGACAAATTTATATAGGTAAACGTGGAGGGTGATTTCGTTATAGTAATATACAGAAGTAACCAGATACAGCGCAGGAAAGCACTCAAAAGTTGATGTGTTATCTGCCTTTGATTAGTGTAAATCGATACGTTACAGCATCGTGGACGGTGTATCTCATCCGACACTAAACTCAGTCTAATCACGTAGTTTATTCCCACGTACCATGAGCTCACTCGGGTATAGACGTCTATCTGCTTTTATGACTTTGGGCTTCACGTAGTTGCTTGAATCAGGAGTCAAAATGAACCTAGTAGTACATTTGCAAAAGAAAGCGATCCGAAAATATGGCTATGAGATGGCCACTCGCCAAGCATGGAGGTGTGGTATCAAGGCAAATCTTGTAAAGCGCGTGATTGGCCTTTTTAAAGGACAAATTGTTTGTGTGGTTGAAGGTTGCCGAGCAGAGTTTTCTTCTCCTCTTAATAACCCCCTTCACGAAGATGACAAGCAGGGGCGATATGTGTTTGTTGGCGGTGTATGCTGGGAACCAAATAACATTATAGCGCCTGGTTTCCCTGATTTTATGTTTATGCACGTGCGTAATCTAAGCCACCGTCATAAGTATTTAACGGATGACGAACTATTTTTGAGCTTGGCTTAAAAATAAATCTCATAGACTAGTCCAGCCCAATCATAATCAGTAGTGATACAGTTTTAGCTCTGTTGACACGTTGCTGAGTGTTTCTTGACGTATCTTTTATAAAACAGTGTTTCTTTACTTGTTAATGACAGAGGGTTTGTTTTCGTCTGATGTGATTTCCCTTTTGCGATTTACCATAACACTCATTAAAGCAAACCATACTGGGATGTAAATCATGAATATGAAATCTATCGCAATTGCAATGGCAGTTGTTGCTGTACTAGCAGGCTGTAAAGACAAAACGCCACCAGCTCCAACTCAAGCAAACATTACTTTGGTTGAAGCGGTGACTGAAACGGTGAAAAAGCCGCACCAAGTATGTAAAGACGTGGTAGTAACCGAGCAAGTTGCCCCTGCGGATGACAATAAAATTATTGGTACGGTTGGTGGCGCAGCAGCTGGAGCCGCGCTGGGCAACCAAATCGGTGGTGGCTCAGGTAAAGTGATTGCAACTGCAGCTGGTACGATTGCTGGTGCACTGACAGGTCGTAAGATCCAGGAGAATGTGCAAAAAGGTGATGTAGTAACAACGACGAAAAAACAGTGTCATACAGAATATACGACATCTGATAAAGTAGTGGGTTACGACGTCACTTACGAAGTTTCAGGTGCACCAACGACGGTTCGTTTGGCGAGCAAACCAGCGACAAAAACGTTCCCAATTCAAGATGGTAACGTTGTTCTACCACAATAGTTAGCGACTTAACCGAAGCGATTAACAAGCCCTTTTATCTTTGAGATGAAAGGGCTTTTTCACATACGCGGCGTTTTCATCTGTTTTCCTATTGGAATGTGCGGCCAGAAATACCCGTTAATTTCCGCGTCCGATACAATCACTTTTCTAAAAGTACGAACGGAAAAAACATGGAAGATTTTTACCTGACCGAGCACGGTCTGGCTGGTTATTTCGAAGCTCAATGGTTCGACAAGTTCATTGAGGAGCAACAGATTGAGATGATAACCAGTCGCTCAAAACAAGTCCCACTTTCTTTTTTGTCATCACCTCACTGCTCCCAAGTTGCTGATTTTATTGCGCAGGCGGTAATCGAAAGCAGCGTTCAGCCGTATTCCCTACTTGAGGTTGGGGCGGCGCTGGGAAGAAATTATTATGAGTTAGTGCAACGCTTACCTAACCTTAAAGAAGCGACGCTTGTGGAGCCTTCAAATAGGTTAATGGATGGCTTGAAGCAACTATTAATAGAAGAACAACGCGTCGAGCTTACTTACCTTCACGATGTGAACACCTTAAACACTTTAGAGGTAGAGAATAGAGATATCGTACAGAAATGTGCTCATGTTGATTTGACGCTAATTAACCAGCCTTTTGAGCTCGATACTCTCCAATCTCGCTTTGATTTAGTCGTATGTTTAAATGTGATTGATCAATGTGAGTCGCCACTTAGCGTGATCAATGCTCTAAAAAAAACCACCAAGGTGGGTGGGCTGATCGTTGTCTCTTGCACTTATCAGTGGAACGCGAAACACATCAAAAATAAAGAAGAGGCGGTTGATGATATCAAAGAATACTTTGCTGAAGGCTGGCGTCTAGTGTCGGAAGCCGAGCATGAATATCGCATCCGGTTTAATGATCGCTTTGCAAGGCAGTTTTTATCTCACGTAGTCGCTTACGTAAAAACCGATTAGAGCCACATAAAAAAACCGAGCACTTACGGCTCGGTTTTTTAGTCTTTGGGTTAGAGCACAACTTTAAGTAACGTGCGCTTCTTGTTGCTCTTGCAACTTTTTCTTACGACGTTCTCGTTTAGAAAGCCAAACCAGAGGCACAACAATCATAATGGTTCCTATTGCCATAAATATATCTGGCACTTCTCCAAACCAAATCAATCCCACAAACACGGCACCAATTAAGCCACTGTATTCAGCGCTGGCAATTTTGTTGCTATCGATCGAGCGGTAAGCGATGACACATGTTGCTGCATAAATCATGATGAACAGACTTGAGCCAGCAGCAACAGGGAAAGCACTCCAGTCCCAAGGTTCTGCTTCGATCAGAACAAGCAAGAAGGCTACTGGAATACCTGCCAAGTTTGTCATCAATAATGTTTGCATCACAGACTGATTTTTTGGCAGTTTTCTAATGAGCAAGTTATTGATTGCTAAAGTAATTGCAACAACTAAAGCTGAAATCGCTGCCCAATCGATTTGGTCTGGACGAATGATGACCAATACACCGGCAAAGCCCATTATCGCTGCGGCGACCGATTGCTTAGACAACTGTTCTCCAAAAAAGATTGCTGCAAGCGGCAACATGATTAATGGCGCGGCGTAAAAGATCGCGTTCGCAGTTGCGAGCGGTAAAGATGAGATCGCCAAAACCATGAATATTGCACCAAGTAACCATACGTGAGCGCGAACAGCATGCCACTTAAACCCTTCAAGAAAAGGCGCATTTTTTGTTAGCAAGTAGACTGGCAGCAGGAAAAGCACCGCTGAAATTTGTCGGAAAAAGACAAATTGAAAAATAGGCACTTCATTTCCGACACTTTTAATTAAAGAGTCCGAAAGCACCGCAATGAGATTTCCAACAATTAATAGCAGCATCGCTGCTCCGACCGATGTAACTTTCACTTTTTCCTCTCCTCTTTCTTTGCCAAAGAGTAGGTGATGTCATAGGATGAAGTGAAGTGATATTTATTAGTTTAAGTATGAGATTTTTAGATAATGAAATTGCCACCACTCAGAGCGGTTCACTGTTTTGAATCTGTTGCCAGAAACTCTAGCTTTTCGCTTGCTGCTGAAGAACTCAATGTGACGCAAAGTGCCGTTAGTCACCAGATACGACTATTAGAAGATTATTTGGGTGAATCATTATTTATCCGTCAAGGCAGAAAGCTCTCTTTGTCCGATACGGGCACCCGCTATTTAGAGGATATTAGCCCAGCAATTAGCTCAATTGCGATGGCCAGCCAAAAGGTGCGAGAAGGGGACAAAGGCAGCATACGGTTGGCGATTTATAGCTCGCTTGCCGTAAAGTGGCTTATTCCTCGTTTGTCTGATTTTAAGCGCTTACATCCAGAAATCGATCTGACACTCAATATGGTCGTTGGTGATCCTGAACAGACAGACAGCGTTGGCGATTGTTTTATCACGGTAGAAAAGCCAAAGCGAAACTACATGTCGGTAAAGTTATACGCGGAGACGCTGTATCCGGTCTGCAGCCATAAAATTTGGAAAGAGTTGCAAGATCAACCGATTCCAGAAGCGCTTTGGCGATACCCTATTTTGTCGACAGACTCAATTTATCGTGAGAGAGGAAAAGACTGGGCTGAGTGGTGCAGAGCGGGCGGTTACACCTTGCCGAAAGATGTCGATGTTCAACATTTTAGTCATATGTTGTTGGCAATTGAGGCGGCGCGTTATGACCAAGGCATCGCATTTGCGAATGATTTTATGCTTAATGAAAGAGATAAAGCGCACGATTTGGTGTATATCCCTTCTCATGGATTGGAAACCGGCGACAGCTTTTATTTTATTCATAAAAAGAGTCGAGCCAAGCAAGCGGAAATCATCAAACTCACTAACTGGTTGAAGCAGCAATGCTTGTGAAATGACTAAATTGTCAAAATTAAGAAAGAAAGTGGCAAAGTTGTGTCTAAATATTTCATGTTTTATTGAGTTTTTATTCATTAACATCCACTTGGTTTTGAAACCAAGTGAAATGGATAGCATGGCATGCTTAAGGATGGGCAAAACACAACCTCAATAATTAACAGGCAGTGAAATACAATGTTTAAAAAAACATGGCTAATGACAGCCCTTCTAGCAACATGTTCTGTTGCAAACGCAGCTCCTTACGTTGGTGCATCTGTAGGTCAAGCATCGTTTGGTGATGTTAATGGCTCTATCAATGGTGGTGGTACTAACGCTAGCACTAAACTTAAACTTGAAGATGACTCAAGCCTTTCAGGCAAAGTATTCGGTGGTTACAAATTCAACGAATACATTTCTCTAGAAGCAGCCATTGGTGGCTACGATGCTTTAGACGGCAAAGTTGTTACTGTTGGTGATATGAAGTATCTATCGATTCAGCCAAAAGCGACTCTACCGATTGGCGATCGTTTCAACCTTTTTGCTAAAGCTGGTCTTTCTTACTTCAATGCTGAATTCAAAATTAGCAACTCTGTGATTGACGGTAGCGCAGGCCATACCACCATTTCTGACAGCACTGTAACAGGCATGTACGGTTTAGGTGCAGAGTTCGCTATTACTGAAAACTTTGCTCTACAAGTTGAATGGGAATACATGATGCCTGAGCTAGACATTGCGAAATTTGGCAATGAAAAAGTAACGGTTGATGCAGACATCAATGTATTCTCTGTAGGTATGAGCTACCGTTTCTAAGAATACTTATTCAAGTTACCTCTTGGCTTAGTAAACGTTTTTGACTTCTGTTGGTCGAGCTGAGTCCAAGCTTTGAATTTGTTTAGATATAGCACAGGAAGTTTAGTTGCTAAGCGTCCTGTGCTATTTTTTTGCTTTGGAATAACTCTTAGGAATCTTTGTGAACGATGTCAATCTTAGGTATCTGGATCTACTGTTAAAGCACTTTGAACCTCACCAGTATCACCTTGTTACGCTTTCTGAGCTAGAAGCGGTGATTTGCACGTCGAGGCGCAATGTTTCTATTGTGATGAAAAAGCTTGCCACTTACGATTGGGTCGATTGGCAACCTGCGATTGGCCGAAGTAACGCTAGCCGTCTCAGTATTAATATTTCCCTCCAACAAG
The DNA here is from genome assembly GCF_033340555.1 of Vibrio sp. 1069. Lineage (NCBI taxonomy): Bacteria > Pseudomonadati > Pseudomonadota > Gammaproteobacteria > Vibrionales > Vibrionaceae > Vibrio > Vibrio sp. 1069. The sequence continues at coordinate 200,678 of NZ_JAWOWP010000005.1, forward strand.
CGATGACCGAGTTTTTGGTTGAGGAGCTTGGCAGAGGAAGAATGAACTCAATAACGAAACTTATTGATTGGTTCGGTCAAACCGCGGTTAGAGCACTAACTATCGCTTCTGAAAAAGTGAATCGATTGAATGAATCAAATAACGCTATTTTGATTTCTTCTTACCCTTGGGTATCCAAAATCGACCCTGCGAATACTTACCGTCACACTGAATTACACGTCGCGAAAAGCGTTTATGACGTATTGCTGACCCAAAATTCCAATGGTGGTATCGAGCCATCGTTAGCACACGAATGGAAAATGGAAGGCAAGGTAATGACGTTATGGTTGCGGCCAGGCATATATCGCCATGATGGCGAGCCCCTTAACATACAGGATGTGGTTTGGAGTATAGAAAGACTTAGGGAGATAAAAGGACCAGTTCACGAGCTCTGGCAGTGTATTGATAGCGTGGTTGCAGAAACATCTAACTGCTTAAAAATTATATTGAAGTATCCGAACAAGTTGTTTCCATACATGCTAGCAACTCCTCATGCGTCTATTCTGTGTCGAGATGTCGTCTCTTTCGGTTCTAGTTATTCCTACCACATAGGGACTGGACCATTTAAAATCAGCGGCTGGAACCAGGAGAGTATGACTCTTGAAGCGCACAAAGAGTATTTTTCAGCACGCGCATTGTTAGATCAAATAACGCTGTCTCATGGTGATGTTAAAACCTTAAATATGTTGAGCTTTAACCAAAGCTCCGATCACGTTGAAGTGGAAAAAATTAGCGCATTTTCATATTTGACCTACCGCGAACGCGTGGAATCCCAACTCACAAAAGAGACTTGGTATCAACTCGCTGATTACATCCATGTGCAAAAGCGAATTTATGATGCGCCAAGTGCCGTTGACAGCATTCAGTTAGAGACTCACGAGCAAGATTTATCAATAACAGATGGTGTTGTGATACCTAAACTGAAAGGTAAAGTGGTATTAGCTGAACCTGTCTGGACGATTCCGAGTTTAATTCGTCATTCCGAATGGTTGCACAGTGTGATTCGTGCAACGGGATTAGAGTTAGAGATCATTGTTATTGATGACATTAGTTTTCCTGAGGTAGTGTCTCACCAAGCAGATTTGCTCTTCATTGAGGAAGTCATGGAAGCACCATTTGAATATGGCATCTTCGAATGGCTGTCGATAGCAACTGGACTGCGTTTTAGTTTTGATCAAAGCCAGATGTTAAGCCATAGAGAAAAGGTTCGCAGGGCGATGGCAGATGATCACTCGCTACAGTCTTTATTAAACCTAGAGAAAGCGCTGCGCGATCAGTACCTATATTTGCCTTTGTTTGTTGGCTACGAAGAAGTGACAAAAACACAGCAAGTGCGAGGTGTGCAGGTGAAGAATACAGGCTATAGCGATTTACATAGGTTATGGATTGCTCATTCACACTAGAGTCGGTGTTCAAGATTATGCAAATGTCCAACGCATAAAGCCATCGAAATGATGGCTTTATAAGGGCGTATCGGATTAGAAGTTGTACGACACACTTGCGCCAACAACCCATTGGTTTGCGCTATCAACGATAGAAGAGTCGCTGATACCGCTGCCTAGGCGCGTGTATTGTGTCATTTGGCTTACTTGCCAGTTGTCGTTGATTGGCATAACAAGTTTGTAGCCCACACCATAGCTTACCGTTGAATCACCTTTGTATGCTTTGCGGTTTGCGTTTGCTTCGCGTTGTTTCACACCAAAGTAGTAATCTACGTAGTCTTCACTTTGATAAGTTAGGTTAGCAAAAGGAACAAAATCAACACTACCGAATTTCATGATGTGGAAGTAAGTCGCGCCCGCTAAGTAACCTTTGTAAGCACCGCTGATATCGTGCTGAAGGTATGTAGAAATGACGTTGTTTTGATCCAGTGTAAAGTCTGCGTTTAAACCTAGATCGACGGCGAAACGGCGTTTATCTGTGCCTTTCAGGCTTTTCGCTGTATCACCGTCGCGCATTACACCACTACCTACAAGGTAGGCACTCATGTTGATTAACTCATTGGTGTTACCGAAGAAGCGGTAGTTAATGCCACTTAGGTCGGCATTAAAGTCGTCACCATGGTAACCACCGTTGAGAATTGGTGCTGTATTATGCTTTTGATCTTTGAAAAGATCGCTGCCTTGAGCCACACCAGCTTCTACGTTCCAACCGCCTTCGTTGTTGTAGATGTTACCGTTACGAATGTAAGTATCGCCAGCGAAAGCTGAGCCAGCAGCTGTCAGAGTAAGTAGTGCAATTAATGTTTTTTTCATCATTTTTCCGAGTTGTTCTGTTTTGTTTTGAACACTGTACAAAATGACGTTGTAAGCATCTATCGGCAAAGCGTATGGAAATGTAATGAACAATCAGGGTAAGAAGCAGAATGTTGCTTCAGAATAGAAAGGTTGCTGGAATAGCTTTCGTTAAAACAGCGAAAAAATCCGAGCTGGGGTGGCTCGGATTTGGGGTATTTATCAGGTATTGATACTAACTTCTTACTGTTTCGTTAAGTTGTATAGTGGTGCTAGGTCACCCGTTACTTTTTCGCCATTCATGTCTAGCTTCATAAGTACGTTTTCACCAACAAAGTATTGGTTTGGTGCATCTTCATTTGTCAACGTTACGATGCTGCCATTTGCGTCCCAAGTGAATTGACCTTCAGATTTTGATTGACCGTCTTCTTTGTCTTGGTAGCTTTCTTCAAGTACGTAAGTGCCATCTTGATTTAGTGTGATGGTCATATCGATACCAGCACAATCCGCGCAAGGTAGTGTTCCTTTGTAGGTGCCGTTCCAGTCCAGAGCACTTTGTGCGTTGTGTTCAGAGTCTACAAATGTCTCTTCAGTAATTACCTGTTCTTCTTCTACTGGTAACGTGTCAATTGTCTCAGTCGTAACGTCTGCACTGGTGGTGACTTCAGTTTCCGTTGCCTGAGGTACTTCAACTGCGCTTGTTTCGGCAGGTTTCTCATCTTGACAGCCTGCAAGAATGATTACCGCGCCTGTTAGTGCCAACATTGTCTTTTTCATTTTATCCCTCTTTAAATCAAGATTTTGTATGAGAGTAATAGTAGACATTTATCGAGGATTTGCGTCATCAAAAAGCAATAGAATGATCTAACTATGTCAATAAAACCGGATATGAGCATGAAATTGTCAGGAAAATCAGAACAATGTAAATGTTGCTTTGGGTATCAAGCTTGAGCCCACAGACAAATATCTAAAAAGGGGAGTGGGAGCGAGTTAATTGATAACAGCCCACATTATTGTGAGTTGTATTATCAACATCATCTAAGAAACGTTATTGAAGCTTGAGCGTGAAGTGCCTCGTTTTGTGCTTCGTTGATCAGAAAACAGCTCCGCAATAACCTGACGATTTAATTCGCCTTTCAAATTGCCGTGCTTATCGATGACGGGCAGTGAATATTCACACGACATGACTTCAGTCAGCACTTGCTCAATGGCTAAATGTGGAGAGATGATAGGCACCTCTTCATAGATATCATCACGCCAATCTGATAGGTGAGTTAACTTCGCTGCGTTTAGCAATCCTTGCTGTGTTATCACGCCTTGATAGCCTGCATTGGTCTCATGGTAGGCATAATCACGTTTAACACGTTTCATTTCACTCAGCGCATCTTCAATGGTTTCAGCGCGAACACAGTACGAAGGTGGCTGCATCAGCGTTTCGACCGTCAGTGCTCGCGCTCTATTGACGTCTTTTACAAAGGCTTCAACGTACTCATCGGCAGGATGCAGTAAGATTTCGTCCGGTGAACCTTGTTGGACAAGTTCACCGTCTTTAAGTATCGCGATGCGATCGCCAAGTCGAAGCGCTTCATCTAAATCATGAGTAATGAAAATAATGGTTTTGTGCAGCTTCTGTTGCAGCTCTACCAACTGATCTTGCATTTCGCTCCGAATCAGAGGGTCCAATGCTGAGAAAGCCTCGTCCATCAACAGTATTTCGGCGTCGGTAGCCAGTGCCCGTGCAAGGCCCACACGCTGTTGCTGTCCACCCGATAGTTGAGCAGGATACTGGTGCTCATAACCCGTCAGTCCAACGGTTTCTAACCATTCATTTGCTTTTTCTAAGCGCGCCTCTTTATTTATTCCCTGAACTTCTAAACCATATGCGATGTTGTCGATAACAGTGCGATGAGGCAGCAAGCCAAAGCGTTGGAACACCATAGACATCTTGTGACGGCGAAACTGTTCAAGCTCTTTGTTAGAAAGTTGCATGACATCCACCCCTTCTACCAAAATCTGCCCCATGGTTGGATCGATTAATCGGTTGAAGTGGCGAATCATGGTGGATTTTCCAGAACCGGATAATCCCATAATGACAAAAATTTCACCCTTTTGAATTTGCAGGTTGATGTCTTTTAGTCCGACCGTGTGGCCCGTTTCCGCTAAAACCTGCTCTTTACTATGTCCCAACTTAACGCGCTCAATCACGCTATTGGGTTTGGGGCCGAAGATTTTATACAGACCGCTGATTTCGATAAGTGGACTAGTCATGTTTTGAGTCTCCTAAATGAGCTTGAGTGCGTTTCGCATACGCTTGTGAAGCACGGTCAAAAAGGATTGCTAGGGCGACAATGGCTAAACCATTGAGAAGACCAAGAGTGAAATATTGATTGGTAATAGACTTTAGAACAGGCTGACCTAAACCTTTTACCCCAATCATTGATGCGATGACCACCATTGACAGTGCCATCATGATCGTTTGGTTAATTCCCGCCATGATGGTTGGCATTGCAAGCGGAAGCTGAACCCCAAAAAGCCGTTGCCGAGTGCTGGCACCAAATGCGGTTGCGGCTTCCAATACTTCTTTATCAACTAGACGAATGCCCAAATTGGTTAAACGAATAACCGGTGGAATCGCGTAGATCACTACTGCGATAAGGCCAGGAATTTTCCCAATGCCCAATAACATCACAACTGGAATGAGATACACAAATGCCGGCATGGTCTGCATGACGTCGAGTAATGGTGTTACCACCGACTGAATGCGATTAGAGCGCGCCATAGCGATGCCGATAGGGATACCAAGTGCGATGGCAAGCATAGTACATACAGTGATGATACTGAGCGTACGCATAGTGTCTTCCCACATTCCAAAATAGCCAATCAGAATCAGCGAACCAAAACATGCAGCGGCCAGTTTCCAAGAGCGGCTGGCGGCATAAACGAGAGTGGTGCAGACACCTAAAATAATGAACCAAGGTGTAGAAATCAGAAGTTTTTCAAACCAGACAAGAAACGAAAGGAGCGGATCAAACAGAGACTCAATGAGTTCACCATACTCGCGAGAGAAATCTCTGTAGGCGCCGTCGAGTGTTTTGCGAATCGCCCTGAGATCAGAGGCATCCATTTCCGGGAATTCGCTGAGCCAATTTGAGTCAGACATATGTACTTCCTTTTTCTGATATACCTAAGCGCTTTCAAGAAACTTAATTTGGCAAGAAGAGTAGGGCACCTAGGCCAAGTAATGGTCGTTCGACAGGTTCTGTATCGAACGTATTACCCTTTAAGCTCAGACCAATGTTGTCAAACTTCTCTTTTTCGTTCCTTAGGTATACATCCTTTTAAATAAAACAATCATTAGTGTTCAAACTAATGATTTGCTTGGATTATAGTTTTTCTTCTTCAATAAAATGAACACATTAGCGTGTATTTGTATGAAAAATCTGCGCAAACTAACGTTTTTATTATCCGGTTAATTAGAATTGATCTTTTTGTTCGTTTGTCATCAAAATTCCTAAATTATTAGATGTCTAATTAATGCTGATGTATTACGTATTTGTCGTGTTGATTTTTGCAAACTTAGTTTATTGGCATATGCTAAAAATGTTATTGGCATATGCCAGTTTAAGGCGTAATTTGACTCTGTGTTTTTGAGGGACAATGATGGCAAGACCAAAGATAGAAAGACGAATATGCGGACGTGCGGCTCACCATTGCTTTAAGCCCAATGGCATTCCATTTAATCAGTTGGAGCAAGTCGCCATATTACCAGAAGAGTTAGAAGCGCTACGTTTAGCCGACTTAGAGGGGCTTAGCCAGCAGCAAGCTGCGGAGCAGATGGGCGTTTCCAGACAAACTTTTGGTAACACAGTAAAAAGTGCAAGATTGAAAGTCGCAAAAAGTTTAGTTGAAGGTCATGCATTAGTTTTTCCGAATGAGGAGTCAAACTTATGATTTATGCTATTCCTAATGATGGTGAGCGGGTGGCAAACCACTTTGTAAAAGCACCATACATTGCTATTTATTCTGATACTGACGGTATGCTAAAAAACTTAGCGAACATTGCTTCTATGCCACAAGCTGGTTGTAATGCGAAGTCTCAGTTGATTCAGTCTCTACAAGGGTACAATGTGGATGCTGTTCTTGTGCGAAATATCGGTGAACGTGCATTGGCAAAGCTACTTAGCAGTGGCACGCCAGTATTTAGGCTGTCTACTCGTAGTTCATTGGAAGATGTGCTTGCGGTTCCAAGAGAGCCTTTGATTGAGCCCTCTCAAGGACGCCCATCAAACAATCATAAGAAAAGTGTTCACAAACAAAAAGGCGGCTGCGGCTCCTGTGGTTGTGGTGGCCAAAAATCAAAACCCTCCTTGTTGGCAAGACCTAAAGCGCTACTCAAAGCAACATCTAGCCCTGCTATACTTAAGCTAGAGTCGATGGCTAATAAGGCAGGTTAATATGGTTTGGTTATTTACCTTTCTTGGTTTTCTCGCAATCATTTTGTTGATGTCACTTGGCGTCATTTTTCATAACAAGCGTATTCAAGGAAGTTGCGGCGGTTTAAACAACGTCGGTGTTGATAAAGTATGCAACTGCGAAACCTCATGCGCAGAACCTGAAAGGCGTTTATATCAAATCTCAGAGCCTAACTCATCACCTGAGCGCTAAGGCTTTTGGCCCATTGCGGCAAGGTTTGCCGAAACCAGTCCAAATACTTGCTGGTCTGCGGATTCTCTCTGGAGACCAGTATGTTGACTACCTCGACAACGATCCACGCTTTTGCTAGTCCGATATCGCGCGCCAATTCTGTTGTTTCACCTTTCTCGGCGCACTTTACATACTTGCCTGCCACCTTCAAGTAATCATCAAATGTGCCCATGCCCTCGATGAGCGGCGCTAAATCTATCGCGACATGCCCTGTAGAAAAGCGCTCCCAGTCGAACAGCACCAGCTCGCCATTTTGGCGCTGTCCCCAGTTTCCTGCATTGGTGTCTCCGGAGATCAAGTTCTGCCCATCGAAAAGGTGCGCCGATCGTTGTTGTAGCTGGTGGAAGAACTGTTCTGTCTCTGAGCCCAGTTTAAGTGTTGCGAGTGCTTGTTGAGTCGCTTGTGGTGTCCACTGGTGGCGGTGATAAACACCATCTGATGTTGGTGGAAGTCGGTGCAGTTTGAAGAGTTGTTCAATGACTCGATCATCTTCAAGTAAGAATGCTTGCTCGACTGCGTGGGGAACGTATTCAATGTACAGAACGTTTTTCTGGTCGTCGAGTTGAATCAAGCGCGGTACGTGTATTCCAAGCGCGTTAAACTGCTCGGCATGGCGTTGATAAAACGCCACTTCTATTTGAGTAGGGTTACGTTTTTCTATTACTTGGACGCCATCTTTTTCGATGAGAAAAACTTTGGCACTGCCCATTTGGTTGAGTTCTTGTTGCGACACCGGACTTCCTGTCTTCATGTAGAGAGAGCTCACCTTAATCGCTGCACTCACGTTTGCCAATAGCCACGACAAAGTGCCTCAAAAATATTAAATGCAACTGTTTAAATATGATTTTGCTGTGAGTGTCTAAATTTTACACAGTCTCGCCTGTACTCCGATAAATTCGTTCTACGCTTACTATTCGTTTTAATAAAGGAGAACCAAAATGGCTGTAATGAAGCAGGATATTCCAAATCGTGTAACGGTTTACCATGACAATATCGATCAAGAACAAGAGCTGAAAAATGCGATGCTGCCAGAGAAACCGCGCTACTTTAACGGTGCTCCGACTTACAAAGCGAACAGCATCGAAGAGTTTGAAAGCAAAATCAGTCAGATAGGTTTGTCTCTCGATAAATAATTTTTCTTTTACATAAAAGCGCCCTCAAAATGAGGGCGCTTTTTTGTTTATGTGATTGATTTGAATCTTAGGGAATTAACCTTGTTGTGTACTGCCTTGGCAGACCTGTTTTTGCACTGCTGGTGGCGCAGGCTCGTAATGACTTAAGGTCATACTAAAGCTGCCTTCACCACCAGTGATAGAGCGTAATCGACGAGCGTAATCTTGCAGCTCGTTTACAGGTGACTTGGCTCTGAGTAAGGTGAAGCTGCTGTCGATTGGCTCGGAGCCTTCGATTAAGCCTCGGTTGCCAGATAAATCACCAGAAACATCGCCAACATTCGCGGTTGGGATGTGCAGTTCCATCTGGACAATGGGTTCTAGCACAATAGGATCGGCGTTGTTAATCGCATTTAAAAACGCTTTCTTACCTGCGATGACAAACGCAATTTCTTTCGAATCGACGGAGTGATATTTACCGTCATAAACGGTGACTTCCACATCCTTAATTGGGTTGCCAGAAATCGCGCCTTCCTCTAACGCTTGCAAAATACCTTTTTCTACAGCAGGAATGAGCGCGGTTGGAATTGCGCCACCCACCACTTTGTTGATGAACTTAAATCCGGCGCCACGTTCGAGTGGACGAACCTTCAATTGCACTTCACCAAACTGACCTGCACCGCCACTTTGTTTTTTGTGTCGATAATGCCCTTCGGCAGGTTTGGTGATGGTTTCAAAGTATTCGACGCTTGGTTGGCAGGTTTCGACGTCCAGTTTGTACACGTTCGCCATCTTTTCTAATGCGACTTTGAGGTGAAACTCCCCTTGGCCGCTGATGATGGTTTCGTTGGTGCGAGCGCGATGTTCGATGCGCAGAGAAGGGTCTTCACTGGCAATTTTATTCAGCACATCTCCTAATTTTTGCTCATCTCCACGCTTAAGAGGCTTCAAGCACAAAGAATACATGGAGTCAGGAAGATCCAACGTTTTGAGTTGAACTCCATCTTCTTCGTGAGAGTCATGAACGATTGAATCGAATTCGAGATCATCCACTTTGGCTAAAACGCAGAAGTCGCCCGCAAGCGCGCGAGGGATCTCGGTTCTATCTTTGCCCTGCAGTTGATATAAGTGCCCAACTTTAAATGCCTTGTTGCTTTCGCCAATATAAAGCTGGCTGCCCGCATTGATTTCCCCCTGATACACACGTAAGTAGGCAAGTTTTCCCATATATGGGTCGACGCTGACTTTGTACACGTGTGCGACGGTGTGCTCTAAGGTTTCGCAATTTACTTTGATTTTTTTGCCGTTCTTTTCCAGTTGAGGAGGGTTACCCTCGTTTGGCATGGGCATGATCTCCGCCAAGGTGCGCAGCAGCAACTCGACGCCCGCGCCGGTTTGTGCTGAGACAAAACAGACCGGAATCACATGTCCAGTTCTCAGTGCTTCTTCAAACGGATCATGCAGTTGCTCTGCGGTGAGTTCGGAGCCTTGTTCCAGATACAGTTCCATCAGTTCTTCATCGACTTCGATGACTTGGTCAATTAAGGTCTCATGAGCTTCATCTACCGTTGCAAGTAAGGTTTCTCGTCCCAATTCTGGTTCGAAATAGCAGTCAACTACAGATTCCCCGTCAGCCGAAGGTAAGTTGATCGGCAAGCAGTGGTCACCAAAATGCTCAACGATGTTCTCCATCAATCTTTCTAACTGATTACCGTGGTTATCGAGCTTATTGATGATGATCATCTGACATTTTTGCTGCTCTTTAGCAAAGGTGAATAAGCGATCGGAAGTTTGGTTAAGTGGGGTTTGAGGGTCGATGACAAGGGCAGATGTTTCAACGGCAGGAAAAACGCTGATAGTACGGCCAAGTAACTCGTTTTGTCCCGGAGTGTCGATGATATTGAGCCGGTGTTTATTCCAGCGCAGTGCGACTGGCGTTGCTTCAATACTGTGTTGATATTGGATGGATTGAGGGTCGAAGTCGGTAACGGTATCGCCTTTTTCTACGCTGCCTAAATGGTGCGTGGCATCGCAGGTGAAGAGCAGTTTTTCTATCAGCGTGGTTTTACCGGTCCCGGTTTGGCCGACAAAAGCGATATTGCGTATTTTGTTGATAGGCATAGAGCCTCCTTGCAAGATGGCGTGAAAAACCTACGAATTGCTAGGAAGTGGGTTGTTATAGAAACCCACGCACTGCATTGGAGTAGGGCGGGATTACCGCCTATTCGTTTTCCACGTCATTTTCCGGATGACTCGATGCATAAGACCACCTTCTTGGACTACTGGAATCTTAGCATGCCTCAATAACCATATAATTTATGTGACTTATTTCATGATGGGGCTGATTGTTTTTTAATCGAGATCATAAACTCAGAGGTTCTGACTTTTGGAGCAAAACCTCTGGATTGTTTAGGCTATTTGGAAAGAACGATTTCGCCGTCGCAATAAACCAAGCTTGGCGTTACATCTTGTCCGAGCAGCACCGGGCCATCAAGATCGACAACGCTTGCCTGAGCAGCAATGGGTAAGGCAGCACGCATCGCAAGCGACGTCCCCAACATACAACCGGACATGAGGCTAAAACCGAGTTTTTGGGCGTCGTCGGATAATAATAGTGCTTCAGTGAGCCCGCCAGTTTTATCTAGCTTAATGTTCACCATTTCATATTTGCCAACCAACTGATGCAATTGCTCTCTGGTGTGACAACTTTCATCGGCGCAAAGTGGAATGGGGTGCGGAATGCTGGCGAGTACGTCGTCGCAGTCTTGTGGCAACGGTTGCTCGATCATGGTGATATTAAACGGTTCGAGTTGAGCAAATACCGTCGCGAGGTCGAGGTTTTGCCACGCTTCATTCGCATCTAAGACAATTTGTGCGTGCGGCGCGGCATCGCGTACTGCTGCAACGCGCTCAATCACGTTTTCACCATCCAGTTTTACCTTAAGCAGTTTTGCGCCTTGGCTAAGGTAAGCTTGTGCCTGTTTTGCCATCGCTTGCGGCTTGTCGATAGAAACCGTCATCGCCGTCACAATCGCCTCGGGTAACGTAAAGAGGTCGTGAACCTGCTGCTTTTGGCTCAAAAGCGCGTGAAGATGCCAAAGGGCGCAATCCAATGCATTTCTTGCCGCCCCTGCGGGTAATAACGATTGAAGCTGGCTTTTGAGAGCCATCACATCAGCATCACCTTTGGCATACAAACTTTGCAGTTCATGTGCGGCGTGAGAAATCGCCTTAATCACCGATTCAACCGATTCACCATAACGAGGGTATGGCGTGCATTCACCTTGGGCGGTCATGCCTCGATGTTCAATTGTCACGCGGACTACGTGGCACTCTGTCCGACTGCCGCGAGAGATGCGAAATGGTGTCGCCATGGCAAGCGTGACAGGTTCTACATGAATTTTCATCTCACTAGTTTCCCTAAACCGCAGTTATTTTCTAAACCGTAAATGTTTCTTAAATCGTAAGGAGCCTATCTGCAACCGCATCAACGCCAAAACGTACAGGGTCGGTGACGGGCACTTGGTATTTGTCGCTCCAACCCTGGCATAACTGGGCTGCATCTTCTTCGCTGAGCGCCGAAGTGTTTAAGCAAATACTCACTAATTGAGCGTTTGGATTTGTTAGGCGAGCAGCGGCCAGATTCGCTTCTATCGTTTGTTCAATGGTTGGCAAGCTCGCATGTGGTAAGTTGCGGATGTGCGGGCGACCAATCTCATGGCACAGTATCAGAGCGTCAGCTTGTGCGCCGTGAAGTAAGCCCAAACTTACGCCAGCAAACGAAGGGTTAAACAATGAACCTTGCCCTTCGATGATGTCCCAATCGTGATCGGTGAACTCAGGGCTGATCGCTTCTACTGCGCCGGAGATAAAATCGGCAACTACGGCATCAATCGAAATGCCACTGCCTGCGATGAGAATTCCGGTTTGACCCGTTGCTTTGAACTCTGCACGACAGTTTTTACGCTTCAATGCATGCTCAATGGCAAGGGCAGAGTACATTTTGCCAACGGAGCAATCTGTCCCTACAGTAAGTACTCGCTTGCCTGCGCGAGCTTTGCCATTGCCGACCTTGAGCGGGGCATCATAATGGCGAACATCATACAGTTTGGTTAATCCGCGTTGTTCTAGATCGGCAAGAGGAGAAAATTCCGCCAAACGTTGGTGCATGCCCGATGCAATTTCAAACCCCATCTCTGCCGCTTCAAGTAAGGTTGCTTGCCAAGCTTCGGGAATGACGCCTCCTGGATTTGCTGTGCCGAGCACCAGCGTTTTTGCTCCTTGCTGCTGCGCTTGTTGTAGTGTCATGTCGGTTAAACCAAGCGATACGGTTTCTGGCGTCAGGCGGATTTGGCCAAGACAAATCTCAGGTCGCCATTGATATATGCCACGCGCGGTTTTTGCTGCGAGTGGATCGGTTACATCGCCAAGAAAGAGTAGGTAAGGTTGAGCAATTTGCATGATGGTTCCCTTCGTCATCGTTATTGCTCATTAATGTAGCCAGACTGATTTAGGAAACCGAATGCTTATTTGTTAGGCGGGTATAACTTCAGGTTATACCTTTAAACCATCTGTTGTTTTAGGGCGGTGATAAATTGCTTTGTCGCAATGGATTGAGGTGTGTGCTCTGCGAATAAAATAGAGACAGAGAAGGACATATTTGGCTCCAAAGCATGCACGGAAACGGCATTATCTTGGCGATATTGTTTTGCAGTCCAAGGGTCTACAATCGCGAATCCTGCTTCGTTTTTCACCAGTTCAGCCGCCGCGGAGTAGCTGCGGACGGTGATGGCATGTTGATAATGCTCGTCACGCGCCGATAAGGTTTGATGCAGCAATAAGCCCAGAGGGTCTCGGCTATCTAAACCGATAATGGGTAAATCGTGACTGATGAGTTCTTCTAAAGTGACGGTTTTTTCTGTGGGTATCGCTGCGCTTTTAGGGGCAATTAGCGCCAAGTTTTCTTTTAATAACATGTGTCCCATGATCGCTGGTGGCGTTTCTTCACCGAACGCAATGGCGACATCCAATTCATGTTTCAGTAAACCTGAGCACAGCTCATCGCGATTAGCCGTTGAGAGCTCAAAGGAGATGCCGTGCTCTTTCGACAGCAACGCGACAGTCGGCGCTAACAAGTGTGCGGCCAAAACAGGCGGAGCACCGACTCGTAAATGTTGAGTTCCCTGTTTGACTTTGTTGGTCAGAGAGCGAAATTGTCCGAGTTGTTGATAGACTTTTTCAGCCTCTGGCAATAAGGCTTTGGCTTCTTGAGTGGGAACGAGACGGCCCTTTACACGCTCAAATAAAGCGAAGCTCAGTTGTTGTTCTGTATGGGCGAGAACTCGAGTGACATTAGGTTGGGAAACGTGCAGTAAGCGAGCCGCGCCTGACACCGTTCCTGCTTGCATAATGGCGTAAAAGACTTCTAATTGCCTTAAGTTCACTGCGATTTCCCTCTGCTCATGTTGCTCACCTCAGAATACCCAACCTTGCTGATGAGCGATAGAGGTAAAAGTGCTGGCGTAAAAAATAGGAAGACGATGTTGGTTGCCTTCCTATCTCGCTTTTTCAATTTCTCAACTTCTCAATTTCTATGCTTCACTTTGCTGCTGCATGAAGGGGCAGGTCGTTAAACGGCTCTACGTCTCGACTGAGTAATCCCATCAAAATCACTGCTAACACCATGACAGCAGCTGCGATTGCAAAACCGTATTGTGTTAGTTCGTAATGACTCAACATTGCAATCAGGACGTAACTGAGAGATTGAATGGTGGTGGCAAACATGCTGATGCCGCCATCGACGCGACCTCGTTGATGAACCGCTACGGTGTGATGCATCCAGTTGACTCTCGCAATGCGATTTAGCGCGTTAAATACGCCAAACAGCGCCGTAAACAATAAGATGGTCAGCGGGCTCATCGCAAAACTCATCCCGATAAGCGCAAAAGAGACCATAACCATCGAAGCGAACATAATGTGGCTATGGGAGGCACGGCTTAGCACTTTGGTGACAATAAAGCCGGTTAGCAACGAGCCGAGGCCAAAACTGATGTTGAACCCTGCAAACCAATCGCCAGAGATGCCTTGTTCAGAAAACCAAATCGGCACCAGTTTGCTCAAATACGTCAATGCAGGATAAGAGAGGCAAGAGAGCAGAATAAAGCCATAAAATCGGGGTTCGAGGCGGAATATTTGTTTGCTCTCTTTGAGTTGCGCGATGAAAGCAACGGATTTTGATGCCCTTAATTGTTGGGTATAAGGCGTCAGAATATAGAACATCGCTGCTAACGCAGAGGCGCTGGCCGCAAACAAAGCAAACTCTTTCATACCCCACATTTCAAGCAAAACAATACCCAACGCGCCAGCTCCGAGGGTTGTGGATTGCATTACAATTTCTTGCTGACCCGAAATTTTCGCATACTCATGGTGCTGATAATTTTCTTGGGTGAAAGCGTTGTTGGTCGTCCATGCAAAATTACTCGAAACCCAATACACCAATTGTGCAAAAGCCAGCAACCAGTGTGACTCGAACCCTAACCAATAAGCAATGAACACCACCAAAGCCATACCCGATTGAATCCATTGATTGAGCACGAGTAGTACTTTGCGTGAATGTCGGTCAATTAAAGTGGAAAAGAAAGGCGTTGCTAGAAAAGAAATCGCGGTGCAGCTCAGAGATACTAAAGCTACGAAAGTGCCCATGTTAGGTTCGGAAAGCATGACCCATGGCAGCGCCATCATGAATAAGCCAGAGGAGATACTGTCGAAGAAGCGGCCAGCTAAGTACGGCTGAGTTTTATTTTTCATTATGTTTGCCTCTAACTCCCGATGGATTTCAAAAGGTTGATGTCCAACTGTCTTGTGGTTAACAACCAAGTCGTTCGCGCTGAATACATTATCTTGAGATCGCCGGGGTTTAGCGTTAATTAAGATGGTGCAACTTTAAAACCTCAAGTAAACTTGAGGTAAAGCATTTTTTTAACAAAATTGATACGCAGGGAGTCAAGGATGGAAATCAGCGTAGGAGAAGTGGCAAAACGTTCTGGAGTGAAAGTATCTGCCCTACATTTTTACGAGCAAAAAGGACTGATTTCGAGCTGGAGAAATCAAGGTAATCAGCGTCGCTACCATCGCAGTGTGTTGCGCCGTGTTGCGGTGATCAAAGCAGCGCAGCAAGTTGGGTTGTCGTTAGAAGAAATTAAACATGCGTTAGATGAACTGCCGAAACACCAAGCCCCTAACAAAGCGCAATGGGAAGAAATGGCAAGCCATTGGCATGAACAGTTAGAACAAAAGATTCAAAAACTTAAAGCGTTGCAAAACGATTTAGGCGGATGCATTGGCTGCGGGTGCTTGTCGTTAGAAACCTGCGCACTTCGAAACCCAGAAGATATATTAGGGAAAGACCACTCGGGGTCGAACTTAACGTTAGAAGAAGAGTAGCGATTATCTCTATTCTTTGTCGAAACTGTCGACTACGATCGCGCCCATCGAAGCAGGCATTGTGATGACGATAACGCGTTTTATCGCAACCAAAGGCTCATTCATGAGTGGCAGTTTATCAAGACAGAAAAGAACTAACGCTACCACAACGGCCGCAATGAGGTACGCGATAACCACACGAAAAATAAAGATGGATACGCGATTCTTGATGTGGCTTTGAAACACGCTTTGATACGCGAAAAAACTGAGGAAAATGACAGAAAGACTTAACAGCATGAGCAAGTTTGCCATTGGTAGGCTCTCACCCAATCGCCACGCTTCCTCCGAAAATGAGATCGGGACTGCTAGGGCAAAAGCGCCAACCAATACTTGGCTAGCGTCTTCTAGATTAAAGTGGCTGCTCATGCTGTTTATTCCATTATTCGCTTGCTAGATGTAAGAGCTTTTCAAAACGCTCATTACCGTGCAGCAATTCGAGGTCTCGTTCTTCGGCAAGTAAATCACGAATGGATGGGCTGTATTCAATTGCGCGTTCCAAGTCTTCAATAGCTTGCTCTTCGATACCAAGGCGAGAGTATGCACACGCGCGTTGATACAGTGCAGGGCCGTTGGTGTAATCGACTTCAAGTACGCGGTTACAAATGCTAAGTGCCCAATGGTATTCGTTGATTTCCATCGCTGCGTCGGCTTTGTAAGTCAACGCTTCTAAATCACCTGGACGAATTAATAAGATTTCATCATAGATTTCAATACGTTGTTCTGGAGTTTGAGAGCTTTGTGCACGTAGCCATAAGTTATGGATCTCGTTGATTTTCTCAATCTCTTTGTTGTTTTCGCTGATAATGCGAGTTTTGCGTTTTAAATCTCGCTCAAGGGCGACAAACTTTTTCTCATATTCTTGGGCGATCTTCTCCAATCGTTTATCAGCCATCTCTTTGGTGTTGTGTTTAAACTCGCGCAGAGATTGCCATCCGACAAAGGCAATCAGCGATGCGACACCAGCAATGATGTAGAAGAAGTATGTAACGGTCACGTTGGCATAGTTCAACGATTTATCTGCGACCGTTAGCTCGCGATCGGTGATCTCTGTGATCATTCGCTTTTCTAGGCTTTGATAGTCCTGACGCAGCGCTTTTAGTTCATCTAAAATATAGCGTTCCATTAATGGTCTATCTAACAGATCCGATTCTGAATACTTTTCCTCCGATGCCATTGTTGGCAAGGCAAGTATCAGCGAGAAAAAAATACCAATAAATAAGCGCATATAACGTCCTTTCACGAGAAGAGTACAGATAGACCATGCAACAATAGCAAATAGCACAAACGTTTAGCAAAGTTATTACAAAAGAAATAACTGTCGTCTTCGTAGAAGTCATATTCTTGTTGTTTTTCAGTTTGTTCCTGGTGGTTATTTGTTGTGATATCTTTTATCCTCCTTGCGAATTTATGATTAATGGAGTGAGCATGGACGCGCGAGCTAAGGATTACTTAGAACAATTCCTAGAATTATTATCACCAGAACAAAGGGAAGCTGTACCATCAGTCAGTGCTGACTATTATTGTGCCGACGAATACAACGCGAATGTATGCGCAGATTTGGTTCGTATTGGACAGAAAACTGCATCGTGCAGTTTGGAGCTTTGGTATCGAGAACATGGTGAAACCATGCCCCAAGTCGGTCATTTACAAGTAGTGACGAATTGGGATGGGGACCCGGTTTGCGTGATACGAATTACTGACGTAAGTACATGCAAATATGAGGATGTAACCGCAGAATTTGCCTTCGCAGAAGGCGAAGGTGATAGAACCTTAAACTGGTGGCGTGATGCTCATACTGCATTTTTTAAAGCTGAATGCGATGAGTTGAACATCGATTGGCATGAGAAACGTACGCTGGTTTTAGAGCGTTTTGAAGTGGTGTATCCCGTCAATTAATCTCTGATAGCAGCACTGATTTGAAGTGCTGCTTTCTTTATTGAGAGACCATTTTTAGCGCTTTCGAGCGGTCACACTAAACATATGCCAATGTTTTTGGCTTCCTACTACAGTGGTCCCGTCTTCATCTCTTTCATGCAATGAAATGAGGTCGTAACCCTCGAATAAGCTTTCCACTTCCTTTTTTGTTAATGCGGTAATGTTTGGGTGCATTTCGGAGGTAACCCAGGAGTCTTTCACTCCCAAGAAATCGCCGCAGAAGATACCGCCCGGTTGTAATGCGCTGTCTAGTTTTGTCCAGACTTGTTTGAAGCCTGTGTCAGGGCAAAAGAACAAACTGGCATTTGCGATAACCAAGCTGCACTGAGGGTAATTAAATTCAGTAAAACAGCACTGCGAAACCGAAAATCGCTTATTACCTTCAAAGCGTGTTAAACAAGTTTTTACTGCATCTTCATTGCTATCACATGCGTGAACCTTAAATCCCTGTTCGAGGAGAAAGTGGCTGTCTCGACCTATTCCGCAGCCAATATCGAGAGCGACTTTGCCTTCTATCTTAAGTAGGTTCAGGGCATTTTCCACGTTTGGGCGGTGAGGTTGGCTTAAAATCTTCTGATAGTATTCATTCCATTGCGCTGGCATTGAACTTCCTTATGTTGGTTGTGCCCCCCAGCCCCAAAACTAGCGTCCATTTTGTTTCGCTTGACTGGGTAGGTTTGCAGTATTGGCAACTGTTATAGCTGATCTTCAATTGGTAATATTCCGGAGAACCAAGCACCCATTTTTCGCCATACTCCTGCTTCTGGTTCGGAGTCGTATTCTTCGCCTGTTTTTACGTCGGTCCAGACAATGTCCCCGTCGCGCAGAGTTAAGGCATAGGCGTTACTCGACAGTTGATTCGGCAGTTGTTCTAGAAACATTTGCACATATTCTGGCTGTTCTATAACAACTGCCATTTCGGTATTCAAAGCTGCCGAACGTGGGTCCCAGTTCATTGAACCAACGAAAAGTGTTTTGTTATCAATCGTCATTGCTTTAGCGTGTAAACTTGCTCTGCTACTCCCCGTGATGCTCCACTTACTTTTGAGTTTTGCGCTCGCTTTTACTTCCCAAAGCTTGATTCCAGCTTCGAGTAGATCTTTTCGATATTTTGCGTACCAACCATGCACGGCAAACACATCGTTAGACGCGAGGCTATTGGTCACAATCGTGATATCAACGCCTCGCTTGGCCGCGTTACTTAATGCTTGAGTACCTGCTTCAGTTGGAACGAAATAGGGAGAAATGAGCACAAATGAATCCTCAACACTTTTAACCAGTTCCGACAAATTATCAATAAGTTGGCTCTCTCGGGTTGCGACTTTATCGGGCAGATCAAACCATACTTTCGCTTCTCCCCAGTAGAGCTTGAGTTTGCCTTGTTTTAGATCTTGGTACATATCCAGTTGGGTGAAGTCATAGCGGCCGGTTGAAAACTTTTCCTCTAACCGGAGTTTATTGACCTGCTTTTGAATCGCTTGGTCGGTAATTTGCTGTGAATTCGGTGTAATCCATTCCATTGGTATCGCATAGGCGCTATTCCAGTAGAGGTCGAACTGATCGGCAGTTTGTTGTACCGCCTCACCATAGAGCAGAAGATCAAAATCACCAAACTCAACTTGCGATTCAAAAGAGAAGTATTCATTGCCGATATTTCTACCTCCGACAATGGCGGAAACACTGTCTGCAATCAGAGACTTATTGTGCATACGACGATTAAGGCGTTCAAAATCGCTAGCAAGAGCGAACCAACGGGAGTCGCGATACTGATGCGGGTTAAATAAGCGGATTTCTATATTAGGATGTGCATTGAGGGCAGCCATCACATCGTCGTTTCGCTTTTGCATATCGTCAAGCAACAGCCTTACTCGAACACCACGCTTTGCCGCTTCATACAAGCGCCACGTTATTAGCTGACTCGTTTCGTCACCACGGTAAATATAGTATTGAAGATCAAGACTTTTCTGGGCGGACTCGATCAAAGAGGTTCGAGCAAGAAGGGCATCGTGTCCCTGATTTAACGGTGCAAAGCCAGTTATGGACTTAGGATCTCTCCCGTAAGCTTCAAAGTACTGCGCAAGAACAGAATCCTTTTGATAACCGAGCTGAAAGCTGGTGGACTTTTCACTGGCGTCATTCAACGATACGGATGAGCATGCCGATAAAATAGTGAGCAGCGAGGGGAAGAGCAACTTGGCGAGCGTTTGTAACAAAGCACATTTCCTTGTCTTACAGAGTGTTACCTACTCCAAATTATAGACTTAAGCTGACGCCACATGCACCCAGAACCGTTTGATAACGAGCGATTAATCAATGAATTGCCATAGAGCCTGCACCAAGTTCAACTTTTAGAGCGCAGATAATCATTTATTTTAATTATCATTATGGCCGTATTGGTCATAATCACTAATATCTGGTGATTATGACCAATAGCACACTGGATAAAATAATGGTTTTTATATAACCATATGATTTTTAATAAATAAATGCTTGGCATGTCATTTGCTGTTTAGAATAAAAGTTAAGTCAGAGCAACTTGCGCAGTTGGTTAATTTTTTGTTAATTTTATTAACTTTGAATTGGCAATAACTATCTAGTTCGCTGCTTAAAAGACTAGGCAAGTGCCGCTTTGATGTTTATTCAAATTCAATTCTCTCACCACCATGCTTACCGGGAGCAATGGACTGAATAAAAGTGTGGTGTTGAAAACAACAATAAAAAAGGATTTTCGATGTTAGCAAAACCCATATTACGTTGGCTTTTACCCTTCGTCGTCGTTGGAGGCTCTTATGCAGGATATGCTGCAATTGCCGCAACTGCGCCGGAAAAAGAGTCAACCAAAGATGCAATTACAGAACCTACTGTTCAGGCTTCTTCTCTTTTTCCTACTGATCACAAAGTGGTGATTACCAGTCACGGTGAATTAGTCCCTTTTGAAAAAACACACCTTTCCGCGCAAGTCAGTGGTGAAGTGATAAGTTGGCACCCGAATTTTGTAACGGGTGGCATCGTGAAACGAGGAGAGGTTCTTTTCACAATTGAAAGTGACAACTATGAAGCGTCGGTTTTACAAGCTGAAGCCGATTTAGCTAGTGCACGCGCAAACTTGATTGAGGAACAAGCGAAAGCCGAAGTTGCAAAACGTCAGGCAAAGAGACTGAGCGATAAGCAAGTGACGGATCTGTATTTACGCAAGCCTCACGTTTTGAGCGCACAAGCCCAAGTGAAGTCGGCTCAAGCGGCACTCAAACGAGCAAAAAGAGAGTTAGAAAATTGCAAAGTCGTTGCACCTTACGATGCGCTGGTTGTTGAGCGTGATATTGGTGTTGGTCAATTTGTTACATCTGGTTCTCGAGTTGCCACGTTAAACAACATCGAAGTGGCAGAGGTGCATGTACCCATTGCCGGTTTTGATAGTGCATTTTTACCCGAATCCATTGGTGAACTCACTGCGACAGTGACGCAGCAAGGTGTATTTTCTACCACTAGAGAAGGTCGAGTAGTTCGTGATTTAGGCATGATTGATAGCGCTACCCGAATGATTAACATGGTCATTCAAATCGCGGACCCATACGGTGTCGATAACCAGCAGCCTCCAATTAAATTCGGCTCCTACGTTGAAGTGAGCTTCACTGGTAAGGAACTTAAGCATATCTACCGCTTACCACAGGAATTAGTAAAAAATCGTACCGTGTGGGTAGTGAATGGCGATAATCAACTTCAACCCAGAACTGTCACGGTTTTGAGAGCAGAAGGTGAGTTTTTGCTGGTGGGCGAAGGCTTAGAGCAAAGTGATAAGTTGGTACTGACCTTACCAGAGTACCCTCAAAAAGGCATGGCGGTACAAATCGCAAAAAAGAGTGACGACTCCGAAACCGTCGTACAGTAAGTAGGAGTTTGTCATGGAAGATACTAAACAAAAGGGCTTGATTGCCTATTTTGCGAATAACCCCGTCGCTGCCAACCTTTTGATGGTGTTCATCATTATCATGGGTGTGGTGAGCTTTCTCTTTATTCAAAGGCAGATGTTTCCGAATATTGAGGTGAACTACATTGATGTTCGTGCGACTTATCCTGGCGCTTCTCCTCAAGAGATAGAAGAGAGTATTCTCGTTAAGGTCGAGGAATCGATTAAAGACGTCACCGGGATTAAAAAAGCAGTCTCAACGGCCTCTAGAGGTAGCGCGTATGTTTCCATCGAGGTAGACGTTAATGCCGATATCAAGCGTGTCTTAGATGATGTAAACCAACGTATTGATACATTGTCTAACTTACCAACGGGTATGGAACCAATCAATGTTTACCAAGTTGAATGGCGCCAAGATGTAATCGAAATGGGATTAGTTGGGGACCGACCGCTCGAGGAGCTTAAACCGATCGCTAAGCAAATCGAAGATGAATTACTTCAGTTAGAAAACGTCATGCTGGTGTACCTGAGTGCGCCAGAAGAAGAAATAGCGATTGAAGTTGACCCACTTGTTCTTCGTAAATACGACCTGACGTTGAGCGATATCAGCAGCGCGATCAGCCGTTATTCAGCTAACTTTTCTGCGGGCGAAGTAAAAACAAATTCAGGGATGATTGCAGTAAGGATTGAAAACCAATACTACCGTGGTGATGAGTTTAGAAATATTCCTGTAAAGCTTGGCGCAAATGGTGCGAAGGTTTTACTGCAAGATATCGCCACGATCAAAGATGGTTTTACGGAAGAAGAGCGCTATTTTGAATACTCAGGGCAAAATGCGATCTACATGTCTGTTGAAGCAACTCGTGATCAGAACATTATCCCTGTTGCACAGTCCGTTCGTAATTATATTGAAGCAAAAAACAAGACATTACCGCAGGATGTTAAGCTCAAAGTCTTAGTTGATACGACTTATTATTTAAATGGGCGTCTCGACATGATGTTGAAAAACTTGCTGCAAGGCGCTGCATTAGTCGCGATTATGCTGACCATTTTCCTACGTTTCCGCTTGGCTATGTGGGTAATGATCGGCTTACCAGTGTGTTTCCTTGGTGCGGTGATGATGATGCCAGCTTTGGGTATTACAGTGAACATCGTCTCGCTGTTTGCTTTCATTATGGTGCTCGGAATTGTGGTGGATGACGCCATCGTCATGGGAGAAAGTGCGTACAGTGAAATCGAAGAAAAGGGCGGCGGTGTCGAGAACGTGGTACGCGGTGTCAAACGTGTTGCTACGCCAGCGACATTTGGTGTTCTGACAACGATTGCTGTATTCGCACCATTCTTGCTTTCGAGTGGTATTGATAGCGCTTTCTTTTATGGTATCGCGGGGGTTGTGATTCTTTGTTTGATCTTCAGTTTGATTGAATCAAAGTTGATCCTACCAGCGCACTTGGCGCATACCCATTTTAAACCAGTCAAGCCTGGTGGATGGCGAGATCGTTTCAACCAACGTTTCTTCGGCTTTGTAAACGGTCCGTATCGTAACTTTGTAACAACATGCACCCATTGGCGCTGGACAGTGTTTGCGGTGTTCTGTGGTTTACTGCTGATCAGCGCGGCTTTGATCAACGCGAATTATGTTCGGGTGATCCCTAACCCTAAAGTGCCGACCGACTATCCTGCGATCACTATTGAAATGAATGATACCGTTTCAAGTGAGCAGACAATCAGTGCACTCAAGACTATTGAACGTGTCATGCAAAAGATCGAATCTGAGACCATTGCAGAACATGGTCAAGGAATGATTCGTGATGTGCTGTCGTACAACAGAAGCCGCACCGAAGGTCGTGTATTAGTGCCTCTGGTTGATGAAGAGTTACGCCCGTTCAATACATTTGAACTGGCTCGACGTTGGCGTGAAGCTATGCCTGTTATCCCAGGTATGAAGAGCATCAAAATCCGCGAGCAGAGTGCGGGTGGTGGTGACAGAGATGAGTTTGGCTACTTGTTGTTTGGTTCTAACATCAGTGAGCTCAACGAGGCTGGGCGTTACTTGATAGAGCGTTTACAGCAGGAAGAAGGGTTATATGATATTTCATCTTCTATTGATTCTGGAAGCAAAGAAGTACTCCTGTCTCTTGCGCCTGTAGCGTACGATCTCGGTCTGGATCTCACCATGATCGCAGAGCAAGTTGGTGGCAGCTTTTATGGTGGCGAAGCACAGCGCATTATTCGTGATGGTGAAGAAATTAAAGTTATGGTGCGTTACCCGCAATTGACGCGTGAAGCATTCTCATCATTGCGTTACGCTGTGATTACCACACCAGCAGGTAAGAAGGTCATGCTAGGTGATGTGGTGAAGATCAACGAGCAGCCGGGCGTGAGTAGCATTCGACGTGAAGGCGGGTATCAAACCGTTTATGTTTATGGTTCCATAGACGAAGAATTGGTTGAGCCTCAAGAAATCGTTAAGGTCATTGACGACAATATCTTACCGGACATGAAGCAAGCCTTCCCAACTGTGAAAACAGAATTGGGCGGTGATATTGAAGAGCAGGCTGCGCAGCGTAATGAACAGATTTTGTTCTTTATTGCAGGCATGATCATCGTCTACATCTTGTTAGCTGTACCGTTAAAAAGTTATACCCAACCTTTGATTGTAATGTCCGTCATTCCGTTTAGTCTGACGGGGGCGATTTGGGGCCATTTCTGGCTAGGTTTAGACATAAGTATGATGTCGACATTTGGTTTGATCGCCGCTGCTGGCGTGGTTATTAACGACTCTCTGGTTATGACAGATTACGTAAACCAAGTGAGAGAAAAGGGTATGAACATCAAACAAGCGGTTGTTGAGGCGGGTTGTGCTCGTTTTCGAGCTATCACGCTCACCTCAATAACGACGTTTGCGGGTGTATTGCCGATAATGTTTGAAACGAGTTTGCAGGCGCGTTTTGTCATACCGATGGCTGTCGCTTTGGGCTTTGCGGTGTTGTACGCAACGGTTCTGACTTTAGTGTTGGTGCCTTGTTTGTATTTAATGCTTGAAGATATTAAAAATATTTTCAGATCGATTAAGAGGTTTATCCATCGTTTGATTAATCGTTTCAGAAAGTCGCCAGTGACGTCGAGCGTTGAAGCAAGCGTATCGAGTTAACAAGCTTGATGTTAACGATTAGGAGCAGCCTTCGGGCTGCTTTTTTGTTTCCGTATTTTGATTCAAAGCGATTTTTTAGTGGGCAGTTACGTAATTATCTGATGAGAAAACTGCCTGACAAAGCATTTCTAATATGTATGTTTCTAATGTTTTAAATTTGCATGGTTAATTTGACGCTTGGTTAGCGAAATTTACCAGACGAAGATAACGTTGAATATGAGGTTTTATTTAAGTTGTTGAAAAATAACAAAATAAAAGTTGGCATCGTATGTGCAATATATAAATTGTAATTAAAATTAACTGCTAATCCTCAAGGAGCTTATTATGAAAAGCGTATTTCTATCTACTCTAAGTCTTATTGCTGTAATGTCATCACCAATCGCTGCTGCTAACACTTTAGACAAAGAGGAGTGGAGCTCAGATTTACGTCAGGACTTTTCTGAAATGAAACATGAAGCTATAGCAGATATTCAGCAAATGAACATGGATGCCATTCGTGCACGTGATGAGCGTATCGTGAAAAACATTAAAGATGAGCAAGAACAGTTAGTAAAGGTAACGTGCCACAAAGAGAAAGCAAGCAAGTCATAAACGCCGATAAAAGAGACTAACAGACGAAAATGAATCCAATACGAGTTCGGTGTTAGTTAGCAGTAAGCACTGACCTTGTTGCTCTACTTGCCAGCCTTTTAAGGCTGGCTTTTTTGTTTCTCATTTCATGGGTGGAGATCAGATCCTCAAGCTTATTATCAATAGTTGGCGTGTTTGATGAGCTATTGCTGGATGGAGCGGATGTAACTTTCAAAAGTGTAGATTTCAGTAAAGTGGAGGTGATGTTAGATATTTAAAATTTAGAAAAGATCCGATCTCCTTTTTGATCTTCATAATACCTTAGTATGTGGCTTACCTTTACTTGAATTAGAGCTCATATTGCAGGCTCTCGTTTAAAGGTATTGATGCATATTTGAAGAGTAAGAGATAGACATATGAGTTTTATTAAAATGTGTAAAGATGGTTTTAGAGGAAAGCCGGATTTCTCTGACTTATTACATAATGCGTTCCAGATAGATGACTTAGTGCTGTCATTTAAGTGTCCGAACAACATATATGAAGGACATGTATACCAGGATCTTGTTAATTTAGAACAGTTCGATGTTGAATCAAAAATAGAGAGGCATGAAAGGTTTGTAAAGTTAGCTACGGTATATTTTTTGTTTCAGAAGAAAATATTAAACCCTTTGCTTCCTATTAACAAACAAGGTGGATTATATATTAGGCTACGGGTTAAATCTACTGGAGAAGATATTGATAATATTAGTCAATTGTCCTCATTTTTAGAGAGAGAATATTATGATTTTTATCATGCCCCGGAGCAAAGTGAAGGCTCTATGAGGGGGTATCATACAGACTTGATGAAAGAATTGACTAAGCGTGCGAATAAACAATGGGGAGAAATTCCAGAAAGTGAAGACCGAAAAAGAGAAAAAGAAGAATATTTAATTAGAGGTTTCTTAAGTGGTTATCCACCAATAAAGTGTGAGATAGTTGAAGTTGGAAAAAACAAATACTCAAAATACTCAGAAGGTAATCTTAAGTATAAGAGTGAATTACGAAGAGTATACAATTTACCCATAAAAAATGAATTCTACCTGAGCATCGAGTTTTGGTATAAGTACGAATCGATGTTTGCTAAGCAGAAGTTTTTAGATTGGGTGAGAAGTGCGGATGAAACCTTTGAAAAAAAAGTATTGGAATTACTGGATTTGTCTCCGCTCATCGACTCGTATACAGCCAAAGCAGTAAAGGGATTGAACGAAAAAACTAAGGCTGAGTAACACAGCGTCAGTGTCAAGAAAAGCTAGCAAAGTATGTAGCCATGAGAGAAAAATGAATCAAATTGGATGTCTATTTACCTTTGTACGCCATGGCGCATATAAAGCCAATGGATTTAGTATAGAGCTTATCACAAATATCAATACATATTTAAATAACAAGAGATATAAATATGAATTTTATCAAAATCTTTAAAGATGGGTTTAGAGGGAAACCAGATTTTGCACACTTGTTACATAATGTATTCCAGATAGATGACTTAGTACTATCATTTGAATGTCCGAACAATATATATGAAGGTCATGTATACCAAGATTTTATTGAATTACAACGATTCAATATTGATTCAAAAGTAGAGCGGCATGAAAAGTTTATAAACTTGGCCACGATTTATTTCTCTTTTCAAAATAAAATAATAAATCCACTATTACCAATCAATAAACAAGGTAGCTTATATATTCGGTTAAGGATTAAATCTTCAGATAAATATATTACTAGTGTTAATCAACTATCTTCATTTATAGAGAAAGAGTACGTGGATTTTTATCATGCTGTAGAGTCACCTGACGGTTCTCAAAAAGGTGATCATACAGAGTTGATGAATGATGCCATTGCGTATGCAAATCATCGTTGGGGAATGGACCCGATAAACGAAGAAAAAAAGAGAGCGAAAGAAGAGTTCCTTGTAGGAGAGTTTCTTCGTGGTTACCCTCCAATCAAATGCCAAGATATCAAGATTGGTGGAAATACATTTTCAAAATATGTAGAAGGAAATTTGGAGTATAAAAAAGACTATCGAAGAGTGTACAATTTGCCTATCAAAAATGAGTTTTACTTTAGTATTGAATTTTTATATGAAATCGAGCCTATGTTTGCTCAAAAAAAGTTTTTAGATTGGGTAAGACACGCGGATGAAATCTTTGAAAAAAATGTTTTAGAGTTGCTAGCACTGTCTCCGCTTATTGATTCGCATACTACCTCCAAATCCGAAAGGTTGGCAAAAAAAAGTTGATCCAGAGCGTTCATACTTAACTTAAAGAAAAAAGCCCGCGAAGAATGCTTTCACGGGCGAAAAAAGGGCACCAAATTGGGTGTCTATTCATTTTGGAGGTGGTCGAACGTCCATATAAAACTGACAATAGGCTTGGTGAGAGGCTTACCACCAGTGCGACCAACGAGGCTAAAGTTAACATTGTTGTAATGATTGTTAAAATGTTAATTCTTCAATCAATGTTTTCATTATCGTGAGTTTAAATTGTGAATGTGTTGCCTGCGTGTATTTTTACTCTGTGAAATGCCGTTTTTGACAATAAAACATATTATAAATCTTGTGTTGGTTATTTGATTTGGTTATATAAAACTCAACATACTTAATCCTTAACTGTTCATATTTACACTTAATGAGACACAATAACCCTCTGTTTGTTAACTGATTGTGTGTTTTTTAACGCGTTGGTATTGAACAAAAAGCGACCTAAGCCGCTCTTGTTCATTTTGATAAGTTTACTTATCAGTCGTTTTAGATTTCTTCGTGCTTATGGACTAGGCCGAAGTCAGCTAAAATGGCATACGCAGCAGGGATCATAAACAACACCAGCAGAGTGGATGCGAAAATACCAAACACGATGGAGATAACCAGTGGTTGGATAACCTGTGCTTGCAGGCTGGTTTCAGTCAGTAACGGAAGCAAACCTGCTGCAGTGGTCATTGATGTCAGGAATACTGCTCTAAAGCGTTCCCGACTGGCTTTGACGACCGAGTCGTGCACATTATCCCCTTCATCGACATGATGGCGTATGTACTGAACTAACAGAATCGAGTCATTCACCACAATCCCCGCTAATGAGACGAAGCCCATCATACTTGGCATACTCAATGAGTGACCGAGTAGGATGTGTCCCCATACCACGCCAATAAAGGCGAGGGGAATCGCAAGCATGACGACGAATGGTTCCAAATAACTGCGGAATTGGTAACTCAGAATCGCAAACACGCCAAACAAACCAAGCAAGAAGCCTTTACCCATTGATGCCCCAGTTTCAGCGGTATCTTTGGCTTCGCCTTCAAAATCAAAGCGAAGACCAGGATACTTTTGCATAAGCTTTGGTGCTTCATCTTGTTGGAACTGACGAATAATGGCGGTTGAGTTGGCTTTCGTATTGTCGATATCGCCGAATACGCTCACAGTCCTCAAGCCATCAATGCGCTGGATTCTTACGTAATTACGTTGGAAATCCAAAGTCGCAATGGTTGCGAGGGGGATTTGACTGCCATCGGACAAGATAATCGGAAAGTTTGCCAATTGCTGTAAGTCACCGGCTTGTGCTTTATCGAGGCGAACTTCGATGGAAATGTTTTCTACCCCAACTTGGATCTCGTCTGCGGTTTGGCCAAAGAAAGCCGCACGCAATTGATTGGCAATGAGCTGACCGTTAATACCATAAGCTTCCGCCCCAGGACGAAGTTTAACCAAGACTTCTTCTTTACCCATGCGCATGTCATCTAATACGCCATGGACACCGTCAAACTCATTTAAGTATTGCTGAATGTCGATAGAGGCCGCTTTGAGCGCATCCAGATCATCATGTTTCGCTCGAATTTCAATCGCTCGTCCACCTGGCCCCATGGTCGGTTGTTTAAATACCAGTGAGATAGGATCGGCAAGTTCACCAATGTCTTCACGCCATGCGTCGATAAATTCATCGATGAGTGTGTTACGGCTCTCGGCGCCCAGCAAATCCAGACGTACCGTGGCAATGTGAGGGCCAGATTCATTCGCGTCGGCGTTAGCATTGAATTGACTGGTGATGTGCAGAACCAATGGATTGCCGTCTTCCACTTTTTCTGTCCATTCTTTATCTAGCTTTTGAGCGGAAGCGACGATCTTATCGACGACAGCTTCCGTTTGAGACAGAGAAGAACCCGGAGGAAGAATAATACGCGCTTCTGCAATGTCGCCATCCAATTCAGGGAAGGGTTGGAACTTGAGTAAACCACCTACTAACGTGGCCGCGGAGATAAGAAGCAAGGCAACCACGCCACCCATAAAGGCATAGCGATACTCGACCACTTTATCTACTGCGTTGACCAAGGTGGTGTTGCGGAAGTTTTCAAAAGAAGCGAGCAGCTTTTGTTTGAACTTCGGTGTTTTTCGCTCTTGCTTTTGTTTATGTAGCGAATGAGAAAGGTGGTTAGGTAGGATCAAGAAGGCTTCCACCAAACTCAAACTCAAAACGAGGATCAGAACTTGAGGAACTGCTTTAAGTACCGCACCCATTTCACCTTGCAGGAATAACAAGCTACCAAAAATACACACCGTAGTTAAAAAGGAAGAGATGACCCCTGGCAGTACCTTTTTCACTCCTTTGATAACGGCATCATCGATCTCTTCTCCTCGGTCGAGGTGAGCGGCAATCGATTCGGCAATAACGATGGCATCATCCATCATGATACCGATGGCCATGAGTAACCCAACCAAAGACATGATGTTGATGGACAGGCCAAGTTGCGCCATCAAAAATAACCCACCTAAGAAGGCAACGGGTAAACCAGCTGCGACCCAAAAGGAATAGCGAAAACTAAAGAACAACCACATGGTGGCGAAGACCAGAATGATACCTTGCCAACCGTTTTTGACCATCATGGTCAGGCGATCCCAAAGCACGGATGAAAGGTCATTGGTCATTTGTAGCATCACACCGTCTGGCGCGATAGCTTGTTGTTCTTCGACAAATTGAGCAACCCGTTCCTTGATACGCAGTGCGTCATCTTCTTTGTTTTTGCTGACTTTTAGTAGGGCAGAAGGGTGACCATCGAAGAGGACTTTCTGTTCGTCCAATTCAAACCGGTCGGTAATCGTCGCAATATCTCTTAGACGGATGATTGAGCCATTTGTACCAGAGCCCACGACGATAGTCTCAAGCTCTTCCGGCGTCACGCGTCGTTCGTCAAAGCGGATCAGAAAGTTCTTATCTGGCGTTTCGACATTACCACTTGGCAACTTGACGTTTTGACGACCAATCTGGTCCGCAATATCACCAACACTCAAACCAAGTTGTCGGATAGCTTGAGTGTCTAACTCTACTCGGTATTGGTGGTCAGAGAAGCCAGCAACTTCAACCAAAGAGACATCGTAATCGATTTTTAACGTGCGTTTAAGCTGTTCGGCATACGCTTTTAGCTCTGGCCATGTGGTATCTGCGGTGATCGCGACATCCACAACTGGCTCGTTCCAATCGAGCTCTTGGACCACAGGAGATTCAATCTCTTGTGGGAAGTCGTTTATCGAGTTGATCTGGGTTTGAACATCAACCAACATGCGCCCAATGTCGGCTTCTTCATTCAGTTTTAAGATAAGACGCGCAGAACCCTCAATCGCTTCACACTGAGTTTCTTTAATGTTGGCAAGGCCATCGACAGCATCTTCCATTCGGATACAGATGCTCTCTTCTACCTCTTGAGGGGAAGCGCCGGGGTAAACCACACCAGCTAGGATGTAGGGCGGATCAAACTCAGGAAAAGTTTCACGCTTAATCGTGGAAAGTGAAGAAATCCCCAATATCAGCAGCGTTAGCATCAGCAAGTTGGCTGCTGTTGGATGCTTGGCGAAGAATCGGATCATGAATCAGACTCCTCAATAGCCGTTTCTGACTGTTCAGGTGACTCTTTCAATAGCATGCCGTTAATCGCAGGCAGCAAATCGTTGATGATCAGCTTCTGACCTTGCTCTAGTTCACCATCGATCACCACTTGGTTATTGCGACGATATAACACTTCAACCGTGACGACTTGCAGACGGTTGTCATCTCCCATCAGGTAAATCTTATCGCCATGAAGCGCACGCTCTGGGATGACCCAACTCGGGTTCTCTTGTCCCTCAATCAAGGCACGCACAAACATGCCGTTCACCAATGGAGGCGCAGACGTTGGGTTTAATGCACGGTAGTCTTGTTCAATTTCCAGAATCACACCGGCAGTCGCTTGGCTTGGATCAACCGTTTCACTGATGCGTGCAACTTTTGCTGGCCAGCTTGCAGAGAGGTTACCGCTGCTGAGTTCAATGTTGGCATGAATCGCATTCATATCAGGTTGTGGAATACCAGATTCATCGCGGACAAACTCACCGATGCTCGCCGCCAAAGTTTGCATGTCATGAATGGATAGTTGAGCTTCCACTTCCATGACATCAATACCATGTCCTGTCACCATGGTTTGTTGGAGGTTAACCACTTGCTTTTTCTCAATTTCTACGTCAGCAATACGCAAATCGTAAGGAAGCGTGATGATGGTTTTATCAAGCGAACGTTCGGCCTCATCCACTTTTGATGCATTAACTTTAACTAGGGCTTCCGCGACTCGTTTCTCATCCGGCATCAAACCAATTTGATTTTCAATATCCAGCACTAACTTACGTTGAGAGAGCGCGCTTTGCTCTTGCTGATCTACATCCGATTGCGAGGTTAAGCCTTTCTTACGTAGGTTTTGTTTACGGTCTAACTCTTTGTTGGCGATAACCAGACGGTTGGCTTCTATCTTGAGTGTGCTTTTGAGATTCGCTTCTTCTTGGTTCAGCTTAGCCAGAGAGGTTTGAGCAGATTTGAGATCGGCTTGAGCTTGAACCAGTTTCAGTTCGTAATCGAGTGGGTCGATTCGCAAGATTTCTGTCCCTGCTTGCAACACTTGTCCTTTTTCCAGCTGCGGATGGCGGTAGACCACTTTCCCCGTCACTTCGGCTATCGCTTTCCATTCCACTTTTGGGGCGATCTTGCCAAACCCTATGGCTACTGGAGCAATGGCTTTGAGCTCAAGTGGAATCGTCTCGACCAACCGTGCACGATCTCCAGCGGGTTTTACGGGCAAATCTGGTTTGAGGCTAATCGCCAAAAACAGAATGACGACCCCCACCGCAAGAGCAGGAAAGAACAGCAGCTTTTTATTTATCTTCATATTGGTCGCCCGAGTCTAAAAATCCATGTTTCATCAGTTGTATGTTGTGTTCGAATAATCGGTTCAAGAAGGCTTCAGAAAGTTCAATGCCATGAATGGCGAGCAGTGCTGGTGGTGCCATAAAAGGAAATACCATCAAGCTGATGTAAGAGACGCGACAAAGTTGAGGGTCGGCGTCTTTTCGTAAAACGCCACTATCGATCAACTTATCAAAGATCACGCCTTGCATTGGCTTACTGATATCTGCGAAGACTTTTTCGAGCAGTTTGCGTTGGGTTTCCGATGGGGGCATATTCATAACTTGGGCAACTAAGCGTGGGAACTGTGGTACCTTGATCATTTCGCGGTAGTAGGTACGCATTAGATCGAGAAAGTTTTGCTCGTTACTGTTGGATACCAACGTCTGCATCTGCTTTTGCATCGGTGACAGTGTTTCGCGCAACATGGTCTCGAACAAGCCTTCTTTGTTGCCAAAGTAGTAACGAATCATCGCCACGTTCACGCCTGCTTTCTGCGCGACTAGGCGAGTAGAGACCTTGTCATAAGCCATAATGGTGAAGAGTTCGCGCGCATGGAAAATCAGTTTTTCCCTTGCGTCGATATTATCTGTGGGTCTTCCCGCCCTTCGATGCGCTTCCGTCACAATCTTCTCTCAAAATATTAAACATTTGATTAATTATAAGACGCTGATTTCTCATGTGACATGTGAAAAATTAATCAGTATTTAATCAAGTGATTAATTTGTGATGAAGAGAAGTAAAAAAGAGCAGAAAGAACTGCTCTTTGAACAAATAGAAAAGTATTTACTTAGGAAGAACGGTCTTGTGAGGCTAGATCAACCCCAACTTAACACACTCCAATTCGGTCTGTTGGCGTGTTCTTTTAGTTGTGGGCATGGATTTACCAGATAAGCGTAGTTCGCGTATTCACAAAGCGGTAAATCGTTGATTGAATCGGTATAGAAATGGATTTCGGAATAACGCTCAGGCTGATTTTCTAGCCACTGTTTTAATCGCGTGACTTTGCCTTCACGATAACTCGGGATACCGTCGATTTCAGCAGTATAACGGTTGTTTTTCTCGATTAAATCAATTCCGAGTGCGGTTGGAATATTAAGACGGCGACCAACGGCTTCCACCAAAAAAGTGACGCTGGCAGAGATGATAACCATATCTATACCATCACGAGACAGTTGCTCAATCAGGGTTTTGGCTTGAGGGAACTGTTTAGGCAAAATATGGCTTTCAACACATTCTTCAACCAAGGCATTTACCTCTTCAATCGGCATGTTTTCTAGTGGCTTCATGGAGAACGCTAGATAGTCTTCCATGTCCATTTTGCCTTCAGAGTACAAGGCCATTAGACGCTGATCTTCCTTAATAAATAAAGGATCAGTCGCGATGCCTCTCTCAACCATAAACTCGTTCCAAATCATTGCGCAGTCAGCGTTTATTAGGGTTTCATCCATATCAAAAACATACAAAGGTTTGGACATGTTTAGGCTCTCACTGGTTGAATTTCGTTTAGGTTAAAGAGTAGCTCTAGTTGGCTGCCATTCGCTAGTAAGCGTTCTGAAGAGCGGTTAAGCAAGTCAACAGTGAGCTCACACTCTTCAACGTTCACTTGATAGCGAATAACATTACCTAGAAGCTGGTGGTTGGTGATCGTACCTACTTGTGGCGCTGAGATGTGGCTATCATATTGACGACCTTGCTCTTTTACATATATAGACTCTGGGCGAATCGCTACTTTCCATTCGGTATCAATGTTGAAGAGTTGCTTGGCTTTATTGGCCTCTACAAGGTTGTAGTGCCCCATGAAACCGGCCACAAACTCGTTAGCAGGATGAGTATAAATTTCTTCAGGTGTTCCTGCTTGAACAATTTCCCCTTTACTCATTAGGAAGATACGATCAGACATAATCATCGCCTCTTCTTGGTCATGAGTTACGAAGATAGTGGTGAGATTCATCTCTTTCTGAATGTCTCGGATTTGCTGACGAAGGTGTTTGCGGATTTTGGCATCAAGCGCAGAAAGTGGCTCATCAAGCAATAATATGCGAGGTTTCACCACCAACGCTCGAGCGAGTGCGACACGCTGGCGCTGACCACCAGAAAGTTGATGCGGATAGTGTTTTTCTTTACCTGCCAGATCCACCAGTTTGATGACTTTAGCCACTTCACGTCGAATATCATCATTCGCAAGCTTTTTCATTTTTAAGCCAAATGCAATGTTGCCTTCGACGGTCATATTGGGAAACAGCGCATACGATTGAAAGACCATCCCAATACCACGCTCTTGCGGGACTTGATGCGTGATATCTTCTCCGTTTACCCAAATCTCGCCTCCATCGACAGGGTTAAGCCCAGCAAGGCTGCGAAGTAGTGTCGATTTACCACAACCGC
The DNA here is from genome assembly GCF_033340555.1 of Vibrio sp. 1069. Classification (NCBI taxonomy): domain Bacteria; kingdom Pseudomonadati; phylum Pseudomonadota; class Gammaproteobacteria; order Vibrionales; family Vibrionaceae; genus Vibrio; species Vibrio sp. 1069. The sequence goes on from NZ_JAWOWP010000005.1 coordinate 235,429, forward strand.
TAGGGCCCAAAAGCGTAATGAATTCACCTTGCTCGATGTTAAAGTGAATGTCCTCAAATACGGTGTTATCACCAAAACGTTTAGTTAGATTTTTCGCTGTTACGTAGCTCATTGTTTGACTCCTCGGCTGAAACGACTTGCCAACCAAGTCAGTAAAAAAATAAATAGGAAGTAGGTCATCACTAAGGCAGACGTAAAGTGGCCGCTCGTCTGACGCATGTTATACAAGTAGATTTGCAGGGTTTCATAACGTGTGCCGACTAAAATATTGGCGAACACAAACTCTCCCAATAGAAATGAAAATGAAAGGAAAAGCGATGCCATCAGTCCTTTTTTGAGGTTAGGTAAAATGACCATCAAAAACGCTTTGGTTGTGCTTGCTCCTAGCAAGTGTGCAGCGTCCATTAAATCGTTAAGGTTAATTGCTTCGAAGCTATTAGAAATCGCACGATACATGAACGGTAACGCGATGGTGAAGTAAGTACCTACTAGAATCCAAGGAGTACCGATAAGGGAGATTTCACTGTCAGCATAAAGTTGAAGCAAGCCGACGGAGGACACCACTGGTGGTACAGCGAATGGTAGCAAAATCAATACGTTCATGAGCTTATCGAGCCTTGGAAAGTAGTAAAACACCACGAATATCGCTGGCAGAACTAGAATCACACTGAGGGTTAGCGAAGCAATACAAATAAACAGCGAACGCCCAAATGCTTGCAAAAAGCGTGGGTCGGTCAGCAATTTAACGTACCAATCAAAAGTGAAACCATCTGGAAGCACCGTGGCGCCCCAGCGTGATGAAAGCGAATAGACAAAGGTCGCTAAAATCGGGATGAGCATGATCCCAACAATGGAATAAACCACCGTTTTATGGAATCGATTATTAACGTTGTGCATGACTACTTCCTACCTGCATAGCTTTTCGAAATGAGCCATTGGTTAATCACTGTGATAAAGGCAAGTAACGCCATTAGAATCACCGAAATTGCAGCGGCGAGATTAGGTTCAAGGAACAGGTCTCCCGATACCAGACTCGCAATTCGAATTGTGATGACGTTATAGTTACCGGAGGTCAACGCATAAACACTCGCATATGCGCCAATTGCGTTGGCTATTAAGATAATAAAGGTACCGAATAAGGCTGGTGAGAGCACTGGCAGAGCGATTTTCGCCCAATACTGTGATGTTTTGGCTCCCAGTAGCGCAGCAGCTGCTTGCCAATCATCGCTCAACGCGTCGAACGCAGGGTAGAGCAACAATACCGCCAGCGGGATTTGGAAGTAGATGTAAATGGCCAGCAGGCCCCATTTACCATAAAGGTCGAAATCACCGAGTAAGCCATACTGCTTGAGCAAAAGGGTAATCGCCCCATTGGTGCCCAAAATAATAATAAAAGCGAATGACAGAGGTACGCCTGCAAAGTTGCTGCTCATGTTCGTAAACGCAATCACACCGTCGCGGACTTTAGAATCGACTCTGCGCAGAGAAGAGACCAACAGAGTCGCAATGGCTAAGCCAAAAATGCTCGACCATACAGCTAACCACAAACTGTTGCCAAACGCCTGCATCATAAAGGCGGAGTCGAGCACTTCAATGTAGTTATCGAAGGCAAACTCGCCATCGTAGATAAAGCTGTTTAACAGTACCCAAATCATCGGTGCGAGTTGAAATAGATAGAAAAACAGTGCGAAAGGCGCCAACCAAATGGCTGGCTTAAAGCGCTTTAACCAAGTACTTGCCAAATTTGAACGTGATTCGCTAGAGCTTGGGGAGAGGACTGAACTGCTCATAGTGCTAACAATTCCTGAGTGTATGGCTTCGTGTGGTCAAGGTTTAGCAATTGACAAACGGTGCCACAAATATCAGTTTGCTTAATATGACAATCTTGATGGGTAAACTTATCACCAATGACAAACAGGGGAACTTCTCGCTCTTCAGGTAAAATCCCACCGTGAGAAAGATCGTTGTTCATGCCATGATCGCTGGTCACAATGATTTGATACCCATCAGCAAGCCATTGATCGATGTAGTTGGAAAGAATAATGTCTGCACCTCGCGCACAATTGCGGTATTGGCGAGAGTCTAGGCCAAACTTATGTCCTGTATCGTCGATATTCATCGGATGGATCAGTAAGAAATCAGGTTGATAGTTGCGGCGTAAATACTCTGCGTCCAGGAACAAGGCTTCATCAGGATAATGATCCCAATGGTAAAAGCAGCCGTGCTGGATATTCAGGGTTTCATCATGCGTGAAACGATCGCGAACAGGTTCAAATGGCGCGCGATTATAAAGCTCACTTACCCAGTGGTAGGCAGCCGCAGCGGTCACTTTTCCTTGGGCTTTTGCCAAACTGAAAATGGAATCGTGTTTGGATAGACGAACGATATTGTTGTTTACGATGCCGCTTTCTACAGGGCGAACGCCCGTTAAAATGCACTCATAAAGTGGGCGAGACATAGAGGGCAGCTCACACTGCACAGGATAAAGCGTTGCGCGAGTTTCTTGTTGGGAACGACTTTGTTCTAGAAGACCATTGAGGTAGCCCATGCAATCACGGGCTACCTGATAGTTCAGTCCATCTAGAACAACAAGGATGACCTTATTGCTCATAACGACTTACTCTTATTGCTGGTGGATTAAGACACTTTCTTGCCATTGACGTGGCAGCTTACGTGCGGACTTTTCCCAAGCTGAGAAGTCAGTCACTGGGTGAACATTGCTGTATTGGTCATTAGCAATTAGCTTGTCTTGCACTGCTTGAGGCAGTGTGATGTTGGTGCGGATTGGACGCGCATAACCTTCTGCTAAGTTGATTTGCCCTTGATCGCTGAAGATGTATTCACGAGCAAGCTTTGCAGCATTAGGGTTCTTCGCGTATTTATTGATTATGGTTGTATAACCAGAAATCACAGAGCCATCTTGAGGAATGCTCACTGTAAAGCGGTCGCGGTCAATTTTGTCGCGGTAGTTCAATGCATTGAAGTCCCACATGATCGCCACTTCCACTTCGCCTTTTTCTAGGTTGGCGATGTTCGGATCGGTAAATGAAAGACGACCTTGCTTCGCGAGTTCAGAAAAGAATTTGAGCGCAGGCTTGAGGTTGGATTCGTCCCCACCGTTGGCGAACGCTGCGGCGAGAACCGCGTTGTTTGCCTGTGCTGCTACGCCTACGTCACCTACGGTCACTTTGTAGTCGCCTTTTAATAGGTCATCCCACGTTTTTGGCGCGTCTTTTACGAGGTTATTGTTGGAGATAAAAGAAATAGTGCCAGTGTAAGCAAGTGCCCAATGACCATCTTCGTCTTTTGCCCAATCTGGGATGTCATTCCAAGTTGTTGGTTTATATGGCTGAGTGACGCCTTTTTTTACCGCTACACGTGCGAAGGCAAAGCCTACGTCACCAATGTCTGCGGTCGCGTTTTTCTTCTCAGCTTCGAATTTTGCGATTTCTTGAGCCGAGCTCATATCCGTGTCTTGGTGCTTAAGGTTGTAATTTGACTTTAAATCAGCCCAAGTGTCTTTCCAGTTTGCCCAACTGTCAGGCATACCCACACTGTAAACCGCCCCTTCTTTTTGTGCTGCTGCTACCAAAGATTCAATATCGGCTTCTTTCGCTACTGTTGGCGTAGCGAGCGTTACCGCAATGATTGCCGCTGGTGCGGTAATTGAACGACTTAGCAAAGTTTTCATTGTCTCCATCCTTCTGGACTAGGTCAGTAAGTTCGCTTTGTATGCTATGGATGGAATGTGACGATTTAGCGCAAGTAATTTGACAGTTTTGCTGATTTTATATGGCACTTATATTTCATACGTTCAGTATGTGTTCTGTTGATTAATGTCATATTTTTGTTACGTAAACGCCTTATGTTATTCGTCAAATTATCCTTGGACTAGATCAGAATGAGAGCGACAGGCACCGGACAATTTGGTACCCAATTAGGAAAAATTAGAAGCAGCTTAAAACAGCAGATTCTTTCCGGCATCATGTCGGAAGGACAAAAACTGCCGTCAGAGAGAGAGCTCAGTGAGCTGTTTTCTACAACTCGAATCACTATCAAAGATGCGTTGGTATCTTTAGAAACTGAAGGTCTTATTTATCGAGAAGAGCGCCGGGGTTGGTATGTATCTCCTGAGCGTATCTGTTACAACCCGTTGTCTCGTTCTCACTTCCATCAGATGATTCGAGAGCAGCATCGTATTGCAGAAACTAAGTTACTCAACATGCGAAGTGAAATGGCCGCAGGTGAGTATGCCAAATCGTTAGAGGTGGAGCGAATTACCCCAATTTATGTAATTGAACGGTTACGTTTTATTGATGGGCGAGCGGTATTGTTTGTTGAGAACGTGCTCAAAGCGGCACTGTTTGAGGGTATATTGTTTGAGAACCTCACCATGTCCCTGACGGGCATTTATCGTGAGAAGTATGGTTACGAGACAAAGCGCTCTCGTTTTGATGTGATTCCCACGTCAGCGCCTGCTCATGTCGCTAAGGCGTTGAACCTAGCTGAAGGACAACCCGTTCTGAAAATTCGGCGGGTAAACTACAAACAAGATGGGCATTTAATGGACTGCGAATTCGAGTATTGGCGTCCAGACGCCGTGATGATTCGCATTGATAGCGTAGGATAAAGCGCAGAATTAAAAAGAGCCCAATGAAGGGCTCTTTTTCGCATATTGGTTAGAGAGGCGGTTTAAACGAGGCCTTGCTCTTTTGCCATTCTGCTTGCAATGCCGGGTGCTTTCCAAATGCTTGGCAGCAAAATGAAAGACACAGGCACGGCAGTAATTACAATGAAAGACTGCAATGCAGAAATACCACCAGAGCCCATTGAGATAAGCGCAATAGCGACAATACCCATAATCAGACCCCAGAACGAGCGAATCACTGCGTTTGGTTCTGTTGAGCCCGTCATCACTACACTGATTGTGTAAGTCATCGAGTCACCCGTCGTCACGATAAATGTTGTCGTTAAGATCAGGAAAAGAACCGAAATGATCATTGGGTAAGGTAATTCACCAGTAATCGCTAGCAGTGCTGCAGGCAAGTTAAAGCCTTCAAACGCAGATGAAATCAAACCAGGGTTATCAAGTTCAAACGCAAGGCCACTGCCACCAACGATACTAAACCAGAAGCAAGTAATCAGCGGTGCCGCGATGCTAATAGACATGATTAATTGGCGAATTGTACGACCACGAGAGATACGAGCAATAAAGATCGCCATCATTGGGCCATAACCGATAAACCAACCCCAGAAGAATACTGTCCACCAACTTAGCCAGCCTGTATCACCACGGTAAAGTGCCATAGGGAAGAAGTTATCCACCATACGACCAACGCCTTGCACGTAGCCATCAACGATAAAGCTTGTCGGCCCGAAGAACAGGATGTAACCAATTAATAGTACAGACAAAATGATGTTGTAACGACTGACGATTTGAATACCCTTGCTCAAACCGCTCAGTGCGGAAAGGGTATACATCAGGATCGCCGCCATAATAACCATACTTTGCGTTACGAACGTATCAGGCAGGCCAAACAATGAGTTTAGCGCGTAGCTAATTTGTAAACCTAAGAAGCCGATAGGACCGATGGTTCCTGCTGCTACTGCAATGATGCTACATGCGTCAGCAACATCACCAATCCAGCCTTTAATGGCTTTATCACCAAACACAGGGTAAAGCAGAGTACGCGGCTTAAGAGGCAGGCCTTTATCGTAATGCAAGTGCATTAAGACAATGGAAGATAGACCACCAAGGATCGCCCAAGCTAAGAAGCCCCAGTGCATAAAAGACTGAGATAGGGCATTGATTGCGGCAGTTTTCGGTGAGGCTTCCCCGTATAGAGGCGGAGCAGTCACAAAGTGCGCGATAGGCTCAGCTGCGGCCCAGAACACACCACCACCTGCAAGTAGAGTACAGAGTACGATTGACAACCACTTAAAGTTATCAATATCAGGTTTCGCTAGACCACCTAGGCGCACATAACCAGTGCGACCAAACGCAAGAGCCAAACCAATTAGGAAATTCAGAAGAAGCAGTACTTGCCAGTAAGCTCCGAAATATTTAGTAGCAAAGCCGAAGCCGGTGTTAACCATTGCGGTTAGAGAGTCGGTATTCGTTAGAGCAAGTAAAACGAATAGAGTGAGGAAGCTACCACTTAACCAAAAGACAGGATTGGTGAGTTCGAGGCGCTTGAGTAAAGATGGGGGATGAATAGCAGAATAGTCAGCATCCTGAATAGGCGCTGTGTGGGAGGCGGCATTCGTCATATTTGACATAATTACTTCGCTTTTTAGGGCTATGAAGCCGTGCATTTCCCCTCACATCGTTTCAACGAAAAGTGTGAGGATGTTCAAAAAGCCGATGATGTTAACATGTCGAAGTTGCAAATATAACCTTAGATTTCGATTAATTTTTAACAGGTTAGCCAAGTTGCTGATTTTTGGGTAGAGATCAAAAGAAAGAGTTTTTACGTGAAATGCACCGCATTTCGTATGTAATTAACATTTCCCTTGTTTTTGCATGGGTTTATCAGGATTACATTGAGAAAACATGTTTTTCCCAAGCTAAGGTTTAACTCGATGGCTCACTTCGAACTAAATGGGCAGTGGATGCTTACCTCGCCACAGCGCCCCAATCTTGAAATTCCAATGTTTATTCCGGGCGATAATGTGTCGGCGCTTTTACAAGCAGAGCAGATTCCAGATCCTTATTTTGCCGATAATGAAAACAAAGTTCGATGGATTGAAGAGTGTGAGTGGCATATCTCACGTGAGTTTGACGTCGACGCGTTTACGTTGTCTGCCAAGCAAATTTGGATGACGCTAACTCGTGTAGATACCTTGGCAACCTTCTATGTTAATGGTGAGTTAGCACTAACTTGCAGCAACATGTTTACCCAGCAACGTGTGGATATTAAACCGCATTTAAAGCAAGGTACTAACACGATTCGGGTTGAGTTTGCTCGGGTGGATTTAGAAGGTATCGCAAGAGCAAAAAAATTGCCATTTCCTATTCCATCGGCAATGGGCAACAACCAAATTCCACACATGAACTTGATCCGCAAAACACAATGCCATTCCGGATGGGACTGGGGCATTTGTTTGATGGTGTCGGGTATTTACGACCCCATTCAAATCGACATTGTGAATGAGCTTTGGCTCAAAGGTTTCTCGACAGAGCAGCAATGGCAAGCCGATGGGAGTGTGTTTCTTGATGTAGTAGTTGAAGTGGAAACGGACAGTCAACGCCATGAAATGATGATTGAATTTAATGGTGAGCGTCAACGTATTCAAACAAAAGGAAGTGGTCACTATCATTGCCAGTTCCACATTTTGGAGCCTCAACGCTGGTGGCCATCGGGTTATGGCGAAGCGTATCTCTATCCCATTACCATTTCTTGCAGAGAGCAAAAGTTAACGCACAACATTGGTTTGCGTCAGTTAACCCTAAATAACCAAGCTGATGAGCACGGCTCTGCAATGGAATTTATCGTCAATGGCGTACCGATTAATGCTAAAGGTGCCAACTGGATCCCTATTGACGCAATGCCGGGGCGAGAGTACGAAACACGTTATCGCAACCTTTTGCAAAGTGCGGTTGACGCCAACATGAACATGATTCGCGTATGGGGCGGTGGTCAGTACGAGAGTGAAACCTTTTATAACCTTTGTGATGAACTTGGCTTGTTGGTGTGGCAAGACATGATGTTCGCCTGCTCGTTGTACCCATCAAACGACGAGTTTTTAAAAGACGTAGAAGAAGAACTTAGATTCCAAATCCCGAGGCTTAAGAAGCACCCATCAATCGCACTTTGGTGTGGTGATAATGAAGTGATTGGAGCTATTGGTTGGTATGACGAATCTAAGCGCAGTAAAGTCAAATACACGGTTAACTACGATCGCCTCAATCGCATGATTGAGAAGGAGATTACCGAGCAAGATAGCACTCGCCGTTTCTGGCCAAGTTCCCCGTGTAATGGTGAATTGGATTTCGGTGATGCGTGGCATGATGATAGTAAAGGCGATATGCACTTTTGGGACGTTTGGCATTCAGGAAAATCATTCAGTGCCTACTTTGACGTGAATCCTCGTTTTTTCTCTGAGTTTGGTTTTCAATCTTGGCCATCTTTTGCTGAAGTTAAGCGGTTTGTCCCTGAGCAAGACTGGAATATTACATCCCCAACTTTCGAACAACATCAGAAGAACCCTCGTGGTAATAGTATTATCACAGAGATGTTCACGCGCTATTTTCGTTTTCCCTCTGGATTTGAGAGCATGCTGTATTTAAGTCAAGTTCAGCAGGCAATCGCGATCAAAACTGCATGCGATCATTGGCGTGCCATTTCTCCAGTTTGTCGCGGCATGCTGTACTGGCAACTCAACGACAATTGGCCTGTCAGTTCTTGGTCTAGTTTGGAATACAGTGGTCGATGGAAGCAGTTGCACTACCATGCAAAACGCTTTTTTGCGCCGCAGTATTTGGTATTTTCCGAGCATACAGGCAAGTTGAGCCTACATTTGCTCAATGATGCAAAAGAGTCCGCAAGCGTCAACGCACTGCTTAAGTGGGTAGATTGGCAAGGGGAAGAAAAGCAATGTTGGAGCTTAGAACAAACAGTCATAGCAGACAGCAATACGATTTTGTGGCAGTTGGATGAATTGATCGAGAAGGATGAACTTACGTCAGGCTTCTTCTATGTTGAAGCGCAAATCGGTGAAGACAGAATAAGCAACACATGGTTTAGTACTCACGAGCTAAAAACCTTGCCGATAGCGAAAGCCAATATAGATGTCTCTATTGAAGGGAGGCGAATTACATTGATTGCGGATAAGCCTGCGTTTTTTGTTCATTTGGAGAGTGATGCTGATGGAAGATTCAGTGACTCCAGTTTTACTCTGTTGGCTAAGGTTCCAATGACGGTTGAGTATTTAGGTGATGATGTTTCAGGTATGCAGCAGTCGTTGAGGGTATGCCACCTTAATGATTAAAGCGGGCATAGAACATCTACATGCTGATAACTAAAAAGGGAGCGTTTGCTCCCTTTTTAGTTACCAAGTATCCGTTATTAAGCTCAGGTTGAGACAGAAGACTATTTAAGTTTCTGATGGACCCGATAGCTAACGACAAAGCCAATGTAGAATAGTGCAGCAAGAGTAATCACTGCCGTCGCGTACGCCAGCAGGCTGTTTAACCCTAAACCAAAAGCCAAAGTGAAGGCGATACCATGAATGGCTTCCGCAGGGATTCGGTACCAAGCAGCGTGGACGGAAGATCCGAAGAGGATAAAGGTACTAAGTAAGACAATCGTGCCGCCTATAAAGCCGACCCATCTGCTGTTGTTCATGTTGCAGTCTCAGGGGTTACCGAGGTAACGTAACAAAATATTTCAGGATCGTATTATACAACCGATCATCGCGAAAAGCGCTAGAGAAATTTCGCGGATAAAACAGAGTGTTTTAATTCGAACAAAAAGAATACGACCATAGCCAACTTAATACAGGAATAACAAAACATGTTGAGATTTATACAACGTCGTCGCATTAAGAAAGTGATTAAACTAATGAGTACTAGATTGGTGGTGGGATACGGCAGTCGTGAGTATTTTTCGGTTGGTCAGGTAAAGACGAGCACCAGTGAGTTAAGCGCGTGCCAACAAAAAATTGCGTTGGCATTATATGCGGATCCGCAAGATCTTGATTTGGAAAATCAACCAGAGTTGCAAGCAATACGCTCAGACGTGGCGCATGATTTCTTTTCTGGTGCCGACTATACCGCTCAAGATGTGCTTAATTTACTCGGCTCTGGTGGCTGGAAAGGCGGCCGAATGGAAGATGGAATGTCTCATCATTTTGGTATGCACAGTCGCTATTAAAAACATGCGTTAATTTTATAAATTCGATAAATATTTTTGCTGTTAAAGATTAATTAAATTTTCTTTCAATTGGGTAACAATTACCTAATTATGCACCCGAATCCCAGCGCGTCGCTGGACTGGTTGGATTGCATACCATGAAATTAATCATCAAAGGATTGGGGCTGAGTGCTCTTGTGCTCAGCATGTTTGCTCATGCAGATAGCAAAACGTTGAACGTTTATGCATGGGGTGGCTATTTGCCGGAAGCATCGTTAAAAGCGTTTGAAAAACAAGAAGGCGTTACGATTAATTATTCGACCTTTGAGAATAATGAATCAATGTACACCAAGCTAAAATTGCTAAAAGGTTCTGGTTACGATGTGGTTTTTGCTTCTGCGTACTTCATTGAAAAAATGGGTCGAGAAGGGCTGCTTTCGAAAATAGATCACGCTCAAGTGCCAAACATGCAAGACACAATGGACGGTTTACTTGGCCAAGCGCACGATCCGAAAAATGATTACTCGCTGCCTTATATTTGGGGCATTACCGGGATCAGCTACAACGAATCCATGGTTGAGCAACCAGTGACCAAATGGGCAGACTTATGGGAGTCTCAATACGAACAACAAGTCATGTTGATCGATGACGTGCGCGATGTGTTTGGTATGGCGCTTAAGAAAAATGGCCATAGCGTGAATACAAAAGACGAAGCTGAAATCGAACAGGCTTTTGATTCTCTAGTTGCGCTGAAAAACAACGTATTACTGTATAACTCAGATGCGCCGCAAGTCCCTTACGTGTCCGGTGAAACATCGGTCGGCATGCAATGGAACGGCAACGCATTCCAAGGGCAGGTTGAAATGCCTGAACTGAAGTTCGTGATGCCGGAAGAGGGCGCGGTATTGTGGATGGACAACTTCACTATTCCGTCTGGCAGTAAAAACAAAGAATTGGCGCATAAATTTATTAACTTCATGTACCAATCAGAGAACCAAGCGGAAATCGTGACCAGTTTGGGTTATGCGTCGGCAACAAACGCTGGGCGTGACAAATTGCCAGAAGAGTTGAAAAATAACCGTACTATTTTCCCTTCATCAGAAGACATGAAAAAAGGCGAGTTTATTAATGATGTTGGCGCAGAAACGTTAGCGATTTACGAAAAGTACTGGCAACGTTTAAGAACGCAATAAGCAACGTCTTTGCCTATTGTTAGGCTTAAAATCGTTCAAATTTGGATTCCCCTCATCACGAAAGTGGTGAGGGGAATTTTTTTATAGGTTTTGTACTGCGAGTGTTGCTACGCGGCACGCTTTACGAGGCAGAAGTGCTTTTTACCGCGTTGCAGTAACCAATATTGATCAAACAGTGGGAAGCTTAAACTCGGGTTATCAGCCGCCACTTTTTCACCGTTTACACTGATGGCGTTGTTGCTGATGTGTTCGCGTGCAACACGCTTCGAACTTGCTAAGCCCGACTCAATCAACAGCTCAACCAAATCTTGTTGTGTGCTCTCAATGCTTGGTAAACCATCCAACTCCAACTGTTTTAATTCACCCAAACTCAGTTGTTGCACATTACCGCTGAATAAAGCTTGAGTGATACGCTCGGCACTGGCTAGGCCTTCTTCGCCATGAACAAATCGCGTCATTTCTTCAGCGAGAATACGTTGTGCTTGTGGCTTACCTTGGCTTGCTTGGTCTTGCGCTTCAATGCTGGCAATTTCTTCGCAGCTCAAGAATGTGTAGTAACGCAAGAAGTGGTAAACGTCGGCGTCTTCTGCGCCAAGCCAGAACTGGTAGAACGCGTAAGGAGAGGTTTTGCTAGGATCTAGCCATACTGCACCGCCTTCGGTTTTGCCAAATTTGGTGCCATCGGATTTGGTGATCAGCGGCAGAGTTAAGCCAAATACTTGCTCACCATTTTGACGGCGAGTTAAATCGATCCCGCTGACGATGTTTCCCCATTGGTCATTGCCACCGATTTGCAAACGGCAACCGTATCGACGGTTTAGCTCGGCAAAATCGTACGATTGCAGTAGGGCGTAGCTAAATTCGGTGAAGGAGATACCTTGGTCAGGTCGTTGCAGGCGTTGTTTTACCGATTCTCGGTTGACCATAGTATTGATTGAGAAGTGCTTACCCACATCGCGGAAGAAGTCGATCACATTGATCGCTTTCATCCAGTCAGCGTTGTTTACCATGATCATCGGCTTGGCCAGTTGGTGATTCATCAACTGCTGAATTTGATTAGAAAGATCGTTAACCCAGCCTGAGACGATTTCCTCTGAGTTCAGACTGCGCTCAGTCGCTTTAAAGCTTGGGTCGCCAATCATGCCCGTTGCACCGCCAATCAAGGCAACAGCTTGGTGTCCGGCATCTTGAAAGCGCTTAAGCATAATCAAAGGCACGAGGTGGCCGATATGTAAGCTGCCAGCTGTAGGATCGAAGCCGCAGTAAACGGTTTGTGGCTGTGAGAGAAGTGTCTGAATTTCTTCCAAATCGCTGGCTTGTGCAATCAAGCCGCGATCTTGTAAATCTTGCAGTAATGGTGTCGTCATTCTTTTTGTCTGTTTTAGTGGTTGTTACATTCAGACTAAAACGCGACACCTTTTCTCGATATATCCCTTAAGGGACAGTTTTTTATCTTGAATGGAGAATGAGGTGATTGAGGAAAAGCTGGAATAACTCACTCAATGAAGACACATTTAATTGCGAGTAAATTCGCTTTCGATGATTTTTGACCGTGCCTTGAACTAAGTGTAACCGCGCGGCAATTTCTTTGGTGTCAAACCCTTGAGCGAGAAGCGAAGCCACCTCTTGTTCGCGACGGGTGAGTGATTCTACGCCAAACGTTGCTAAAGCTTGCTCAATGGCTAATCGCATACTGCCAGAATAAGCACTCTGTGCAAAAACAGGCTCAGAAAAGGTAAATTCCGTTTGTTTCCAATGCTGCTGACAAAGCGACTGAATTATCGGGAAATAGGGCTTTAGCTTATTGATTTGTTGCTGAGAAAAGTATTTTCCATCATTCATATACCCGAAGTACAGCATGACCCAACGGCCAGATTCAACTTCGACTAGCATGCTAAGTTCGTCTTTCCACCCTGTTTGATGATAGAACTGCTCGCAGTATGAGGTGAAGTCAACGCCTTTACGCGCCACGTCTTTGAGCGTAAATACGCCTTGTTGCTTTGTCTCGTTTAGTTTGAGAAAAAAAGGGTCATTTTGAAATGAGTCAGTAAGGTAGCGTTGAAAAAGTAACTCTCGCTCGTTCTCAATTGAGTCGTAGAGATAAATAGGATGTTTACCTTCTCGGTAACCTAAAATAACTGCGCAATCAAAATGAAAAAGAGTGCGAATGACACGCATAAGTTTAGGAGTAAAGTTAGGCGTGTTAAGAGCAGAAATTGCTTCTGCTAGCAGATTATTAAAGTTATTGTCAGGCATGGGATACCGAATTGCAGGTGGTTTTGCGCAAGCATAACCAAAAGCAATCCAACGAGAAAGGGAAGTCGCCATCTTCTGGTGACTTCCATAGAGAAAGTTGCGTAAGTGCTCAGTTTTGAGGAATCATATCCCCGTTAACTTATTGATAAGGGGGCATAACAACGGTTTTATTTAAGCGATTAGTTGCTATGCATTACTGCGAGTTAGTGAGCTCTTCGTTAACCCAATATTTAGAACCAGACACGTTAGCATCGATGAGCAAACCTTTAGCGTTCAACTGATAGACGGCGACGCCGCTGTTAAATTGTTTTGAAAGTTGCTCTGAATCTTCGCCCGCAACAGCAGAGGCTTCACTTGTGGCCTCCCATCCTTCGTTGACGAACGTATCAAAGTCTTCTTTGCTCTCAAACAGAACCACTTGTTGGTAAAATTTGCCGCCAGCCCCAAGTGCAACGCCCAAACCAAACATATTCATATAAGTGCGTTCTTCTGTTTCCTTATTCACTGCGACTCCTGACCCTGAGTTGGTGTGGAACAGCAAAGATAATTTACGAGAATCAAAGACCGCGTAGCCGTACGCGTTGTCGTAAATAGCTTTTGCCTCCGGCTTTTCATTAAATAACTTGAGCAAAGCGCTATCTGCCATTAAGTCCACGGCTTGGCGAGCTTCTTCTGGCGTATCGCCTTCCATCAGCTCATCAATTTTTTTGTCGGCAGCATCTATCCATTCTTTGCTTTTCTCGATGCTGGCTTCTGTCCATTCCCCTGCGGTATTGATCGCTTCCTCGGACCAGTTCGTGAAATCTTGCCACGCTTGTTTTGAAAACGCTTTGGTGTCGTCCCAAGCATCTTGTGCAGTATCAGAAACTGCGTCGCCAAGCTCAGACATTTTATTGGAAATTTCATCCCAATCGGCATAAGCAGGGGATGCCAGGAGCATCAATGTAGTAAGGAGTGCGATAGGCTTTTTCATCAAATTCTCTCTGGAGTTATCGATATACCATTCATTTTAGGTCATCAGACTTTGATAATGAAATTGACTAAATGACGAACTTGAGAGAGGAATCACGAACTGATTGTGAAATGACGTGTGAATAACAAAGCCCTCACAAGGGGAGTGTGAGGGCTAGAGTTTATCGTGTGTTACTTGCTGCTAACTTTACCGAGTTTTAACCAAGTATCGATAACCGTATCTGGGTTTAGTGATACAGAGCTAATACCTTGATCCATTAGCCATTCCGCTAAGTCGTCGTGGTCTGATGGGCCTTGACCACAAATACCAACGTATTTGCCTGCTTTTGTTGCCGCATCAATCGCCATCTGAAGCATCACCTTAACCGCTGGGTTGCGCTCATCAAATAGATGTGCGACATCGCCAGAGTCACGGTCAAGACCAAGCGTTAGCTGAGTCATGTCGTTTGAGCCAATCGAGAAGCCATCAAAGTACTTCAAGAACTCATCGGCAAGGACCGCGTTGGATGGCAGTTCGCACATCATGATGACTTTAAGACCCTGATCGCCACGGCGCAGATCAAACTTCGCTAGCAAATCAATCACTGATGCTGCTTCGCTTGGTGTACGCACAAATGGGATCATGATTTCAACGTTTTTCAGACCCATTTCGTTACGAACGCGTTTGATTGCTTGAGTTTCTAGCTCGAAGCAGTCTTCAAACACTGGAGAAATGTAACGAGACGCGCCACGGAAGCCAAGCATTGGGTTTTCTTCATGCGGTTCGTATGCTTTACCGCCAACCAAGTTGCTGTATTCGTTAGACTTAAAGTCAGACATACGAACAATAACGCGTTTCGGCCAAAATGCCGCAGCAATGGTTGCGATACCTTCTGTCAGTTTGCTTACGTAGAAATCGATAGGATCTTTGTAACCACGAATACGCTGAGTGATTTCTGCTTTTAGCTCATCGCTTTGTGCATCAAAGTTAAGTAATGCTTTCGGGTGGATACCAATCATCTTATTGATGATGAATTCAAGACGAGCAAGACCAACACCTTCATTTGGAATTTGTGCGAAGTCAAACGCACGATCAGGGTTACCCACGTTCATCATCACTTTTGTTGGTAGCAGTGGCAGTTCATCAACAGAAGAGCGTTTTACATCAAATTCAAGTTCACCTTGGTAAACGTAGCCCGTTTCACCTTCAGAACAAGATACGGTCACGGTTGCACCATCGGTTAACTTGCTTGTCGCATCGCCACAGCCAACGATTGCAGGAATACCAAGCTCACGAGCGATGATGGCTGCGTGACACGTACGGCCACCACGGTTGGTTACGATTGCAGATGCTTTTTTCATCACTGGTTCCCAATCTGGGTCAGTCATGTCTGTAACTAGCACGTCACCTTCTTGGACTAAAGACATTTGGTCCAGAGAGTCAACCAAGCGAACCACGCCTTTACCGATGCGCTGACCGATTGCACGACCTTCAACTAAAACATCCGCTTTGTTTTGTAGCTCGTAGCGCTCAATCACGTTTTGTTCCGTTTGTGAACATACGGTTTCAGGACGCGCTTGAACAATGTACAGTTTGCCATCAATGCCATCTTTTGCCCATTCAATGTCCATTGGACGCTGATAGTGCTTTTCGATGATCATTGCTTGCTTTGCGAGCTCTTTGATCTCGTCGTCGTTCAATGAGAACGTGTTGCGCTCTTCATCAGGAGTATCAACGATATCAACTTGTTTGCCGATTTCTTGGTTATCTGAGTAGATCATTTTGATCAACTTAGAACCAAATGTTTTCTTAACGATTGGGTGTTCGCCTGCTTCAAGCATTGGCTTGTGAACGTAGAACTCGTCAGGGTTTACTGCACCTTGAACGACCATCTCGCCTAGACCCCATGAAGAGGTGATGAAGACAACTTGGTCGAAACCCGATTCAGTGTCTAGTGTAAACATAACACCCGACGAGGCTTTATCTGAACGCACCATACGTTGGATACCCGCAGATAGCGAGATGCCACGGTGGTCGAACCCTTGGTGAACGCGGTAAGAAATCGCACGGTCGTTAAATAGAGAAGCGTAAACGTGCTTAGTTGCTTCTAGTACTGCGTCGATGCCTTTCACGTTCAAAAACGTTTCTTGCTGACCAGCAAAAGAAGCATCAGGTAGGTCTTCTGCCGTAGCAGATGAACGAACTGCGACTGAAAGCTCAGGATTGCCTTCGATCAGTTCTTGGTAATTTTCACGAATTTCTTGTTCAAGGTCCGCAGGGAAAGGGGCCTCTAATACCCATTGACGAATGTTTGCACCTGTCTTACGCAGAGCTTCTACATCTTCAACGTCTAGTTCATCGAGTAATTGGTGAATACGCTCATCCAAACCTTCGTGGTCAAGGAATTGGTTAAACGCGTATGAGGTTGTCGCAAAACCATTTGGTACAGAAACGCCTGCGTTTGCTAGGTTAGAAACCATTTCGCCAAGTGAAGCATTCTTACCGCCGACTTTGTCGACATCATCCATGGATAGGCCATTGAACCAGAGGGTGTTCTTTTGCATGTCTTTCTCCAGAAACATTGCAGCTTAGTAGGGGGACTTAAATCGATCTAAACAATCGCATGTTGGCTGTTATTACACGTTGACCATACATTGCTTCATTTAGATTGATATCAAAGGCAAACGATTACGTTCTGGCTGAAAAAAATTCAAAAGAATTTTTAAAGCTGTGGTGAACCTAACTGAAAGCCAAACTGATTTATTAATATTATGTGTACCATCCTACTCAAAAGATTTTGAAAAATTAAACAGAAATGCAAATAAATAACCAAAGTCGTGATGTATTCTATGTTTCTGACGGTACGGCGATAACATGTGAGACATTAGGGCATGTTGTTCTCGGTCAATTTCCGTTCATTCCTAACGAAAAAACCTTTCCGTTTGTAGAAAGCCAGGACAAAGCTACTGACGTAGTCAAAGAAATTGAAACTTCCTACCAGCGCAATGGCGTCAAACCTCTGGTCTTTTTCTCAATTGTCGTTCCAGAAGTACGTGAAATGCTGCTTGAAGCGCCAGCATACAGTTACGATGTGTTGGAGAGTATTGTGCAGAAAGTGCAAGACGACATTCAGATGGCACCAAAGCCTAAGTTGCAGCGTTCTCGCAGCGTGGGGAAAGATTCCGACACCTATTTTGACCGTATTGCGGCTATTGAATACACATTGGCGCATGATGATGGCATTACGCTAAAAGGGTTGGAGCAAGCTGATATTATCTTACTTGGCGTGTCGCGCAGTGGAAAAACGCCGACTAGCTTGTACATGGCGATGCAATTTGGTTTACGTGTTGTGAACTATCCGTTCATTGCGGAAGATGTGAAGATGATGCGTTTGTTGCCTGAATTTGAGATCCATCGTCATAAGTTGTTTGGGCTGACGATCGATCCCGAGCGCTTGACTGAAATCCGTGAAAATCGTTTGTCTGGAAGTGATTACGCTAGCACAGAGCAGTGCAAGCTGGAGCTAGACACTGTTGAGGCGTTGTTTAGAAGAGAGGCGATCCCATATATCAATACGTCCTCTCTGTCTGTTGAGGAAATTACTACGCGTATTCTGGAAAAAGCAGGAATGAAGCGTCGCTTGTTTGGCTAACAAGAGACGCTCATGTCGCTATGTGTAAGAGGAGGTAAGGTGTGTACCTCCTCTATCGAATGAACCTTAGACAGAATTAATAGTATTGGAACATCTTTTGGATGTCTTGATAGTTTTTGGTCTGAGTCAGTGACAGCATCAGTAAGATACGTGCTTTTTGTGGGTTCAATGTACCAGCGGCAACAAAGCCGTATTTTTCGTCATCAATTTCAGCATCCAAAGTGGTTGAGCCGCTAGGCGTTCGGGAGCTTCTTACAACAACAACGCCATCTTTACTCGCTTTCTCTAGCTCATCAAACACAGTGTGGTACAAGTTACCATTACCGACACCAGCACTTACGATGCCGTCAAACTTCGCATCCACAAAGGCTTTCACTGGCAAATTGGAGGCATTTGCATAGTTATAAACAATACCGACCTTAGGCAACTTAGTAAGCTTTGATACATCGAATGGGGTTTCTGTCGTATGTTTACGCTCTGGGCTTCGTTGATATTTGGCATCGCTATTATGAATGTAGCCGATAGCACCAAAGTTGGGTGACTGGAAAGTGCTGACGGAGGTTGTATTGGTTTTTGTCACATCTCGCGCATCGAAAATCGTGTCATTCATTGCGACTAGCACGCCACGTCCTTCTGAATCTTCATCGGTGGCTGTTACGACTGCATTGTATAAGTTGACTGGTCCATCAGCACTCATTGCGGTGGAAGGACGCATTGCCCCGACGATCACGACAGGCTTTTTGCTCTTGACGGTCAGATCAAGGAAGTAAGCGGTTTCCTCTAACGTATCCGTACCATGAGTAATGACGATGCCGTCAACATCATCTTGAGCGAGTAGCTCATTAACTCTTTTCGATAATTTTAGCCACACTTCATCATTCATATCTTGTGAACCGATACTGACCACTTGCTCTCCAGAAATATCGGCAATGTTGGTCATACTCGGCACCACAGAAATCAATGATTCAACGCCGACTTTACCTGCTGTGTAGTTTGACTCTGTTGCAGATTGACCTGCGCCTGCTATGGTGCCGCCAGTGGCAAGAATTTTAATGTTCGGAAGATCGGATTGCGCGAAAGACAAAGAACTAAGGCACAAACCAAGGGTTATCGTACTGAGGCTGAAAAGATTTTTCGTCATGGGAATCACCTGCTGTTAGGTTGGATGTTGGGGAACTCATCTATCCTAAAAACAGCGGGTTAGATTTTTTGAGTACTAGTTCAACAAATTGCAGATGAAGATCGTGATCAACTAATCACTTAAAGAATATCAAATCAACCAGTTAACCTAATTGACGTGCTTCTTTAACAAGTGAGATGTGCTAGTAACGTGCACAACGTGTTAAGCCCTATAATTTATTGATTTATAAATAAAGGAGGTAGGAGTCTCGTGATGAGGTTACTAAACATGAATTTAGCCGTGCAATTTTCCAAAGTTTACAGTGTAAAAAAAAGCGGCTTTACCCCGGAACAGATAAAAGCCGCTTGCCAATGATGTGTTAATTCACATCTTATCGCATAATCATTTGTTCACGACCAGGACCCACAGACACCATTTTTACTGGTACGCCCATGAGTTCCTCAATGCGTAGAACGTATTTCTGTGCTGCTACTGGAAGCTCTTCAAACTTACGACAACCTGTGATGTCCTCGCTCCAGCTTTCCATCTTCTCGTAGATTGGCGCAAGAGAGGCAGTTTGAGGCCAGATTGGGTTTTCGCTGTGGTCGCCTTCGTAGCCAACACAGATTTTCAGATCGTTAAGGCCAGTCAAACAGTCTACTTTCGTTAGTGCAATTTCAGTTGCGGCTTGCAGTTCAACGCCATTTTTCGTAGCGACTGCGTCGAAGTAGCCCATGTCGCGTGGACGACCCGTAGTTGCACCGAACTCGCCAGCAAGTTCGCGGAAAGCGTCTTGCTCTTCCATTGCAGTGATCAACGTACCAGTACCCACTGATGAGCTGAAGGCTTTTGCAACCGCAATAACGCGTTCAGGACGAAGTGCCGGAAGGCCACTGCCGATACCCGCGTACATTGATACAACGTTAGAAGATGTTGTCCAAGGGTACTCACCGTAAACAAGGTCACGACCTGCGCCAAGCTGTGCTTCGAACAATAGTGTTTTGTCTTTCGCTTGTAGTTCTTTTAGAGGAAGCGTTACGTTGCAAATTGAATCGCGCCAAGGTGCAGAGACTTCTAGCAGCCAGTTCGCCAGTTCTTCAGCGGTTTGTTCAAACTCGAACGTCGGGTAAAGTGCACGCAGTTGCGGCAGTTTCCAATCCATCATGAATTGAAGGCGTTCAACCAATACTTCTGGTTGCTTCAACCAACCAACTAGGATGCCTTTCTTCATTACGCGGTCACCGTAAGCAGGTGCAATACCTTGACGAGTTGAACCGTATGCTTTGTCGCCTAAACGTTGTTCTTCTAGCGTATCTTCTAGTGCGTGTAGAGGTAGACACAGTGTTGCGCGATCAGAGATGCACATATTCACTTTTACGCCCGCTTCTTCAACTTCCGCAATCTCCTGAGACAGCAACGCAGGGCTGATAACCATCCCCGGACCTAACACTGCCAAACAGTCTGGGTTGAATACGCCACTTGGTAGCTGGTGCAGCTTAAACGTACCTAGATCGTTAACCACGGTGTGACCCGCGTTGTTACCACCTTGGAAACGAATGCTCGCAGAAGCTTGCTCTGCCAAAAAGTCAACGATGCGGCCTTTGCCTTCATCACCCCAGTTTGCACCCACAACAACGATAGACGACATAATTTAATCTCCAAAAACAGATGCAAAAATCTTAAGGTGTTCGCCATAATAAGAGAAATTAATTATACTCATTAACTTGATAAGAATCTCATATCGGAATTGGCAATGTTAGATTTGAACTGGCTGCGAACCTTCGTAACTCTTGCAGAGGTAAAACACTTTGGTAAAACAGCGACGGAACTGCACATGACGCAGCCGAACGTAAGTTTGCATATCAAGCAGTTGGAGCAAGCCACGCGCACGAAATTGATTGAGCGAAATCCTGTGCAGTTGACGCAAGCGGGGAAGCGTTTGTTAGCTACGGCGCAGCGGATGCTCAATGAGCTGCAAATTTGTCAGTCGGATCTCAATGCCATCAACGATCTTACGCAGGGGACGCTTTCTATTGCGGCGAGCGATATTGTTTCACGTTTACTGCTTATCAAACCATTTCAGCAATTCAAAAGTGAATATCCGGGGATCGACTTGGCATTGTTCAACACCACATCTTCTCAAGCGGTGGATTTGGTGAAGAGTGCGCGTGCCGATATCGGCTTTGTTATCGCACAAAAAGAGAGTCAACCGCTGCATTTTACGCCTCTCACGCAAATTCACTGGTGTGCGTTTGGTGATAACATTTTTGAGTGGCAAGACAATCGAAAAGAGAGCCAGACGCTGATCCTGCTAGGGCACGATACTCGAACCCGAGAGCTGATTGATGCGTCTTTACCTGAGCTAAATCTGCCTAAGCATCGCGTGATGGAAGTGGGCAGTGTGGAAGCACAAATCGACTGGGCGGAAGCGGGATTTGGGACTGCTATTGTGCCGGATTTCTCGCTCGATCCGAGATTAAAGCTTTCTCGTGAAGTTACGCCTTTGCCAAGTTTTCCAAACACTGATTTCGGCTACATCGTGCGTCAAAATCAGGTGTTATCCAAAGCGGCAAAACAGTTGTTGGCTTGGGTTGGCGAGAATGTGTCGGTGGTTGAGGGCTAAGACGATGAAAGAAAAGGCCATGAAAGAAACGAAGATTACGATTTCGCTCCCATCCTTGATTCACCGTATTGGGGGCGACCATGCCAAGCGAGCGAAAACACTCGCAGCAGAAAAACAGTGCGATCTTAAGAGAATTAGACGATCTCGTCACTGGCAAATCTCAGGCGAGGCTTTGGATGTAAAAGCGTTTTTAGAGCTTCTCAAAAACGAAGAAGCAGAGACGATGCGATTTGCGATCAACAAAATCGAACAAGCTCTACTTGCTCACCAAGACAAATTGGAACCTTTGGACGTGAAGTTGATACGTTTGGTGAGACAAAACCCAAACATCACCTTAGCGGAGCTGATGGCTGAAACGAACTGCACGTTAGTTCAAGCTCGCACGGCACGATTTGATGCTGAGTTGCTTTAAGATCGGTTTGTGGTTTACTCACTTTATTAACAGATGTTAGGGTACCGATCAAAATCACTCACTAAGACCATTTTATTATGGATATTTGGCAGCTTCTCCTTTTTATCCCTGCTTGCTTTGCTCTAAATATGGCTCCAGGCCCAAACAATTTATTGGCAATGAATAATGCTCGTTGTTACGGCTTTAGGGCCGCGTTTACGGCTAGTTTAGGCAGAATTGCCGCTTTTTCAGCAATGATTGCGTTGTCTGCATCAGGTCTGGCTGTGATTTTGTATACGTCAGAAATGCTATTTTTGGCAATAAAGCTGGTAGGGGCGCTGTATCTACTGTGGATTGCGTTTAACCTTTGGCGTTCAGAGTCCAGCCCGATCTCTGACTTGGACAATTCGCGCAATTACGCAGGACTTGCGAAGCAAGAATTTACGCTTGCTGCTGGCAACCCGAAAGCGATACTTATTTTTACTGCATTCTTGCCGCAATTTGTTGATGCCAATGCCAACGTTCAAGAGCAGTTTTTTGCCCTTGGCTCCACGTTTTTGATATTAGAAATGGTCGCCATTTCAATCTATGCCATCTTTGGTTTGTACTTGAGACACTGGTTTTCAAATCCCAAAATGGCGAAACGTTTCAATCGCGGATGTTCGTTGTTTTTAGCCGCATCAGGTGCGAATTTGCTACTAAGTAAGCAATAACAACACATCATCTCCGTAGATTATTTTTCTATAAAAAGAGCCGCTGATGTTACATCAGCGGCTCTTTTAGTTGATGCATCGATTATTTATTGTTACCACATCAAATCGTCAGGCACGACGAAATCTGCGTATGGATCGTCTTCTGCTGGAATGTCCGATTCAGGTTCTTTTTGTTCGATGATGACGGACTCATCACGTTGAGTAATTTTATTCGCTACTCCACGTGGAATGACAACATAGCTTTCACCAACAATTGCGATTGCCAAAATACCTTTGATCAACTGCTCGCGGATAAGTGAATCTACATAAAGTGATTTCACTAGCGTACCGTGAGTGAAGTTGTATTTGATGTCGCCATCTTTTAAGTCGATCTTGTTCATCTCAATCAATTGATTGATCTGCGCTTTGATCTCTTTATTTAATCGCTCAGCATTTTGTTGCTCGCTCAATTGTTTATCACGCTCTAACTGTTGGCGTTTATTCTCTTCAACCGCCGCTTTTACTTCGCGTGCTTGAACGCGTGATTTTTTAGAGCCTTTCTTCGCTTTCTTTAGTTTCTTTTCATTAACTAAGCCAGCTTTCAGCATTTGTTCTTGAAGGGTAAGTTTTGCCATGTTTTATCCAGTTAGTGCGCAATTTTGGGCATTTTACCCACTATTGCCACTTGTAGTAAATAATAGTGCTTTCTATGGGTCTAAAATGTTTGGTTGGCTTGCTATCTCTATAAGGAAAGTGCAAAGCGGGCCTTCTCCAAAGCCCGCGAGCGTTACTGAAATCTAGGTGGGTTATGGCTGCCACTGTTTAGATGTGACGAGGTTATCCATCACTTTGTTTACCGCTTGATGCGCTTTGTCGACAATGGTGTCTATATCGTTACGGTTCGCGATAAGCGGTGGAGCAAATCCGAGGATGTCACCATGTGGCATGGCGCGAGCGATTAAGCCTTGCTCTAAACAGGCCGCCGCGATTTGCGGGCCTACTTTCAAGTTTGGATCAAAGTGTGCACGGCGGAGCTTGTCTGAAGAAAACTCCAACGCATGCAACAAGCCAACGCCACGAGTATCACCGACCAATGGATGATCGCTAAACGTCTCCGCCATGCGTTGCTGCAAGTAAGCGCCGACTTCGGCCGCGTTTTTTACCAAGCCTTCACGTTCAATGATATCGAGGTTGCAGTTCGCGGCTGCCGCTCCCATTGGGTGACCAGAGTAGGTATAACCGTGTCCGATAGCGCCCCATTGGTCGGTGCCGTTTTCTAGCACACTCCAAACTCGTTCACCGACGATCACGCCAGACAGCGGTTGATACGCTGAGGTTAACCCTTTCGCTACCGTGATGAGATCTGGTTTCATGTCGTAGTGCAGTGAGCCAAAATCGGAGCCGAGGCGACCAAAGCCACACACCACTTCATCCGCAATCAAGAGTACATCGTATTTGTCGAGCACTTTGCGAATCGCCTGCCAGTACCCTGCTGGTGGTGGCACAATACCGCCAGTACCGAGCACTGGTTCTGCAATCATTGCTGCTACCGTTTCTGGGCCTTCTTCCAAGATCATCGCTTCGAGTTGATCTGCGCAATATTGAGAGAATTCGAGCTCAGACATACTCTCGTCTTCACGGCGATAATAATATGGCGCGATGGTGTGTTTGATACGCTCAAGTGGTAAATCAAAATGGGCGTGGAA
Organism: Vibrio sp. 1069; assembly: GCF_033340555.1. Classification (NCBI taxonomy): domain Bacteria; kingdom Pseudomonadati; phylum Pseudomonadota; class Gammaproteobacteria; order Vibrionales; family Vibrionaceae; genus Vibrio; species Vibrio sp. 1069. The sequence continues at coordinate 259,868 of NZ_JAWOWP010000005.1, forward strand.
CAGCGGCAAACCTGTCATTGAACCGGACGCGATACTTGAACCATGGTAGCCGCGGTCACGCGAAATGATTTTTTTCTTCTCTGGTAGACCACGAGCATTGTTGTAATACCATACCAACTTAAGTTGAGTTTCGTTCGCGTCGCTGCCTGACATGCCGTAGTAAACTTTGCTCATGCCTTCTGGCGCCATTTTGATGATGCGATCTGACAGTGTCACGAGCGCTTCGTTCGTATGACCGACGTACGTGTGGTAGTACGCCAGTTCTTTGGCTTGCTCATAAATCGCATCGGCCATTTCGGTCCTGCCATAGCCAATGTTTACACAATACAACCCGGCAAAGCCGTCTATCAGCTCGATGCCTTCTGAATCGGTGATGCGTATTCCGCTTCCGCTCGAGATAATTCTTCCCGGAAGCTCCCCGGCCGCATACTGCTTCAGGTGGGTTGAGGCATGAAATACTCTCTGACGATCGATCTCTAAAAGTTGTTGGGTTTTGTTACTCATGATCCTTCTCCTCGAATAATTGGATATCCATATTTCGTGTCTCAACTGCCACTGACGGTTGGTAAAGCGCCTAAGCAGCAGTATTTGATTTCGCTGTATTCTTCAAATCCGTGACGGCTTCCTTCTCGTCCAAGACCAGACTGTTTCACGCCGCCGAATGGGATAGGGTGCCCTGTCATTTTGACGGAGTTCACGCTCACCATGCCAAACTCCAAACCGCGCATGCAGTGCCAAATTTGGTGAATATCGTGACCATAAACATAGGCAGCTAAGCCGTACTCAGTGTCGTTGCTCATTTCAATCACGGTATCTAAGTCTTGGTAAGGCAATACGCCTGCCACAGGACAAAAATTCTCTTCGCGATACACCGCCATTTCAGGGGTGACATCGGCTAGCAATGTCGGCGCGAAGAAGTTTTCGCCTGGTACGGGCTGGTGGTATCCCGCTACCAATCGCGCGCCTTTGTCGAGCGCGTCACGTACCAAATCATGCGCTTTATCCACCGCAGTGCGATTAATAAGTGGTCCCATGGTGGTTTTTTCGTCTAAGCCATTGCCCAAAACGATGTGGCTCATTTCTTTGGCAAACGCTTCCAAAAACGCTTCGTACTTATCGTCAGGGACGAAAATACGGTTTGCGGCCAAGCAGTCTTGTCCTGCGGTTTGAAACTTCGCATCCACGGCGGCTTTGGCTGCTTGCTCGACATCCATATCTGGCAGCACGATGAAAGGGGCGTTACCACCGAGCTCCATACTGCACTTCTTCACGGTTTGTGCCGCGTCGCGTAGCAATAGTTTGCCTACTCGAGTTGAGCCTGTGAACGAGAGCGCTTTGACTTTATCGGAGTGGCACAAGGTTTGTGACACCATCACCGCATCGCCAGTGATCACGTTAAATACACCAGGTGGAAAGCCAGCTCGGTCTGCTAACTCTGCCAACGCTAACGCAGAAAAAGGCGTTTCACTGGCGGGCTTAATGATCACCGGACAGCCTATTGCTAGTGCGGCAGCGGCTTTGCGTGTGATCATGGCATTAGGAAAGTTCCAAGGCGTAATCAGTGCTGCGACACCAATTGGCTCGCGCACCGTTGATAGCTGCGCATTCGGAATATGACTTGGGATGGTTTCGCCATAACAGCGGCGTGCTTCTTCGGCAAACCAACGAACAAAGGATGCGCCGTAGTCAATCTCACCTACAGCATCACCTAGTGTTTTTCCTTGCTCCATCACCATCAAATGAGCAAGATCTTGCTTTGATTCTAGAATCAGGTCGTGCCAACGCATGAGAATTTCAGCGCGTTCTTCTGCTTGCATTTTTCGCCATTGACGAAAGGCTTGGTCGGCTTCATCAATCGCTTGATAGAGTTGTTGCTGAGATAGCTTAGTGATGTAACCGATGACCGTGCCATCTGCTGGATTATCCACCGGATGAAATTGATCACCACTTACCCATTTGCCATTTACGTACGCTAAACCTCTCACCAAACGTACGTCTTTCATTATCGCCATCATGTCGTGCGAGGCTTTTAATTCTTCAGCGTGTAAGCTGTGCAGTGCTGTCATGAGTCCTTCTCCCAGCATCGTTGTCCATAATGAAACTGTAATGGAGAAGTGACCGAAATAATTTCTGATACCGAGGTTTAAAACGTCAGAACTTTCTTTTTAGTGCCGTTAAATATGGTGTTTTTTCTGTTCACGCCTGATGCGCATTTTCCCTTTTATAACAAAGCGTTTTGGTTTACTTCGAATGTGCCCGCATCACGTTTGATTGTTTTTGTCACAATGTAAGTAAAGTAGCGCTCAATGCCCACATCTGAGTCTAACCAGTTGTCGATAAGCCGCTGATATTGGTCGATATCTTCCGACTGAATTTTAAGGATGTAATCGATACCACCGCCCGTGGCATAGCAATCAGTGACTTCTGGTGAATGTTGAACCAGTTGCTCGAAGCGTTTGAACGCTTGGGCGTTGTGTTCTTTGAGTGTAACTTCAACCATAACCGACGTTCGTTTGAACAAAATATCGGTATTTACTTTTGCTCCGTAGCCTTCAATGATGCCTGCTTCTTCCAGTTTTTTGACACGCTCCCAGCAAGGGCTCACGGATAGGTTGATGGCCTCGGCAAGGTGAGATTTGGTGATACGACCATTATCATGAAGTATTTGTAGAATTTTTACGTCGTAGCGATCGAGGCGCATTATGAGTCTCCCTGTTGAATACTAATCATTTCATGAAAGGCTGATGACTGGTCGCTGTTATAAGGTGCTTTCCAGTTTGCTTCTGGTATGCCATTTGTTTTGATTTCTTTAGTTGGCTTTTCAATCAGCCTATCTCGCCGCAGTCTTCGGCTATAACTGCGATAGTGTCACCGATATTCACCATAGCAGGAAAACGACGTGCCGCGAAAATACCATTGCGCTGTGACTTGTACTCAACGGGGGCGGTACCTGTGCGCTCGGTCGAGAAGATTCTCACTAATACATCGCCCTTTTTGACGGTATCGCCAAGATCAAATAAGTATTCTGTGATGCCGTGGTGTTGGCTTTGCACATAACAACTTGCATCAGGCATATCTAATAACTTAGTTGGTTGGGTTGGTTGTTCGTAGTCACCGGGCAAGTTGCCTGAGAAGCGCAAGAAGTTGCGAATGCCACGGTCGGAATAAGCGATGGTTTCTGGAGTGCTGGTTCCGCCTCCTCTGAGTTCGGTGGTAACAAAGATTTTTCCCTGAGACTCCACGGCAGTGTCATACAGGCTAGTGGCGTCCATTTCGAGCAAGATCATGGTGTAAGGTGCGCCAAACAGTTTTGCACCTAATATGCAGGCTTCTTCTTGATCGAGATTGTCGAGACGATGGGCAGCGGCGAACGGCACGATATCTAACGTTTTACCACCTGAGTGAATGTCTAACGCAAAATCGCACTTAGGAACTAGGTAACGAGTAAAATAATCCGCAATTTTCTCGGTCACTGTGCCTATGGGGTTGCCGGGAAAGCTGCGATTTAAATTCCCCTTATCGATAAACGACGTACGTGAGGCATTTTGTACCGCAGGTAAGTTCATCATGGGTACAATAATGACACGACCTTGGATTTGATCTGCCTGAAGCGAGTTCGTCAATTTTAGCAGGCTGGTGATGCCTTCGTATTCGTCTCCGTGATTACCGCCAGTAAGCAGTGCGGTTGGTCCGTGACCATTTTTGATCACGGTGATAGGTATCATAATACTGCCCCAGGCGGAGTCGTCATGTGAATAGGGCAGCGTTAAAAAGCCGTGCTGTACACCTTCTCGGTCAAAGTCTATGGTGGCTGTGATCGAGCTTTTTTGCATATCAAGTCCTTTTAGTTCTCAGACCTAGCTCAACAGAGCTTGAGGTTTGAAAAATTAGTGTTTAACAAATAAGTGGCGTGGAAAGTCACACAATGTTTTTGCTCCATCATGGGTAATGACGATACTTTCCGTTGTTTCTAACCCCCAATCTTTGAACCACAGCCCTGGCATAAAATGGAATGTCATGCCTTCTCTCAAGATGGTTTTATCGGTGTCTCGCAAACTCATGGTTCGTTCCCCCCAATCTGGCGGGTAGCTCAAACCTATTGGATAGCCACAACGGGCGCCTTCGCGTGAGAATCCCGCTTTATCGAGAACCTGGTTTAGTGCATTGGCGATGTCGGCGCAGGTATTTCCGGGCTTTGCCACTTTCAAGCCTGCTTCAAGCCCTAAAGTTAGGGCTTCGTCGGCTCGTTTAAACTTGTCGTCAGGCTCGCCAAGAAAAATAGTGCGAGAGAGTGGACAATGGTAACGGCGGTGCGCCCCTGCAATTTCAAAAAACGTCCCTTCGCCTTTCTTGAAGGGTCTGTCATCCCAAGTCAGGTGAGGTGCGGAAGCATCAGAACCTGATGGCAAAAGCGGCACAATCGCGGTGTAATCGCCAAAGTGGTCTTCATGCCCGAGCACTGCTTGACGGTTAATCTCGGCAACAAGGTGGTGTTTCGGTAATCCTGGTTCAATCATGTCGAACGCGACACGGTGCATGTTTTCAACAATGCGAGCGGCACGGTACATGTATGCCAGTTCTTGATCGGATTTAACGGCGCGGCACCAGTTGACTAGTCCGGTTGCATCGAGAAGTTGAGCATTCGGTAGGTGCGTAGTGAGTGATTCGTAAGCGGTGGCGCTAAAGTAATAGTTATCTTTTTCTACACCGATACGACCACGATCCCAAAGGCGCGGAGCCAGTACGGCTTCGACCAGGAAATCCATCGGGTGTAGCGGCGGATTCATTACATAATGGTCTGGATAGTAGGTGATGTTTTCTGCCGACATATACGCAGTCCTGTATGCTCCGTTGGCATCTTGGCAGCGTCCAAACCAAACTGGCTCATCAGATGGACCAACAACGACACATTGTGGCACGTAAAAAGACCACCCATCATAGCCTGTCAGCCACGCCATGTTAGAAGGGTCATGAATGATAAGGACATCCAATTCTCTTTCTTCCATCGATTGCCGAACTTTCGTTAACCGATCCTGGAACTCATCCAGTGTAAAATGCAAAGCAACGCCTCTCATATTTTCTCCTTGTTAGAAATCCGACGCCTTATGGGCCTTCGGAGACGCTGAGGTATTTCTACCTTCTACCAGCTAGCCAGATCTGCGTTAAAAATGATTGCAATTTACCTCTGGGGTTGTATTTGGATTAAACGATGCTGTTTAACATGTTTGTTTAACCCATACATTTCATGTCAATCATTACAATTGTGGTTTATTTTTGTGCATTTCACCTCGTTTTGTGAGTTAAAGTTCGCCATTTGTTAAATGGAAGTTACAATGAGTGTTAAAAATGAATCAATTAAAATATTGTGTCATGACAATTTCTTTGAACCCGATCATTCGGCCAGGCACCGCTAAATACATCTCCATTGGTAACTATCTTGTCGAATGTGTCCGCAGTGGTTATCTAAAACCGGGAACTCGATTACCCACACATCGTGAGTTTGCAGAGCAAATTGGCGTCAGCGTACAAACGGTGAGCCATGCATATGGTTATGCAGAGAAAAAAGGGGCGATCGAGTCTTGGGTTGGGAATGGTACTTTTGTCAAATCAGGTTTTGTGGATGAAAGTACGGACACGGAGTTCATGCTGACACAAGAGATGAAAGAAACGCCGGATGAAATTGATATGTCGATTGCACATCCAGTGGTGACCGATCGCCACATTACGCTTTTTAATCAGGCGTTAATGGAGATTGCTGGGCAAACAAACAATCGTGGTTTGATCAGTAAAGCAAAGCCGGTAACAGGTCAGCCTCATCATATTGAGTCAGGAGCACGATTTCTAAGTAGCCAAGGGTTGGATGTGGGTGCCGATCAAATATTACTCACAAATGGAGCATGCCATGGTTTAACGTTGGCTTTAAGCACAGTTGTTGAACACGGTGATTTAGTTGCTTGTGGTCACTTGGTTGATCATGGCTTGATCTCTCGCTCGAGAATGCTTGGATTTAAGTTGCAACCACTTGAAATGGATGAGTTTGGTATAACGCCGGATGCATTTGAATGGGCATGTAAACACAAACCAATCAAGGTATTGTGTTGCACACCGAGCATGGCTAACCCGACTAGTGCGCATATGGATGTTGAACGCCGAGAGGCGATAGCGAATATTGCACAGCAATACGACATCTATGTCATTGAAGATGACGTGTATGGAGCACTAGAACCTAACCGTGTCCCACCCCTTGCCACATTGTTACCCGAACAAGCTTTCTATGTCACCAGTTTAACCAAAGTTGTAGCGCCAGGCATGCGCACTGGCTATCTGACGGTCCCACGTCATTTTTTGCAGCACGCGATTGGTCGTTTAGCGGCAACGAGTTGGTCTGCGACTCCATTACCATTTGAAGTCGCTCATTTGTGGATCGAGAACGGTACGTTAAATCGACTTATTCGCTTTCAAGTCAATGAGTTTGCTAAGCGACAGCGAATAGCAAAAGCCGCTTTAGAAGGGCATGTTTATAGCTCGCACCCGAATGGACAGCACATTTGGTTGAGACTACCCGAGCAGTGGAATAGCGATGATCTGGTTGCTTCGGCTAAGCGTTCAGGGGTGCAGATCACTGGATATAAACCGTTTGTTCTCGATACTAATCAGCCAATGCCTTACGTGCGAATCAGCTTGGGAGCAGAAACAAACCGAGGCTACATCAAACACGGGTTATCTGTGATTGCTGAAATTCTCGATACCAACCCTCCCACCTCACACTTTTTGGTTTGAACGATAGGTTATTTATGCTTTTAACTGATGGGCTTAAACGTTTGTAACTGAGTTTTTTCTTGTCGCCATTGCCTTGGCGATTTTCCCGTCCAGCGACGAAAATGACGGCTGAATACCGCAGTTTCTGCATAGCCCAGTTGCAACGCGATATCGGTAATACTCTGAATATTCTCATGCAATCGCTGTTCGGCGAAATCCTGACGCACTTGTTGTAAAAGCTGCCGATAATTTGTGCCCTGTTGTTTCAGCTTGTTTTGCAGCATTCTCGGATGCAGGTCCAATGCTCTTGCAACGCGCTCAACGCTGCATTCTCCGGTTGAGAGCAGACGGCCAATCATGTTTGCTGCTTGGTCACTGAGATTGTTGGGGTAACGGGTTTGCAGCTCTTTGAGGTGCTGTTGAAAATGGCGCTCTAGTGCGTCTTCATCTTGGTGGTTCTTAGCGTTAAGCAGAGTCGCTTTAAGTAGGATACCGTCAAACTTATCACCGAAACGCAGTTTGTTCTGCTGGGCAAACTTGCTTTTTTCTACTTCCAATGTTGCGTGTTGAGTCAAATGTAGCGCGAAGTGACTTGCTTCAATATCAAGCAGACTGGCAATAAACATCGCCAGATGCGACACACTGAGCTGCATCAACTGCGCGATACCTCGTTCGCTGTGCACATCAATATTGAGCGACAACCGTACCCAATCATCTTGTGGCGTCATGTTGAGAGTGACCCCTGACGAATGCAGATAGAGAAAATCATTCACCCGCGCCAAGGCTTCACCGACCGTTTGCGCCCGGGAAACCAGCATTGGTAAGTCTCCCAAGCTCTGTAGGTTTTGACGCTCGGCGAGCAACACGCCAAACAGCGGTTGCTGACAACGAGCAGCCGCTTCCTCCAGCAATTCAGCCAGCCTAGGGTAGGCGAGATACGTATCGGGATTGCGAAACTGCGCCGCAGACAGGCCAACAGCGGCCATTATCTCTTGCGGATTCTGCCCCAGTTCGGAAACCAAGCTATCAAATTTATCAGCAGCGCCACTTCGTACGATATACATGTCTCGATTTTAAAATGTTAACAGGTTGTAAATCGCAATATATCAAATTTACTTCGTAAAAGGTCAAGTGAGTGCCAGTGAGTTGATCTAAGTTACATTTCGATAACAACAACGCATGGATGAGAAGCTGTATGGAACTTATCAATAAAACTGCCATCGTGACTGGCGCTGCGGGTGGAATTGGGCAAGCTATTATTGCAAAGCTAAGAGAGCAAGGAGCCAAAGTGCTTGCTGTCGATATTTCAGAGCAATCACTGCAAATGTACGCAAGTTTTGCCCCTAAGCAGTTGGAAACCTTTGTTGCGGACGTCACCGATTACCAACAAGTCGAAGCCATGGTGAAGTACGCGGTCGAACTATTTGGCTCACTTGACATCATGGTCAACAACGCGGGCATCGGTGCACCGAAACCTCTGCTTGACCACGACCCAATTGCCGATTTTGAGCCGATCTCTAAGGTCAACCAAAATGGCGTCTACTACGGCATTCTTGCCTCTGGAAGACAATTCCAAGCGCAAGGCACGCCGGGCGTGATCCTCAATACTTCTTCTGTTTACGCACGAATGGCGTCTGAGATGACCTTTACCTACAACGTCAGTAAAGCCGCAGTCGATATGATGACCAAATGCGCCGCATTAGAACTCGCACCATTGGGTATTCGTGTTTGCGCTGTCGCTCCGGGACGCGTTGATACTCCGATGTTAAGGCAATACGAAGAGATTGGCCTGTGGGACCACATCCGCAAAGAACAGATGCGTCAAAACTTCACACAACCAGAAGAGATTGCTGATGTGGTGGCGTTTCTGGTCAGCGAGAAAGCCAACTGTATCAACGGTTGTACCATCAGCGCATCTGACGGTTTCGAGAATTTTAAGTACCCACTTATGGGATAGGCGAGTACGCCACATTACAGCAACAGCGAGGATGTAAGTTATGTCATTACCAGAAGTTATTCAGCACCAAGATTTCTTATTAACTCTTAATACCAATGAAGAGTCGATCATCAAAGACGCATTACCGGGTGTGGATGTTTATCCCCTGTTTCTTGATCCAGAAAACGGAACTTGGGTGATACGCGCCAAGTTCAAACCGGGCGTGACTTTACCTAAGCACTTCCACACTGGTGTGGTGCATTTCTATACACTGAGTGGCGCTTGGCACTACATTGAATACCCAAACCAAGTCCAAACCGCTGGTAGTTATTTGTATGAGCCAGGTGGTTCGATTCATACCTTTCACTGTCCAGAAGAGTCGGGTGGTGCAGATGGCTTTATGGTGATCCAAGGTGCGAACATTAACTTTGACGACGAGGGTAACTTCATCAACATCATGGATGCAGGTTGGATTGAGCAAGTTGTTATTGCAACAGCGAAAGCACAAGGCTTCACTGCGCGCTACATCAAACCGGGTGCGATTGCTGGCCTAAGCGATGAGCTAGCGGAGTAACCCCATGCAACAGATGAACAGTATCATAATGCAGGAAGGTAGTGTCCGCCTGAAGCAAGTCGAAATCCCCAAACCTGCAGCGGGACAAGTGTTGGTTCGTAGTCTAGCTTGTGGCATTTGTGGCTCCGACCTTCACATTACTCGACACGCGGATGAGGTATTTGATGTATTCCACCAGCTCGGGTTGATGCCTGATGAAGCCGGTGAGCACGCTCAAGTGATGTTGGGGCATGAGTTCTGCGCGGAAATTATCGAATACGGTGCCGATACGCAGCAAACGTTGTCCGTTGGTAGCCGAGTCACCTCAGTGCCGATGTTGCTCAGCCAAAATGGCGCGGGCGTTGGTGTTACTCCGGGTACTTATGGCGCTTACTCTGAGTATTTCCTGCTTGATGAAGCGTTATTGCTACCTGTGCCAGACGGAATGCCGTCTGAGGCGGCGGCATTAACCGAACCACTAGCGGTCGGTTTGCACGCGGTCAACCGCAGTGAAATCGAAACGGAAGAAACAGCGCTGGTTGTCGGTTGCGGCCCTATAGGGCTGGCGGTGATTGCTGCACTGAAACAACGTGGCGTCAGCAATATTCTTGCGGTCGATCTTCAGGAAGAAAAGCTGCAACTTGCCAGCGAGTTTGGCGCAAATCGATTGATCAACTCGACCAAGGAAGACGAGATCGCCGTCGGGGCACAGTACGCGATGAATTCACGCCTGGTCATTTATGAGTGTGTTGGCAAGCATACCTTGATTGACGATTTTCTGCGCCGCGCTCCTGCCCGAGCGCGAATCGTCATCTCGGGTATCCATACGACACCCGCAATCATTAACTACGCGTACGCGACGGTAAAAGAGCTCGACTTGAGATTCTCTTACTACTACCAACCGCACGAGTTTGAGCAATGCCTACAAGCGATTGCCGAACATAAGTTGCCTTGGCAGAAAATGCTCACTGCCAAAGTAGGGATCGATGGTGTGGAAGATGCGTTTAGACAGTTAATGACTCCCAACGACCACATCAAAGTGGTTATCGAACCTTGGCGCAGCGGCGCGTTAGAAGTGATTTAACTCTTAGCCAGATTTAGCTAGCTAAAACCAATTTTAGTTTGGTGACAGCCCCAACCGTAGCAGCTAGGTTGGGGCTTTTTTGTTAGGCCTGTTCTGCGCATTCCTGTTGCAGAGCAGGGTAATCGGTGTAGCCTCGTTCGTTTCCGCCAAACAACGTTGAGCCATCGAGTTCTGCCAACGGATGGTGATGTTGCAAGCGAGAGACTAAGTCTGGGTTTGCTACGAATGGCCGTCCGAATGCGACAAGATCCGCGTAGCCTTTCTCTAACACTTCGTTTGCTCGTTGAGGATTGTAGCGACCTGCGACAATGATAGCGTTGCGAAAGCGCTTTCTAAGTTCGATTCGAAACGTCTCGGGAATCGTTGGTGCATCGGCCCAATCGGCCTCGGACAAGTGCAAGTAGGCAATGTCGCGCTCCTGTAGCTGTTTTGATGCCTCTAGGATCGTTTGCACGATATCTGGGCAGTCCATATCTTTAAACGTAATGAATGGTGCCAATCTCACCCCAACTCGATGCGCACCAATAGCGGCGATAACTGCATCCACTACTTCGATAAGAAAACGGATACGATTTTCTCGTGAACCGCCGTAGTTGTCTATTCGATGGTTTGAGTTGGTTCTTAAGAACTGATCGATCAGATACCCATTCCCGCCGTGGATTTCTACACCATCAAAACCCGATTCAATGGCGCGTTTGGCTGCGTTCGCGAAATCACCGACAACTCGGTTGATATCCGCTTGTGTCATGGCGCGAGGCTCAACACAATCGACCATATTGCCGTTGCCTTGTTCATCTGCAATCCAAACTTGCGTCTCTACCGGAGCGAGCGCAGATGGTGCGATAGGCTGTTCACCATTTTGGAATGTTGGGTGAGACACTCTGCCCACATGCCATAGCTGACAAAACATCGCTGAGCCTTGTGATTTGACCGCTTGGGTCACACCCTGCCAGCCCGCCACTTGCGCATCGGTGTAAACGCCAGGGGTGAACGAATAGCCTTGAGAATCGTCCGAAATTTGCGTGGCTTCGGAAATGATCAGCCCGGCAGAAGCGCGCTGTTGATAATACGTTGCCATCATCTCATTCGGGATGTTGCCCGGCTGAGTGGTGCGTGCGCGAGTCATTGGTGCCATGACAATACGGTTTTGTAGTGACAACGCTTTCAGTTGAGCTGGTTCAAACAGCTTATTTGTTCTTTGTTTCATGTTGCGCTCCTCAGATAAGTACTGGCACGTTGGTCGCTTTACGAGCGGTTGCCATCCAGTGAAGTACGGCTGGATCCCATTGCACTTCGGGCGCACTGAAAAAACCGCGTAGAATGGAGAACATAATGGCCTGATCAACCAGTGACGTTTGCTTTTCTGAACTTAGGTTGAGCAAGGGTTTGGTTTGTTCTATCAAAGCGGCGACTTCTTTCGCAATCGCAGGTGTATCGTTAATCAAGGCTTCAAAATTTAACGCTTCGGTTTCTTTTTTTGCACGCCATGCTTGTTTAGCGGTTTCTGTTGCAAATTCCGGTAACGTCATGTTTGACCAACGCGGATACCCGACTTTTTGTAGCGGTAAAAACGCTTGTTTTTGCCAGTCTAAAACCGGTGCTGAGGGTTGGCTGCTTTCATTGGAAGATGCCAATTCAAGGAAGTAGTTGATGATGTCTAAGCTTTCCGCCATGGCTTCACCATCGTCTTTGATCAAAAGAGGAACTTGTTTTGCGCCGATGAGGTTTGTGGTGGTGCTCTCGTCGTCATAAGCAATGTTGATGACATCGAGCTGAATATTCAGCATGCCTGCAACAAAACGGACGCGGGCGCTAAAGGGGCAATGTTCATAAATGTACAGTTTCATTTTTGTTTCCTATCTCTTGGCTGGGCAGGGCGTGTTGTTGTGCGTTGAACAGCGTTACGGCGTTTAACTTTGCCCTGTCACATAACGTTCTGGGTCTAAACAATGTCGATAGGGTCAGTATATGGATTCGACTTAATTTGATAATTGGGTTATATCTGAATTGATTATTCAGTTTTTCCAAATAATAAGGGCGCGAAGGTGGATAAGTTTTCGGATATGACGTTGTTTGTCAGCATCGTTAAACATCAAGGTCTGGCAGCGGCGGGAAGGGAGTTAGGTTTGTCTCCGGCGACGGTAACGGCAAGGCTGCAAGCGATAGAAGAACGCTATGGCGTAAAGCTGCTCAACCGAAGCACACGCCACGTATCACTCACGGACGCAGGGGCAATGTACCATCAAGCTTGTCTGAACATCATTGATAGCGTGAAAGAGACGGAAAACTTGCTGCAAACGGGTATTTCGCAAGTGCGCGGAACGTTGAAAATTTCAGCTCCACGAGATATTGGCAAACAAATTATTAAGCCGATGGTGTCGGCTTTTTCTGAGCAATATCCGGATGTGACGCCTTATCTTTATCTTAATGACAATTTATCGAACTTGGCTGAATCGGGGCTCGATTTGGTGATTCGTTATGGCGAGTTAGCGGACAGCAATCTCATTTCGCGCAGGCTGGCGTCGAGTCAACGCGTGCTGTGCGCATCACCTGACTATTTGTCGAAGCAAGGTGTCCCAAACTGTCCACAAGATCTCGCGGATCATCGCTGCTTAGCCATGGTGCGCAGCAATGAAGAATTAAAAACGTGGCACTTTAAAGATGAAGAGTCTCACCAATCGATCACGGTCACGCCAAAGCGATTTTCTGATGATGGTGAAGTGATTCGACAATGGGCGTTGGACGGTGCGGGGATTGCATTGAAATCGATTTTAGATATTCAGCAAGACCTCAAAAAACAACGTTTAGTAACGGTTTTGGATGGGTATATGAAAAACTTCAGCGCCTTTTCGCAAGGCGCTGAAGCGGATCTACATGTCATTTATCAAAGCCGCCAATATCAACCGAAAAGAGTTCGCCTGTTTTTGGACTTTCTAGTTGAGCAATTTAGCGCGCTGAGTGATGCTAGCAATCAGATCTAGATGCGATTCAGAGGTTTCTCGGCGGTGGCGATAAATCCCGACGGTGCCAGGGTTTGGTTCGTTTTCCATGGTTAAGCATCGTAAGCCAAAGGATTCCAAATACGGTTTGAGGTGGCCGGTATAAGACATCACCGCGACGCTTTCTTTCAGTACATCAATACTGGCGAGCAGAGAATCCACTTCGTAAGTCGGTCTGTCATCCAGTTGCTGCCTTTCGCGTTCATTTTGCTTCGGGATTGGGTTATCGATGACGTGAGCGAATTTCTTCGCGTCATAAGTGACCGAAAGAGCGGGGTATTCGTGCAGCATATCTTCGGTGACGGTTTTCCCTAGAAGTGGGTGGTTTGGGGAAACAAAATAGGCATCAACCGTTTGAAATAGCGGAATAAACGTAACATCACATTTAGACGACAAGCCGACAATCTCGTGGCCGATGAAGAATTCAATCTGTTCGCTGATTAATGAATCCATCAAGCCTAAGTGGTTGCCAAATTCGACGTGCGTAGATGCCGATGGCTGCTTGCTCAGATGTTCATTGAGTGCTTTTTTGACGAACAGCGGCCACCACGCATCGCCAGTACCCATTTTAATTTTTCCGACTTGATACTGTTTCCGTTCATCAATGCTTTGCATCATTTGGTTGTATTCATGCTGCATCGCGTTGCTATGGCGATAGAGGATGCGTCCGTATTCGGTCAACACCATGCCATTAGGATGACGTTCAAACAGCGTCACGCCGAGATTCTCTTCCAGCTTCTTTAAATTGCTTGTTACCGTTGGCTGGCTTAACCCTCCCATTCTTGCCGCAGCGCTGATGCTTTGGCAGCGTGCAACCAGTAAAAATTGCTGCAGAGATTTGTCCATTTTCTTTCCCCTCTAAGAACGAGGGGTATTTTGCACAATTTCATTTATAAATCACAAATCTGTAATCTCATTTGATTGAAATTATGCGCATTTCATAGATCTACATCACTGTTGGGGTCTGACGTATAGATGTTATCTATAGCTCGCTCCTGACTTCCTATTTTCCCCTCAAAAAGGTGTTCTTTAGACTGTCGCCAAAACAACAATCTAAGGGATGAACATGAAACCGAGTTTTATTGCGCTTGCTGTCGCGTCTTGTATTGGTCTTGCTGGATGTGGGTCAGATTCCTCTGATGCGCCTGTGCCGGTCGACAAACCAATTATTTCAGCCGACTTATATTTACGTGGTTTAAATGGGGATTGGGGCACGGCAGAGCATGCCAAGCTAAACTATTTGGGTAATAACGAGTACGAAACCGTACTGCGCGTCGCTCGAGGTAGCAATCAGTTCAAGATTGCTGATCCGGGTTGGCAGATCCAATACACCTATTTTGAGGAGCCCGCGGCGTTCGATAAAGCTCAGGAGTACCTGCCAAAACCAGACACGAATGAAGCGTGTATGAACGATGACTGCAACTCTGAGATCACGTTTGAAGACAAAGGGTATTACAAGTTTTCTGTGAGCTTTGCCGATGAAAGTCGCGCGACAATGACTGTGACGAAAGCAACGCAAGAAGAAGCGGAAAAATACTACTCTGATGCGATTCTCGACCCTGCAATGGTGCATGAAGGGCATCAGAGCAAAGAAGTGAAACTGTTCGCCAATTACGATGACTCGAGTGATACCGTGATTTTCTCGGTGAAAGATCCTAAAGCTGAGCTGCGTGAATTTGGTATTTCAACGACGACAGAATTGCGTGATGCGCTCGACCAAGGCTTAGTGATCAATGAACAAACAGGACCGCGAGTGGTGTCGGGTGATGTCGCGTTTGACGCGTTGTTTGCATTGACGATGAAAGAGCTAGACCAGCTTGCCGTTTCTGAAATCAAAGACGGCAATTACAACTACAACAACCCAATCAAAGCGGAAGTTTTTGAGACGGGCGCGAAGTGGCATTACGTATGGACGCGTGATTTGGCGTACGCAGCAGACCTTTCGCTTGCATTGATGAATCCAACTCGCGTGCAAAATGGTTTGAATTTCAAATTGTCTGCTTTCCGCGACACGACCGATCAGCAATACGATGGCGAGCAGATTGTGCAAGACACGGGCACGGGCGGCAGTTGGCCAATCAGTACCGACCGTACGACTTGGGCGCTTGGTGCAGAACGCTTACTTTCGGCATTGGATGGGGAAGAGTACAACCAGTTTGCAGAGCGCGCATATAAAGCGATCAGTAATACACTTGAAGCCGATCGCCTGGCGGCTTTTGATGCGAAATCCGGTTTATACACTGGTGAGCAATCATTCCTCGATTGGCGTGAGCAAACTTACTCAACGTGGACGCCAAACGATGTCAATGCGATTGGTAGCAGCAAAGCGTTATCGACAAACGTGGTTCACTACCGCGCGATTCAGCTCGCGGCTAAGTTGGCAGAGAAGTACGACTCAACCAACGCGGTCAAATACACCGAGTGGGCTGAGCAGTTAAAAACCGCTATCAACGATCAGTTTTGGAATGCCGAACGCGGTATGTACGTAAGCTATTTGTTTGACAATGGCAAAGACATTGCGGTCGACAAATACGATATGTTGGGCGAAGCGTTGGCAATCATCAGTGGCGTGGCAAGTGATGCGCAGGCGAAACAAATCATGGCCAATTACCCACACAGTGAGTTTGGCGTGCCGGTTTACTTCCCTCAACAACCGGACGTGCCTGTGTACCATAATCGCGCAATTTGGCCATTTGTTACCGCGTACAGCTTGCGCGCCGCGCATCAAACACAAAATGTGGCAGCAGCGAACAATGCCATTCAATCGTTGGTTCGTGGTACGGCAACTAATTTATCCAACATGGAAAACTTAGAGTGGCTTTCTGGTAAGTCATTCATCATCCATAGTGATCATGGTGAAGATCCAAGCATGGATGGCCCAGTTATTAACTCTCAGCGTCAGCTTTGGTCTGTGGGTGGCTACTTGAACATGGTGGTAGAGACCCTATTCGGCATCCATACCGAAACGGGCAAGTTGGAAGTGAAGCCGTTTATCACAAGTTGGGTGCGCAATAACTTGTTGGCTCAGTCTGAACAAATCACGTTGGAAAACTTTGCCTTCAAAGGAAAGAACTACTCGGTAACGATTGACTTGCCTGAAGTAAGCAAAGATGACACAGGTTACTACCCAGTTGAAAATGTCACGATGGACGATGAGGGGCATTTCCACGTGACATTGGGCGCGCTTGTGAATGTAGATAGCAGCATTACTTTAGTTTCTGGTGTGAAACCGTACGCAAGTGAAGATAGTCGCGTTTATTCTCCGCAAGAGCCAACATTGGTGGTAAAAAGCGTTGATAATTCGGTTTCGATTGACGTGACGAGTAAGTACAACGTGAACTTGTATCGCAATGGCGAGCTGATTCAAAAGAACGTGATTGCTCAATCTTATTCCGATACGCCAACAGGTTTTGCTTGTTATTTGGCTGAAAGCATTAACGATAAAGGCTTCCGTTCTAACCCAAGCCAACCTGTTTGTGTCGGTGAAGAGATCCGCATCAAACTTGATGGCGAATATCAGCCACTCAAAGACAATGTCTCAGTGGTTACGGTGAGTAAAGACAGTGGCATCGTAAAAGGTGCAGAGTCGTTTACAGCCCCTGTAACGGGCACTTACCAGTTCGATGCTTGGTACAACAATAACCTAGGGCAACTTAATACTGGCATCACGAACACCGTGAAATTGTTAGAGGTATTGGATGATGCAGGTAAAGTGGTTGGTCAAGGTTACTTGCAGATGGGCCATATTGGTGAAAACCAAGGTATGCGTTACTCAACGCCAATTGAGGTGACGTTGGAGCAGGGAAAAACCTATCAGGTCGCGCTGAAGGACCACTTCAATATGAGTTACCTCAAATCGAATGAAACCTACATCTACGCAGGTGGTATTGAGGGTGAAAAGAACGAAGCGCAAATCGCAGATATTCGAATCACACCTTTAATGTAGGCTGTTTTAACAAAGCAGTGTTCTAGAAAACTGTGTTCTAAGAAAGACAAAGCCGCTGAGATTATCAGCGGCTTTGTTGTATTTGCTATCGGGGGCCGTTTACAGGTTAGTTTGCAGCTTGCGGACGAGGCTTACGGCGCTGACCTGACGGTTTGTTTCCTGCAGGCTTAGCATTGTTTGGCTTGCGGTTACCAGACGGTTTACCAGCGTTGCCACTCTTATTACCGTTTGGTTTATTCCCATTCGGTTTATTACCATTTGGCTTGTTGCCGTTAGGTTTGCGGTCATCTGGTTTACTGTTTGCACGACTTTGGCCTTCACGGTTGCCTTTAGGCTTGCCTGCACCGCCTTGGTTGGTGCTGTTTTTGTTGCCGTTGCTACCACCGTTGAAGCGACGTTTAGGTTTGTTTGCACCATTGCCTGCTTTCTTTTCGGCTGCTGGGGCATTTTCACTTGCAGCATTTGGCGCTTTTGGTTTTTTCGGCTTCTTAGGTTTTTTCGGTTTGATTGGGCGCGTATCCAGTTTAGATTCTGGCACCACATTGGTTGGCGCAAAACCTTCCAACTCTTTACGTGGTAGTACTTCTTGAATCAAACGTTCAATCGCAAACAACTCAGATGCTTCTAGCGCACACACCAGTGAAATCGCTTTACCTACTTCGCCCGCGCGGCCAGTACGACCAATACGGTGAACGTAGTCTTCTGCCACTTTCGGTAGCTCAAAGTTCACCACTTGCGGTAATTGCGGAATATCGATACCGCGCGCAGCAATGTCCGTCGCGACCAACACACGAATTTCACCCGATTTAAAATCCGCCAGTGCTTTGGTACGCGCGCCTTGGCTCTTGTTGCCGTGGATGGCAGCAGCCGGTAGATTTTGTTCGATCAGGAACTTCGCCAGACGGTTTGCGCCGTGTTTCGTTTTCGTAAACACCAGCACTTGCTTCCAATCGCCGTCTTTGATCAATTTAACCAACATCGGTGCTTTCTTCTTCACGTCTGCTGGGTAGATGCTTTGCTCAACCGTTCTCGCCGTCGAGTTTGCCGGGTTAACGGAAATCTCAACCGGGTTGTTCACCAAGCCTTTCGCAAGGTCGCGGATTTCATCCGAGAAAGTTGCAGAGAAAAGTAGGTTCTGACGCTGTTTTGGTAGCAGAGCTAGGATCTTACGAATGTCACGGATAAAGCCCATATCTAGCATGCGGTCTGCTTCGTCCAGTACTAGCACTTCCAGTTGGTCGAACTTCACTGCATTTTGGTTGTACAAATCCATCAGGCGGCCTGGTGTCGCGACCAACACATCCGCACCTTTGCGAAGACGCTGCATTTGCGGGTTGATCTTCACACCACCAAAAACCACCGCACTGCTTAGTGGAAGATGACGGCCGTACATAAATACGTTTTCTTGCACCTGAGCTGCAAGCTCACGTGTTGGCGTTAGGATCAGTGCTCGAACTTGGTTAGCACGAACGCGAGGGCCGTTCGATAAACGCTCAAGAATCGGTAGCGTAAAGCCTGCAGTTTTACCTGTACCAGTCTGCGCTGCTGCCATTACGTCTTTCCCTTCCAAAATAGCAGGAATTGCTTTTGCCTGAATTGGCGAAGGGGTGTCGTAGCCTTTCTCTTGAATAGCTTTAAGGATTGGAGCAGATAGACCTAACGAGGTAAAACCCATATGTATGATTCTCAATTGTAGAGTTAGATAACAACGCGCCGAAAACAAATCGGTGCGAAAAGTGCGACATTCTGAGGCTTTTACGCGCAGGCTTCAACTAATTCCGTCACGGATAAATATTTGAACTGGATCTCATTTCTTTTTGGCAGGCAAAACTGATAACTGGTTTGGTCGATCGATTGAATGGTTTTACGTTGGCGATGCCCATTCTTACATCGCTATCACGGTATGCAGTTTTAGTTTATCAAATGCTGTTCGGAGTGTGGGGGAGGCTTGCTCCTTTCATTACTCCGCTTTTGCATGCGTTAAAAACGCACTCGTCAATTGCTGAAAGAGCGAATCTACCGATGGGCGGTCGGATACATGATGGAAGAGCGGTGTGTGGACATCACCACGAATATCATCGCTGTGACCGCAAAGCTGATTACACATTCGTACTGGTTCGACAATCTTCTCGACGTCGGCATCAATCAGAATGCATGCTTGTGACAATACCACTTGTCCGCCGCCTTTTTTAAGTAAAACACGCTGCGCGGTTCCCACGACTTTTTGCCCGCCAATGTTGAGGTTGTACTCGCCATCGCAGTAGGAATAAGGCGTAGCATGAACATCCACTTTCACGCCGAGCTGTTTAAAGAAAACCGTTAATATCGCACATAAATCGAGATACGCTTTTTTGATGTTGTAAGGCTCGCCTTCTGGCCAGTGGTAAATGTGGGATAGATTGATAATACCTGGCACCTGAGGGACTGGGGCACCACCGGTTTTACGAGAAAAGAGCTTCCAGCCAGACGTATTTAACGCATGTTCTAACTCATTAGACACTGGCCATTTCTTACCCGCGGGAAGCACGAGCGTTGGACTTTTTACTTGCCAAAGCAATAGCACTTGCGAGAGTTGGTTGGACTGAACTTGTTTAATGAGCTCATCTTCTTTGTCAAATGCATCAGCGACTTCCGTAGCTGTGTAGCGAATTAGCTTATTTTTAGCAACCAAACTCTATCCCTCGCGGCTATTTAATCATTACTGTTGTATCTCAGATACAGCTTTATTGCTAGGTCTGTGATTATTAGGTTTTTGCTCGCTAGCTGCATGATCACCTTTTGGATCTTTTCCGTTGTCCATTAATTCTACTTGAACACGCGATAAAAAGTTTTTGCTAGTCATCACATCAGCCATTCATAAAATCTGCCATCTATGAAAAATTTTGGCGATATAAGTATGAAAAAGCGAGTGATGACTCTCGCGTTAGCGGCATCATTAACGGGATGTGTGACGTTCCCAACTCAAGAATCTGAGCAAGTACAGGTGCTTTGGGACAATGTGAATGCGATTGAAAACTGTGAACTAATGGGTACCGTGATCGGCTCAGAAGGACACTTTTACGACTACTGGCTTCATGCAGATAAAGACATGGTTTGGGGGACGCTAAACCAAATGCGCATCAAGGCGGCGGATTTAGGCGCAGATACCTTGTACTTGTATCAACCGTTGAGCTTTTCTACGTCAGTGACGATGTTTGCAAATGCTTACAAGTGCAAACAGTAGCTATTGGCTTGATCATAATTGAAAGACAGGCGCTGCTCGCCTGTCTTTGATGCGTTCTACAAATACTGGCTACTTTGCGTTAATTAACGTTTGCTGTCGCCACCGCTGATGTATCAGAAAACGACAATGTAAAGTCTCGCTCAGTATTAAGCACTTTGGCTGGAAACTCTAAGCTCAACTGCGTATGTGGCGCGACTTCTGAAGCAATGCTAGTAACGAATTTTCGGGTTTCTCCAGGAGAGATCGATATGTCACTTCCACCTTGTGATGAGAGCTCAGCGATACCCATTGTTTCAAGTGTGTTACCTGCAGTATCCGCCAGGTGTAATAAAGATTCTGACTTGTAGATTAATTCTCCACTTTCTGTACGATATGCATTAAACGAGTTGAAATTTGGTTGCAATGATCCTTGTGAACCAATGTTAGTAACGGAAAATGTCACATTAGCGCCATCAAAGTTCTCGACTCTTACAAGTACGTTACTGTCTTGGTAACGAGCGGCTGCTGCCGCAGTTGCTTGCTGTTTCTGCCTCTGTTTCTCTTTTTCAATGTCGCTTAACTGTTTCTGCTCATTAGCGATTCGATTCTTTGCCATGTAGTACGACTGATCGACCATTGCTATTAAAGCGGGGATTGAATACAAAGTGAGGCCTTCCAAATGGTCAAAGTCGATTTTGGCATGTTGAGTACGTTTATGATTAGAAAATTGGCAGTAACCATCAATCAAACTGATGAAAGCCACTTCAAAAGTGCCTTGTAATCGGCTTACTTCCTGTGCTGCTTTCTCTAGATTTGAGCGGACTTTCCGAATCTCTTCCAAACTCTTTTGTGAAAGACGACCGTTTGGCGATACGTCGTTAGAAACCGAAACCAGTTCTTCGGTCACAAATGGATTGTTTTCGGCTGGAATCACCGTAGTTATACGGTTGGATTTGGTGATGTCTTCGCCCAATAAAACCATCATTTTTTGCGATGCGGCGGTTGTGTTGCCCGCTAATACGTCACTACAGTTTGGCGACGTATTGGCATACACGGCGAATGCGGTAAAAAGTGAAAGTGTAACGGACCAGCCGATGGTGACGAGTCCTGTCGTGGTTCGAGTATTCATCCTGATAACCCCTCTGTCATTTGGTGCGATTCACTGACGTAATTGCCAATCAAAAGATTGGCTCGCGACATTCAGAATGGTTCTGGTCAACCCTTCGTAGTGGGTATGCCCACAGATGCTTTTTTAGTCGTTTATCAACCGCTAAGCCACGATTGATAAAGTGTCTGAAATTGAGAGCATTAACGCTGCGAAGTTGATGTCTTTGACTGAAAGATAGACGTAACTTTTCTAACCATCAAATACGTGATTGAGTTCTCATTTTTATATGAGTGAGAGGTTCAAGAGAAAACAGGCACTTACTGTAGAGAGTTGATTTGAAGGAAAAATATAAATTTTTTTGGGGAACTTTTTTGATGCTGCCTTTGAGACTTTTTTTGAATCTCAAAGGCAGGTTCTTACACTCGCGTTCAATTACAACGTGTTGAGGACATCCGCGAGTCGAGAGACAGCTGTCGTCAGTTCTTCTGGTGTAGCATTGGTAAAGTTAAGACGCAGAGCGGCTTTTACCTTTGAACCTTCTGGATAAAAGACCGGGCTCGGCACTACGGCAACCCAGTTTGCGAGAAGGTTTTTCGCCAGTTCGAAGGTGTCGCATTCTGGAATCTCGACCCAAACGAACATGCCACCATCGACGGGTTTGAGTACGCAACTTTCTGGCAGCTGTTTTTGCAGCTCAGCAAACATGACATCGTAACGTGATTTGTAAAGCGCACAGATGGTTGAAATGTGCGTTTCGAAGTTGTCATGTTGCAGCAGACCATGCAGCAAAGCTTGCATAGGAATACTAGAGTGCAGATCGGCACCTTGTTTAATTTTGATGAGTGGCTCAAGGTAGCTGCTTTTGCCCGTAACTACACCAATACGCAAGCCTGGTGAAGCTATTTTGGAGAAAGAGCGCAATACGATGGAGTGCTGTGGGCAGAAGTCCGAAACCAGTGGAAGCGCTTCACCAGAAAAACGCAGCTCGCGGTATGGCGCGTCTTCGATGAATGCCACGTCGTATTGTATACAAAGCTCGGCAACTTTTTGGCGAGTCTCTAGCGCCCAGCATACGCCCGTTGGGTTGTGAAAATCGGGTACGGCGTAGAACATTTTTGGTTGCTGCGTGGCAAAGCATTGTTCGAGTTCTTCTAGGTTTGGGCCACACTCGGTTTGTGAAACGGTCACGATGTTGGCTTGCACTAGACCGAATACTTGCATAGCACCAAGGTAGCTCGGTGCTTCCATCACCACTTTATCGCACGGATTTACGTACGCACGCGCAATCAAATCTAGCCCTTGCTGAGAGCCCGTTGTGATCATAGCCAAATGAGATTCCGGCAGCTGGTAATAATCGGTCAAAAAGTTAAGTAGCGGGGCGTAGCCTGCTGTTGCGCCATATTGAAACACCTCTGGCATATTCGCGAGGTTTTCGAGCGTCGGTTTCATTAAGTCGATCGGGAAGGTTTTTTCGTCCGGCAAGCCACCTGCAAGAGAAATGACGTTCTTATCGCTCGCTGCTGCGAGGATCTCTCGGATGTAGGATGACTTAGTTTGTTGTAATGACTGTGCGATTTCCATGTGCTGTGCTTCTCGTAATTGTCTTTTTTTATGTCAGAAATAGTATAGGTAAATTGCCAAGCTTGGTGTGTCCATTTATGCTGTTAAACATGTCCATTTATGCTATTTAAGCGAAAGTTTACTCCGTGAGCCATCAACAAGTTTCCAGAATCAATGACGTGCTGTTTTACATTCACCAGGACATTAGCAGAGATTTATCGGCTAAAGAGCTAGCAGATGTAGCAGCCTATTCTGAACAGCACTTCCATCGTATTTTTAAAGATGTGGTAGGGGAGTCTGTCCATCAATATATCCGTCGAACAAGAATGGAATACGCCGCCAATCAACTGATGTTTGATACCAGCTCATCGGTGTTAGACATTGCTAACAAGTGCGGCTTTAGCTCGGTATCTTCTTTTAGCCGAGCGTTTAAAGCAACGTTCGCTATGTCTCCTGGCGCGTGGCGAAAGCATGATTTACAAGTCGCAGAAAAGCCGTATCTAAAAGATCCAGAAGTGGCTGCGGGTTATCATCGGGTTGCTAAACGCGAGTTGCCAGAACCTAAAATTATGGAGGTTCCACAACGCTTTGCGGCTTATGTGCGGCATGAGGGTTATAGCCGTTCCATTCGTAATGCGTGGCTGATTTTGAAGGCGTGGGCAAGCTCTGAGAATCGGGACTTTTCGGTTCAATACGGTTTGCATCACTCCAACCCCGCTTGGGTTGAGCTCGATAAGTGTCGCTATGTGGCTTGTATGGCGATTGATAAGCCGCTTAAAGTACGCGGTGTCGTGAATCAAATGACGATTCCGGGTGGTTTGCATGCTGTTTTTCGCTTAACAGGGGTATATGGAGAGCTTCTTCCTCAATTGAGTATGGTGTTAGAAAAGTGGTTGCCGAATTCAGGCTTTAAGCAGCGTTCTACTCCCGCTTATGTTCACTATCATAAAAACCATTTCCTTAGCCATGATGAGGCGTTTGAGCTGGACTTCTATCTGCCCATCAGTTTTTTCTAACTGGAGTATTTATTTACTATCCGTAAGGAAGAAAATGCTAAGCTCTATATGGTGATTTTTTACAAATAATTGAAAATTAAATGAACATCGATCATGTAAAGCTATTTGTCCGTTTGGCTTCGACACACAACATCAGCATGGCTGGTCAGGAGCTTGGACTTTCTCCTGCTGTCGCTAGTGCGCACATCAACAAACTTGAGGACAGCTTAGGAGTTCGTTTAGTTCATCGCACCACACGCAAAGTTTCCTTAACTGAAGAAGGGCAGGCTTTTTTACCTCACGCGGAGGAGGTCCTTGCAACAGTGGAGGCAGCAAGGGGAGCTGTTGGCTCAGGGCAGAGTGCGCCAACGGGAGTATTACGTATAACCGCCTCTGCAACTTTTGGTCGCTTGCATATTGTGCCCGCATTAAAAGGTTTTATGGCGCGTTACCCAGGGTTAACCGTGGACTGCCGATTTTCTGATTCCATTATTGATCTGGTTGAGGGAGGTTTCGATGTCGCCATTCGTGTCGCTGAGTTGAAAGATTCTTCATTGGTCGCAAGAAAGCTTGCGCCAGATCGTCGTATTATCGTTGCATCACCAGATTATATTGAACAATTTGGGAGACCTAACAAGCCCCAAGACTTGACGAATCATCAATGTATTAACTTAGTTGGAATGAATAATTGGTCATTCAATACAAAAGATGGAATGGTCAATGTAAGAACTTCTGGTCGTTTTAAAACTGATAATGGTGATGCGATGAGAGACGCGACGGTAAACGGGTTAGGTATTTCTATCAACTCGGTTTGGAGTGTTTATCAAGAATTACAAAGTGGTCAGCTAGTGGAAGTACTCGAAGATCACCCTTTAGCGATGGATGCTGGGATTTGGGCTGTGTACCCAAGCTCTCGTTTAATTGCGCCTAAGGTGCGTGCCTTTATTGATTACTTTGCTGAATACTATGGCACGCCACCTTATTGGGAGTTTGCGGAAAAGTGATAACAAGTTTCACTTATCGAATACATTGTTTTTAAGGTCCGAATAAAAACGAACCTCAAGATAATTCTTAATTGTTATTAATAGAGTTTGCTTAAGATTAATTCAATAGTATCAATTATCTGCTGTGTTTTACTTTGATCTAATGCATCAGGGTGTGGGGGCGCGAATGCTTCAATGTCATTATCGAAGTACATACCATGCGCTTGAGCAAACTCTTCTGATAGCGCAGCGCGAGTTAGAATATCTGCTCCTAAGCGGATATCACCACCAGCAACCCCATAAGCATCTTTAACCATCTTACTACCTAGGAATGATTTTGGGTTTACTGATACCAACATAGGGCCAGTGTTCTTAAGCTTTAGTCCGATTGCTCGTGACCACATCGTTAATGCCAATTTGCTTTGGGCATATGCTTCGCCATCTGACAATGGTTTGTTACCGAGTAAAGCGCTAGTGTTTACTGTTGTTTGTGCAGCTGAAGACAAATTAACCACACGACCCGTATCTCCGAGCAACGGCAATAGCTCTCTAGTGAGTAAGTAGGGAGCAATGGTGTTGACTGCGAAGCGTACATCAAGACCCTCTTTAGTTCTTGGATTTGGTGTTGCGTACACACCAGCATTGTTAATGATGACGTCTAAATGATTGAACCGTTCTGTTATCTCCATCACTATCTGTTTTACCGCATTGGGAGAGGATAAATCAGCAACAAGGCTTTCAACTTTACCACTTTTCATCTCCCTCAAACTTTGCTCAACTTGTTGAACTTTCTCTATATTCCGGCCATGGATTATTACGTGTTGTTCACGGTTAATTAACATTTTCGCGGTTTCTAAACCAATACCGTCAGTAGATCCAGTAACTAGAATTGTCTTTCGCATGATCGCTCTCATTGTTGAAGGTTAATATAGAACGATCATAGTGGCATCTTTTGCATTCGACTATTGAGACTAAAAAGAAAACACTTTCTAGGAAAAATTGAAAATAACTTTGTTGTTCTTTTTGTGGACGGTGCGACGAATTAACGTCTCATTAGATGCTACGGTTATACATGTGGTGCTCAAAAATTAGGCACTATTTTGTACTCAAATAATAGCCAAGAGGTCTCTATGTTAGGTGAAAATCACTCATTAACTCATGAATTCCCAGAACATTTGGATACCATTACTCAGCTTACCGAAAACGATGCATCATTTGCTGAAACCGTTAAAAACTACAATGCTTTAGATAAGGAAATCCGCGTACTAGAACTTCAAGGAAGCCCGATTGATGATCACGAAATGAACGTGTTAAAACATAACCGGGCTGAGCTCAAAGACTGGCTCCACTCGCGAATAATGGGTTCTTAGTGACGAAATGATCATCGGCTCGTAAATTGCGGGCCGATTTTAGTTCCAATGGACGATGCCAAGTGTGCAAACACTAGGAGTGCTGAGCAGGAGCTTGGAGCGGCAGGTGACCAGTTTTTACCCAAATGATCGTTTCTTGCTCTACAAAAGGAAAATGCTCACTCATATGTGGGCTTCGAATCCAAGAGAGAGCGGGATAGGTACCTAGCTCGTCTCTAAACTCTCCTGACAATACGAAAATTTCTTCACCACCAAAGTGACGGTGTGGTTGAAACTTCTTACCTTTTGGCCATTTAACCAATGCGACATGTTCGTGCTCAAAATTATGCAGCGGCATGACTTGCAACCCACCGACACCACTCTGCCAGCTCGCTTGGTTTGTATTAATGCGAACTGTTTCAAGATCCTCAGATTCGAACTGATTTAGTTTAACTAAAATCACACAGCCTTCTTTGCTAAATGGTGCGTGTTGACTTCCTGGAGGGTTACGAAGGTAAGTGCCGGCAGGATAGTCACCGTATTCGTCAGAGAATACCCCCTCGAGCACCAATATTTCTTCTCCTTGAGGGTGAGGATGAGTCGAAAACTGCGAATTTGGCTCGTACTTAACGACGCTGGTGGTATGCCCTGATTCTTTGGCTTCTCGTTCCAAAGGTTTGCGCCACACACCTTTGGAAGGGCTGGCGATCCACTCCTGTTGAGCAGTATCTATCACGATTCTTTTTGAAAAATCCATATTCAACATATTGAAATTCCGTTACTTATTTAATTACTAATTCTCATTAGTATACGTATAAAAAACATCAATTGATTCATTTGTTGATAGCCCAATTCATGGATTGAGTACGAACATGAAATCGGAGCCTAATTTAAATTTCTGCTTGTGTAATGAGAATTGTTATATTATAACATCGCAAAATTAAATGTTATAACATAACAAAAAGGAAATAGTAGTGAATAAGAAATTGGTGTCTCTCGTGATCGGTAGCATTTTTGCATCCCCTGTTTTTGCCGACACACTATCGAACCCACAGATTGGTGTTGTTGTTGATGGCTACTACCAAGATGGCCAACGTCATAATTCTGAGCGCGAAGAAGGCTTTGGTCTAGGCCATACGGAATTAAACTTCTCATCAAATATCGACGACAAGTTTTACGGCGCATTGACCGCGGTTCTTGAAAGTCATGGTGATGAGACAGAATTAGAGCTTGAAGAGGCATTCATCGAAACTTTGGCATTGCCATATGGTGTAAACGTGCGCGCTGGCCGATTCCTATCTGACTTTGGTTACCTGAACAACCAACACATGCACACCGATAGCTTTGTTGAGCGTCCAATTGCTTATCGTACTTTCCTTGGCTCGCACTACTACGATGATGGTGTACGTGCAAACATCGTGTTGCCAACCGACCTTTATGTAAAACTTGGTGTAGAAGCGCTCAGTGGTAGCAAAATGTCTTCTGTCGAAGATGGTTCTGAAGTTGGCGTGTACACCACGACGCTGAAGCTTGGTAGTGACTTCTCCGAATCTTCAAGTTGGCAGTTTGGTTTAAGTTACCTGCGTAACGAAAACGGCAAGGTTAAAGAATTCGAAGATCACGACCACGGTCATGAAGAAGAGCATGAGCACGATCACCATCATGGCGCAGCAGTGACAGGTGCGAACCTTTACGGTGCTGATTTTGTTTGGAAATGGGCACCAGACGGTAATTACAAATACAGCAACTTCACGCTATCGGCTGAATACATGCTGTTAGACGGTGTGGTAGATAGCAAATATAAAAACGATGCAGAGTCACCAGACAACTTAAGCGCTTACTATGTTTCGGGTGTTTATCGCTTCAACCCAAGCTGGTCAGCAGGTCTACGTTACGGCGAAGCAGAAAGCTACGATGGTCATGCACATGGCGACCACATGCATTTTACTGAGCTGAATGATAAAGAAATGGATGCGATGATCGCATGGGATTCTTCTCACTTCGGTACTATCCGTGCGCAATACACTCGCATTGATAACCAAGACAGTGAGACAGACAACGTGTTCACTCTGCAATACGTGATGACATTTGGAGCGCACGGTGCTCATGCGTTCTAAGCTGACATTAAATAAATGCAGTTTGGTGATGATGGCGGCAGGAGCTGCCATCATTGCTTCGCCTGCTTCGGCTCTAAACATTTTCGTTTGTGAGCCAGAATGGAAAGCCTTTCTTGAAAGCCACGCGCCAGATGCCAGTATTTATTCAGCGACAACGGCTAAGCAAGACCCACATTACGTACAAGCTCGTCCTTCTTTGATTGCGAAGATGCGCCAAGCGGACATGGCAATGTGTTCGGGCGCAGAGCTAGAGGTGGGGTGGTTACCTATGCTGCAAGTTCGTAGCAGCAATGCGGCGGTGCAAAATGGTGCGCCGAGCATGATCTACGCGACGGACTTCGTGCGCATGTTAGATACTCATGCTCACGTTGACCGTAGCATGGGAGATATACACGCTCACGGTAACCCACATGTTCAATTTGCGGCAAATGACATGATTCCATTATCTCGTAAAGTCACGGAGCGCCTAAAAGCGATTGATCCCGACAACGCACAAAGTTACCAAGTGAATGGTATGAAGTTTCGTGCTCATTGGCGTAAAAAGCTTAAAGAATGGAATGAGAAAGGGGCTGCTTTAAAGGGTAAGCAAGTTGTCGGTTATCACGCGACGTATCGTTATTTGTACGATTGGCTCGGAATGAAGCAGATTGCCGATCTCGAACCTAAACCGGGCATTTCACCGACCACATCTCACCTGCAATCACTCACCAAGTTAAATGCCGACAGTTTTGATGCGATTGTTTACTCCTCTCATCAGGATCAGCGTCCAGCGAACTGGTTGCAAGATCATACTGACAAACCTGTGATTCAACTGCCATTGACCGTTTCTGAGGGTGAAAGCTTGGATGAGATGTACGATCAGGTCATTGATGATTTACTGGATGTGTTAGTGCCGCCCGTTCCTGTGAGGAGCTAAGTATGGCGGATTATGCATGGCTTTTACCTGCGGTTTTGTGTGGTTTAATTGCGTTGGTTGGCAACATCGTTTTGGGGCAACAAGTTCTTAATCGTCAGATCATCTTTATAGATTTGGCGGTGGCGCAAGTTGCGGCATTGGGGGCAGCACTAAGCCACTACTGGTTGAGCCAATACGCGCTGTTCTCAGGCTCATTCTTTGGCGAAATGATTGGCCCTTGGGTGATGTCTTTGATGCTTTGCGGTTTGATTGCCTTAATGGAGAAACGATACCAGCAACATTTAGAGCCCATGATTGGCAGCTTGTTTGTCGTGTCTGCATCGCTGGCGATCCTGCTGGTGAGTAAAGACCCACACGGCGGAGACTTTATTCAAGGCATTCTTAATGGGCAATTGTTATGGGCGACTTGGGCAGACGTTTGGCCTCTGGCACTCATTACCGCTGCGATGTTGCTATTGGTTTGGTTAAAACCTGCGTTTATGCGCGGTAGTGGTTTTTATCTGATCTTTGCAATCCTGATGCCCATTACGGTCAAGTTAACCGGCATTTATTTAGAATTTGCTTTGTTGGTTATTCCAGCTTTATGTGCGGCAGCATTGAAGGGAACTCGATTCTTTGTCGCTAGTATCAGCATTGGTATTGTTGGGATCTTATCGGGTATTGCCGCATCGGCTCGCTATGACTTACCGAGTGGTGCGAGTATTGTGATCACCCTGTTTATTGCTGGCATGTTGTTTAATCTCTTGCTTCAGCCTTTTCTGGTGAAAATAACAAAACCAGCTTTTGTAAGAGATTAAGAGACAAGTAATATTGGTCTGATGAAGTAGTATTTGATTAATCAGACCAATACTTTTCTATCCAAGTCCTCCAATCGTGTAACTTTGCGCCTTCCAACACACTTTCTTACGTTGATCTTGCCATAGTCATCAAGTTGCCTTGATTAGTTCACATTCGACTCCCAGACTGTTTCTATAGTTTTTATAAGATATAAAAGACCCTGCGTATGAGAAGCGCAGCTGTAACGCGACTAGGCATAAAAACAAAAAACGCTAGGGATACAAGCGAATTTGTAATCTCAACATTTAAGGAAGACCAAGATGAAACCGGAAAAAGTAGCAGTAGTCACTGGTGCGGCTCGTGGTATTGGCCAAGCGATTTGTGAGCAATTACTGGAGGATGGATTCCACGTAATCGGGCTAGACATATCGCCCGTGGAATGGAGTCAGTCGGCGCAGCTAAGCAGTTATCAAGTCAACTTGTGTGATGCCGAAGCCGTAAGTGAAGTAGTAGAAAGTGTTGTAGAGCAGCACGGAAGAATCGATGCTCTGGTTAACAACGCGGGCATCACTCGAGATGCATTGTTGCCAGATATGTTAGAGCAAGACTGGGACAGCGTGATCGACGTGAACCTAAAAGCGGTGTTCTTACTCACCCAACGTGTTGCTCCTGTCATGCTAGAGCAGGGCACAGGCAGTATTGTTAGCATTTCTTCTATAGTGGGAACGGATGGTAATATCGGCCAGAGCAACTACGGCGCAAGTAAAGGCGGCGTCATCTCAATGAGCAAAGGCTGGGCGAAAGAACTTTCAAGAAAGGGTGCACAGATACGCGTCAACTGTGTCGCGCCAGGCTTTATCGCCACCGACATGACCAAGAACCTGCCAGAGAAAGTCATTCAAATGATGGAAGGCAAAACCCCATTAGGGCGCATGGGCTCAGTTCAAGATATTGCCAATGGCGTCTCTTTCCTAACCTCAGATAAGAGCGCCTACATCACAGGCCAAGTGCTCAAGATTGACGGTGGGCTGGTGTTATAGCTCGCTAATCAAAACCTCAAATAACAAACGCCCTTTACTTATATGAAGGGCGTTTTTGTTTGAGGAACCCGACTTATGTGAGTACTACTAACTACTAATAGAAAGCTTCGATGCCGCTTCGAGTTGAGTTTTTGAAGCAAAAGGCCAATACGTTTGAATAGCGTCTCCTCTTAAACACTGCATTCCCTAAAGCACAGTATTCCCAAAAGAAAAGCCCACCGAAAAGCGGGCTTTGTTCTCTTCTAATAACGAGAAAAATAACTAGTAGCTCGCTTGAATGCTGACACCGCTATAGTTTGAGTAACCTTGAATCATGACGTGATAACGTCCACTTTGCGTCGCACTGACCGTACATGTTTCATTGTTACCGTATTTGAAAGGTCGGCAGTCCCATGCATTCAGTGCTGGTTTTGCTCCAAAACGGAGATACAAATCCGCATCGCCACTGCCACCATACATTTGTACGGTTAAGCGCTGCCCAGCTTCTACATCAACATAGTAATACGCTACTTGACCAGTTGAACCACTTAAACCACTTACTGGCACGCCCGAGGTTAATTTGCCTTCTGGGTCCGGTGTTGGGTCTGGGCCACCGCAGTCTTGGCCACAATCTGCATCCGTTAAGCTATAAAGTAGCTTGTTCACGCTGCCTCTTGTGTCCGTCACTTTTCCGCTAGTTGCGCGGCTAACGATCAAGGCCTCTACTTGGCTTGGAGACAGTGAACTGTTTTCTTGAAGATACAATGCTGCTACACCCGCCACATGTGGCGTCGCCATCGAAGTGCCACTAATGGTTTTGTAGCCACCGTCATACCATGCAGATTTGATTTGTGAACCTGGCGCAAATACATCCACACAACTGCCCCAGTTTGAAAAACTCGAACGTGCATCCGTGCTAGTGGTCGATCCGACAGTTACT
Organism: Vibrio sp. 1069; assembly: GCF_033340555.1. Classification (NCBI taxonomy): domain Bacteria; kingdom Pseudomonadati; phylum Pseudomonadota; class Gammaproteobacteria; order Vibrionales; family Vibrionaceae; genus Vibrio; species Vibrio sp. 1069. Next base: position 292,111 of record NZ_JAWOWP010000005.1, read on the forward strand.
CCGGAAGCAACGCGTGCTGGAGAATAGTTACACGCATCGGCGTTGGAGTTACCTGCTGCTAGCATAAAGCTGACACCTGACTGAACCGCACTTTGCACCGCACTATCCAGAGCGACGGATTGACCGCCGCCTAAACTCATGTTGGCGACTGAAGGTCCGGAAGCGTTCGCAGCCACCCAGTCCACACCGGCAATAACACCAGAAGTAGAACCCGATCCGGTACAGCTCAATACTCTCACGCCGACAAGGTTGACGTTTTTCGCAACACCATACAAGCTGCCGCCAATGGTGCCCGCTACGTGTGTGCCGTGTCCATTACAGTCACTTGCATCTGCATCGTTATCGACAAAGTCATACCCTGAAACTGAGCGACCACCGAACTCAACATGCGCGTTATTCACACCAGTATCGATGACATAAGCCGTTACCCCAGTCCCATCAAAGTTGGCACTGTAGTTGTTATCGAGTGGCAAGTTTCGTTGGTCGATTCGGTCTAGTCCCCAAATGGCATTGGTTTGATTTGCGTCTGCCGAGACTATTGGGTCAAGCGATAGGATTCTGTCTTGCTCAATGTAGTCCACACGAGGATCAGAACGCAGATCTTTTAGTTGCTCAGGACTCAAGTTAGCGACAAATCCACTTATCGAGTGGTCAAAAACCGACTCCACTTTTACCGAATACAAACCAGACATGCGGTCTACGGATTGTTGCGTGAATTGCTCGAATTCCGTTGAGTTGCTCGCCATCATTTGCGGTTGTTGAAATACCACTATGTAGCGATCTGCAATGGCGATCTCGTCCGGTGCGAGCATTAATGTGGCTGGTAATATGTCCGGAGCTTGTTGTAACTCTGCACTGTCCGCAATCTCATTGGGTTGCGAAAAAGCGAGAGAAGAATGAAAACAGAGTGCGGAGGTGATACAACAACTTAGTAGTTTCTTTAACATAAAATGTTCCTCGAAATCATAGTCTTGTTGATTTTTACCTAGTACCAAACTGTCAACACGAAAACACAGACAATCAGCGTAGTGCGTGCTGAAGTGACGTTACACAAGTCAAACTAGACAATGAGCAATCATATGCATAACTGATAATAATTCGCATACTCAGAAACATGATCAATAACCAAGCTTTATTGAAATTGAAATGCAAAGATTCATTTAGACTTAGAGCAAAATCCCTAAAATAGAATAATTCTACACACCTGAAATATTGCCTGTTATATGACTTCATCTTACCGATAATTTACGCAATAAAAACCTAACTATCCTTTTATTGGTCATAACTCAAATCGGTTGATAGATGTTAATATAGCCACCTGATTTCTGATGTTTTTAACTCATGGTTACTATCCAAGTTCAATATCGTTTCTGTAATAAAACAGAGCCCGTTCGTGAACATGGAAAAGGGCATTCTGGCTCTCCTCGTTCCAGATGTATCGAGTGTCGAAAGAGCTTTAACTCGATTACGTTTACGAAGCCCGCAAGCCAGATGTAAAAGAAAAAACTGTTGATATGTCAATGAATAGCTCTGGCGTTAGGGAAACAGTACAAGTGTTGAATGTCGTATACAACACAGTATTGAGTACTTTAAAAAATCTCGCCAAGGTAAGTAACCTCAATGCCTTTCGATAAAGCAAATATAAGACTAATTTGTAAACTTGAAAGGCTAGCTGTATTGGTTGAGGTATATGAGGAAAACACTTCCCCATTTAAGAACTGAAACACACTTTTGCCCCTTTTCGTGTTAGCACGGAAACTGTCCTGCTACCAGACTTGTGTTTCAATAGTGCCTTGTAGTATCGAAAACACTTACCACAAACTCTAGAGATTTATGTACTATACCACCTACTGGAAGCTTGATGGGTGGTATTGACGTGAACTTATCTCAAATTGATCTGAATTTGCTCTTTGTTTTAAAGCACTTGCTCGAAGAGAAGCATGTATCTAACACCGCTATGGCTTTAAATATGAGCCAGTCTGCGGTAAGTCGAGCACTGCAAAAAATGAGAGTTTTCTTTAATGACGAATTACTGGTGCGCAAGAAATACGGCTATGAACTGACTCCAAAAGCAGAGTCAGTAAGGCAAGACATCAATAATGTGATTACCAGTTTAGAAAAACTTGCCCATAGAGACTCGTTTGATCCGAGCACTGTATCAAGCACCGTTAAGGTTTACGGCCTTCTTCCTCAGATTAATACCTTAATGCCTAAGGTTATCGCTAAGATTCGGCAAGAGGCTCCAAACCTTAAGGTCAGTTTGGACTCAGCACCAAAACGTCATTTTGATGCGTTGGTGGCTGGAGATGTTCATTTCGCACTTTCCTCTCATCAACCGCCAAGCTCTGAGCAAAATATCTATCGAATGGTTGTTGCTAAGCGTACTTTCCGTTTGCTTATGAGCCGCTATCATCCACTGGCCGATTTAGAGCTAACTCCAGAGCGTTTGGCCGAATTTGACTTTGGACAAGTCTCTTTGCAGGGTGAGAAGCGATTGTCGTTTGAGCATAAATACCAAGAGCTAGGGTTAGCGAACAAAAAAAAGCGTTTATCAGCGCCAGTGCAACTGAATAACTTTAGTTCTGCTCCAAGTATCGCTGCGGAGACTGAGATTATATTTCATCTACCGACACCTTTTGCAGAGGCAGCTTGTCAAGACCCTCGCTTGATCGTTCGAGAAGTACCTGCCGAGCTACAGTTGGACTTTCAAGAAGTCTTCCTATATTGGCACAAACGCTTTAACGATGATCCTATGTGTGAATGGGTACGAGAGATCTTTAAACAGCTCTATGTTGGAACCGATACTTTAGCTTAAATGCTTATATCGGGTAATTCGTGGTTAACTATTCGTATATTGGATAGTGATATTCTCTTTTCTCGATAGTGATTAACTTGTCAGTGATTATGATAATCAGGTTTAATTGATAATAATTATTAAATGCAATTACATTTTAAGCCTATTCAATATGAAGCCTCTTTTCACATACTCTCTATTTTCTACATCAGTTGTTTCTGCTTGTATTACTGTACCTATGGTCGTTGTTGCAAATGACCAGTTACCTGAGACTGGTATCAATACAACAGCAATGGAAACCGTAGTGGTTACAGCCTCTGGTTACGAACAGAATGTCACAGAAGCGCCAGCAACAATAAGTGTTCTCACCCGAGAGCAACTTGAAAATCGCTCATATAAAGATTTGACTGATGCTTTAAGTGATATACCTGGGGTAACCGTTACAGGAGGTGGTGATGGCCAAGATATCTCAATTCGAGGTATGCCTGCTCAATATACGGCCATTCTTGTTGATGGCAGGAAGCAGTCTGGTCGAGAAACTCAAACTAATGGTAGTACGTTTACTGAACAAGACTGGCTTCCCCCGTTGAGTGCAATTGAACGTATTGAAGTTGTACGTGGCCCTATGTCAACCCTTTATGGGTCTGATGCTTTGGGGGGTGTGATTAATATTATTACGCGTAAAAATTATCAAGAGTGGCACGGAAGCTTGCGTGCAGAAACGACGCTTCAAGAAAATTCAAAATCTGGAAATAGCTATCAAGGGCAGCTTTACCTTGCTGGCCCTGTCATTGATGGTCTGTTGAGTACTTCTTTGACTGGACTGTATCAGGAAAGAAAAGAAGATGAAATTGAAGGTGGTTATGCAGGTAAGACACTCGACAACTATCGAGCTTCTTTGTACCTCACACCTACCTCGGATGACACTTTTACTCTGGAGTTCACCAATCATAACCAAGAGCGAGAGACCACTCTAGGTAAATCAGTGGAGCGAGAGTCTCAAGTTGCAGTACGAGAATATGAACGCCAATCTATTGGTTTTAGCCACGACGGAAACTACTCTTGGGGTACAAGTTCTTCATTTATCAGTAATGAAACAGTAAAAAATATCGGTGCAGATAAAGAAGTCGAGAATAGTCAAATTAATACGCAATGGGGTCTGCCTCTTAATGCTCACTACTTAACACTGGGCGCATCTTTCGAGCAAAAGGATCTGACTGATAATAAACTGTCATTGACCTCTAAAAACAAGCAATGGGCAGTATTTGCTGAGGACGAGTGGTATCTCACGGATACATTCGCTCTCACCCTTGGTTTACGTTACGACGACAATGAGATCTTTGACGGGCAATTTAGCCCAAGAGCTTACGGGGTCTGGTCTATTGACCCTAGTTGGACGCTAAAAGGTGGTGTGTCTACGGGTTATCGAGCACCTAGTTTGACACAAATGGACGAAGAGTGGGTTCAAGAGAGCTGTAGAGGGCGTTGTTCTATTTACGGTAATCCAGACTTAACAGCAGAAACCTCCATCAATACAGAGATGGGACTGTATTACGTTAATGAGCGAGACCTTTCTGCAAACATTACTTTGTTTTACAGCGACTTCAAAGACAAGATCGAAAGTGAGTTTGTCGATCCGACGTGTACTGATAGCAGAAGTTGCGACCGCACTTACGTCAACATTGATGATGCGAACAGCTATGGTGCAGAAAGTTCCGTATCTAAGGGTATTACAGAGTCAATTACACTAAGTGCAACCTACTCGTATACTCGTAGTGAAAAGAACACTAATGACGATGATGATGGCTTGCCTCTTGTACAAGCACCTGAACATATCTTCTCACTTAATGGTGATTGGGCAGTGCGTGATGATGTTGCTTCATGGGCCCGCATGAACTATCAAGGCAAAGAGAAAAACAACATCACTAGTGATAGCACAAGAACGTTGGCACCTTCTATTACTTACGTGGATCTCGGTGTGAACTGGCGTGTAACTAAGAATGTGAAGTTAATGGCAGCGGTTTATAACTTGTTCGATGAGCAAATCACAGAGGAAGAGTTTGGCTACATTGAAGATGGCCGACGCTACTGGTTAGCTGCTGAAGCGACTTTCTAATCTACTTACTTTTTTAAGCGAATAACAAAACAATGAATACGAAAATTAAGTCTGCGATGACCTCTCTGCTACTTATGCCCTTTGTCTGTTTGGCTGGGGAGTTCAATGTAGAGAAGGATATCTTGTTCAAAACTGTAGGTGAAAGAGAGATTAAACTCGATCTTTATACTCCTTCGGTTGAATCAAATACTCAGTACCCGTTATTAGTCTGGGTACATGGTGGTGCATGGAAACGTGGGAGCAAAGACGCCATCCCAGAAAAGAACCCATTATTACTTCAGTCTGTGTTGAATGAAGGTTATGCGCTAGCTTCAGTTGATTATCGTTTAAGTGGAGAAGCGATCTTTCCTCAACCAGTACAAGACATTAATGATGCACTGAACTATTTGTACGACAATGCTGAAAAGCTCGGTATTAAAGCGGACAATGTTGTGATAATGGGACGCTCTGCTGGCGGGCACCTTGCTGGCTTTATTGGTGCGACTAACTCGGCATACAACCAAGTAGATTTCTATGAGCCACCAAAGTACAAGGTCTCAGCCGTAGTAAGCTTTTTTGGCCCTACCGATTTACTTGAGTTAAGTAATAAAGGTGGCAAGAAAACCAGCAAAAAATCGTCTGTATCTCGTTTCTTAGGAGATATTCCAAACAATATTCCAAAGCTTGCCAAGAAAGCATCAACGACGAGTTATGTGAATGAAAATACTCCACCATATATACAGTTACACGGCACCTTGGATAAGCGAGTGCCTCTATCTCAAAGTGAGATACTTAAGGCTAAGCTTGATGAGCATGGAGTTACCAACCAACTTTTCATTGAAGAAGGTGTAGGACACAGTGCACCTGTCTTTGATACCGAGAAGTACGTTACTCATGTTTTGGACTTCTTAAATAAACACTTTCCGAACTAACGCTCTAGTCAATATAAGGCTTAAAAGTTCAAGGGGAAATACTGAGCCAACTGTGATTACAGTTGGCTTTTTCATGTATCTCTATTGGGCATTTTATCATTCTGATTAATGGGAGCGGCTGGCTCATTTTCAGGCAGTGGTTGAATAAATCTATGACTACTTTAGGGTATGTATTCTAACGTACTTCTGTCCAAAAAAGTGTTTCGTTAGCTTGAATTAGAACAACAAAGCGCTCTTCACAGAAAATGAAGGTCGTTTATCTCGTCTTAACAGCCTTTCAAGTTGTTTGAAATGAGGTATCGAGATCCGCTTCGCTCTTAGTTACGTTCAACCTTAGCTGCTACTTTTCATCAATAAATAGAGATGAGTTACCATCAAGTAGCATAGGGAAGCGAGTGAGCACTATTCTCTCAAATGAACACTAAACCCCTTCTTTGTAGCCTGTCACCTTCAAACTACTTCCTCTAGCGCTAACAATTAATTCAAATGTGCGCTGGTTAATGATTTTTCTGTAAGTAACACAATTGAACGTGATAGAAGTAACAAAATCACCTCTTTGCGGTAACGTTCCCGAAAAGTTTATATATTATCGCCCTCATTGATATAATTAGTAGAGACGCTCTGAGTACGAGCGCTCTGAAATTCAGGCTTTAGATGGACATTTAAAGTCACCATAAGTTTGCGATTTTTCCTGGGAACGTTTGCAATATGCCTAAGTATAAATTTACGTGAGACTATGGAAATGAAACTACACACTTTGACGATGGCAGTAGCGCTTGGACTGGTTACTGCACCTGTATTCGCAGCAACAGATGTTGACGCTCTTGAAAAGCGAATTAATGAATTAGAACAGAGACTTGAGCAGACAGAAAAAGCATCCACAGAAGCAAATGAGAAAGCCTCAAGCTTTGAGTTTCATGGCTACGCTCGTTCCGGGCTGCTCATTAATGATGATCTGAATGGTGCAGTGGGTACTGGTCCTTACATGACGGCAGCTGGTGCTATTGGCGCGCCAATTGGACGATTAGGGGTTGAGGATGATCATTATGTGGAAGCAAACCTTATTCACAAACGCTTTGCAGATGATGGTTCCAGCGCATTGTTCCGAATCATGTTGGCAGATAGTACGGAAACCAATAACGAATGGACAGCGAGTGAGAGTCAATTAAACGTTCGTCAGGTATATGCTGAGCTAAACAAGTTGAGCATGTTCTCTGAATCAAGTGCGTTTGCTGACGCGACGTTTTGGGCTGGTAAACGATTTGACCGTGATAACTTTGACATTCACTTCTTTGACTCGGATATTGTTTTCTTATCTGGCACTGGTGCTGGTGTGTATGACGTCCAAATGAGCGAATCATGGAAAGCAAACTTCTCGATCTATGGTCGTGATTTTGGTGAGATTGATAGCTCGTCAACGGATGTTGAAAACTATATCGCGACAATGAACAACCGCTTCGGTAATTGGCAATTGATGCTGAGCGGCATGACGTCAGCTGATAACAATGATCGCGTAGAAGGCGCAGCGGACAAAGGTTTACATGCGATGTTTGCTTACCATGGCGATACCTTCTTTGGCATGAGTGAAGGCTTCTCTAAAACCGGTATTTTGATGGGTGATGGACTGGGTGCGGAACTTAAAGGCATCGGTTCAAACGGAGATTTGTTAGAAGACGCAAAAGCCGTACGCTTGTTCAGCTATGGTGTAACACGCATCGGCGACAACTGGCGTGTAGCACCTGCGTTGCTAGCAGAACACAGCCAAGATCGCTTTGCTAAAAATGATGAATTTACGTGGGCATCGTTCAACATCCGCTTAGCGCAAGAGTTTACGCAGAACTTTGAGATGGTTTATGAAGGCTCATACCAATACATGGACCTAGACAATGCGATTGATAAAGCAAGTGGCAGTTTTTACAAAGCGACAATCGCACCAACGCTTAAGATGTCTACCGCTGCAGGTTTCTTTGACCGTCCGGAGCTACGTTTTGCAGTTAGCTACGTTGATTGGAGCGAAGACTTGAATGGCTACTCGATTAGCCAGGATGCGGGTGCTGCAACGATGGGTGATGGTGGTGAAGTTCTGTTTGCACTGCAAATGGAAACTTGGTTCTAAAGGGATCTAACCGACAAAGAGTAATAAGAAAAGCGCCAACTGAAATCAGTTGGCGCTTTTTCATTAACAGGACTGACGCTCAATTGTTTTGAAGGTTAGTACCATCTTACTCATTTCAAAACTTCTGTTGGCAATTCTATCTAGTAGCAGTTTCGCACCATTTTCACCCGCTTTATCAAATGCATAGTTAAATGTTGATAAGGTTGGGGTACACACTGATGCGAGCTCATCATCACCAACTCCTAGCACTAAAACGTCTTTACCCGGTGTTAACCCGAGCTCTTGAATCGCTCTCATCGCACCGATAGCAATACGGTCTGTCGCACAGAACAAGCCATCTAGCTTAGGGTTCTTTGTTAAGTGTTGTTTTGCCAATGAATAGCCAGAATCGATGGTAAAGTCACCACGAGCATGGAAGGCGATCTCAAAACCATGGTGTTGCAGCGCTTGAACAAATCCTTCAGAGCGTTGCTTATCTACCGCGATATCGTCACCTTGCACGCCAATAAAACCCATGGTTTGGCAACCTTTTGCAACCAGTCTATTTCCCGCTTCAAACCCTACTCGTGCGTCATCATGAATGATGCTTGGAATATTAAACATGGAACCATCTTGACCGACGAGCACAACTGGAACGGCTGAGTTTTGAATTGCTTTTACCAGCTTGGAATCGAGGTGGGTGGCGTAAAGAATGATCCCTTCAACCCGTTTTTGGTTAAAGATCTGAATGTATTCCAGTTCTTTTTCGTGGGCTTGGTGAGTGCTAGCAAGTAAGACATGTTTCCCTGCTTTTTCAAGGACATCGGTTAATCCATCGACACCTTGGGATGTGGCATGAGAGGAAACCCGAGGAACAATGACACCAACCAGATTGGTCTTTTGAGATTTTAGATCTTTAGCGACTTGGTTTGGCACATAGCCACACTCCGCTACTGCTTGGCGGACTTTCAGTTTTGTCGCTTCTTTTACGCCATATTCATCGTTTATAACCCGTGACACTGTTGATTTTGATACGCCAGCCAGACGGGCGACATCATGCAGACTCGCCATTGTTCCTATCCATTCTGTTTTTCGTTTTTGGGATTGTTTGCAAAGAGAAGATGAAAAGCTCTTTGATAAGTAGCGATTCTAACCTCCTATACTGCTCTTAGGGAGAGAATTTGACGATCATTCTCACATTCTCTCTGCTTTATCTTTGATCATTTGGTTTTATTGAGCAAAAATCTGTTTTGCAAACGTTCCCGAAAATTTCGCAAGCTCAGATAATAATCCAATGGGGTATGAAATGAATTATCCGGCAGTAGCAAAAGAGTTGTTAACTCTATTAGGTGGTAAAAGCAACATCACCGCACTTGCGCATTGTGCGACACGCTTACGCCTTGCCGTTGCAGATGAGCAAAAAATAGATGAACAAGCGATTGATAGCCTTGAAGGAGTAAAAGGGCAGTTCAAAGTTGCGGGTCAGTACCAAATCATTTTTGGATCTGGCATCGTAAACCAAGTTTATGCAGAAATGGCGAAGTTGACGGGGATGAGTGAAATGTCCACCAACGACGTTGCGTCTGCTGGCGCAGAGAAACAAAACATTGTTCAGCGCGCGGTGAAAGGGCTGTCTGATATTTTCGTTCCAATCATTCCAGCAATCGTCGCTGGTGGTTTGTTGATGGGTATCTATAACCTATTGACTGCTCAAGGCTTGTTCATTGATGGCAAATCTTTGATTGATGCCAACCCAGGACTGACAGACTTGGCGAACATGATCAACACGTTTGCGAACGCGCCGTTTGTTTACCTGCCTATTCTGCTGGCATTTTCAGCCAGTAAGAAGTTTGGCGGTAACCCATATTTAGGGGCGGCGCTAGGTATGTTGATGGTTCACCCTGACTTGCTGAATGGTTGGGGATTCGGCGGCGCATCTGTGTCTGGCAACATTCCGGTTTGGAATATTCTTGGCTTTGAAATCCAAAAAGTGGGCTACCAAGGTTCGGTGTTACCGGTTTTGGTATCGGCATTCATTCTTGCGAAGGTTGAGCTAGGCTTACGTAAAGTCATACCTTCTGTTTTAGACAACCTTTTAACGCCATTACTGGCGATTTTCATAGCGGGTTTGCTGACGTTTACTGTCGTCGGTCCGTTCACGCGTGATATTGGTTTCCTATTGGGTGATGGTCTGAACTGGCTATACAACACTGCTGGCTTTGTTGGTGGTGCGGTATTTGGTCTTATTTATGCTCCGTTTGTTATTACTGGTATGCATCACAGCTTCATTGCGATTGAAACTCAACTTCTTGCGGATATTGCGACGACGGGCGGCACCTTTATCTTTCCTATTGCGGCGATGTCTAACGTTTCTCAAGGAGCGGCAGCGTTGGCGGTGGGCGTGATGAGCAAAGATAAGAAGATGAAAGGTATTGCGATTCCATCTGGTGTTACGGGTTTGCTGGGTATTACAGAACCGGCTATGTTTGGTGTTAACTTAAAACTACGTTACCCATTTATTGCGGCAGTTTGCGCTGCGGCGTTATCAAGTGCGTTCATCACAATGTTTAATGTGAAAGCTCAGGCATTGGGCGCAGCTGGTCTTCCAGGCATCATTTCCATTACGCCAGAGAAGATTGGGTACTACATCGCGGGTATGGTGATCGCGTTCTTGACCGCATTTGTTCTCACCATTGTTCTTGGTATGCGTGACCGCGCTAAAGTCGGTAGAAAAGCAGCGGCTTAATCTGAACTCCTTAGGGGTGGAGTCCCCCAAAATCCACTTCTTTTCCTAAATGTTTGGGGTGCTAGCCAAGCACTAATGGCTTGGCTAGCCTTTTTCAATTTTTACTTGGTAGTGAAGGTGTTCAACACGTTGGACTATCAGGGCTTTAATTTCAAGGTAAGCAAGATGAATCAAGTGTGGGTAACTGGTGATGCTGTTGTCGATCTAATACCGGAATCTGAGACTTCTTTACTCAAATGTCCCGGTGGTGCACCAGCGAATGTCGCCGTAGCTATTGCTCGTCTATCTGGTAAGAGTGCGTTTTTTGGACGTGTAGGTGATGACCCATTTGGTCGATTCATGCAATCAACGCTCGATCAAGAGGGCGTGAGCACGGAGTTTCTCGTTAAAGATCCTGAGCAAAGAACATCAACAGTGGTGGTGGATTTAGACGAGCAAGGTGAGCGCAGCTTTACGTTTATGGTAAAACCGAGCGCTGATCAGTTTATGTCTGTTGAAGACATCCCTAACTTTAAGCAAGGTGATTGGCTGCATGTCTGCTCGATTTCACTGGCAAATGAGCCAAGTCGAAGCAGCACATTTGAGGCGATCAAAAGAGTAAAAGCCGCTGGTGGTTTCATTAGCTTTGACCCTAACTTGCGTGATGAAGTGTGGCAAGATCAATCAGAAATCCAAGCTGTCGTGATGAAGGCTGTAGCGATGGCCGATGTGGTTAAGTTCTCTGAAGAAGAGCTTTTGTTCTTAACTGACTCAACATCGATGGCGCAAGGTTTACAACAAATAGCCGCTTTGAATATTGCTTTGGTCTTGGTGACACAAGGTGCGAAAGGTGTTTGGCGCGTCTTTGAAAGTCAGAGTGAACTGATCACAGGTCAAGTCGTTAGTCCGATTGATACCACAGGTGCGGGTGATGCTTTTGTCGGAGGGCTACTGGCATGCCTGTCTAGGTATGACGATTGGAAAAATCATCCTGTTGTTAGCTCTGCGATTCAATGGGCAAATGGCTGTGGTGCATTAGCGACGACGCAAAAAGGCGCAATGACCGCGCTTCCGACCCAGACAGAATTGCTGCAATTTATTGGGCAATGATCTCCAGATCCAATTTCAGTTGAGAAAAATTATGAGCTTAAACAACCGTTGGACTGTAGAGCAAAGATATCGCCGACTTGAGCAAATCCCTCAGTGTGATATCGAAGAAATGACACTTTCACGTCAGCAAGATAAAGGCTTTCCTAGTTTTCATATCGCCCCTAGATTTGGGCTGTTAAATGACCCAAATGGGTTGTGCTATTTCAATGGTGAGCACCACATCTTTTACCAGTGGACGCCTGTGGGACCAGTCCATGGAATGAAGTATTGGTACCACCTTTCTACTAAAGACTTCATCCATTTTACTGATCATGGTGTGGGTCTTCATCCCGACCAAGACTACGATTCACATGGTGTCTATTCGGGCGGTGCTTTGGTGGAAAACAACAAGGCTTTGCTGTTTTTTACTGGTAATAAGCGTGACCAAAACTGGAATCGAATTCCAGCACAGTGCTTTGCCACCATGGATTCAGATGGCAACATTGAAAAGCATGGTGTGGTCATTGAGAACGAACATTACACGGAGCACTTTCGTGATCCAAAAGTTTGGAAGAAAGGCGACGACTATTTGATGGTGGTGGGTGCTCAAACCAAAACTGAGCATGGTTCAATGGCGCTCTATCAAAGCAAAGATTTGAAAACGTGGCAGCATAAAGGTCCTATCAAGACCAAGTTTTCTGACCTTGGGTACATGTGGGAGTGTCCTGATTTCTTTGAGATTAATGGTCAATCGGTGATGCTGTTTTCTCCACAGGGCGTGAGCAGTAATAATCCTTATGATTTCAAAAACATCTATTCTGCTGCGTATATCGTGGGTGATCAGTTGAACCTAGAGTCGATGATTTTAGAAAACCACCAAGATATTTTGCAGCCAGATTATGGGTTTGATTTCTACGCCCCACAAACCTATTTAGATGAGAATGGGCGTCGCATTCTTATTGCATGGATAGGGTTGCCAGAAATCGACACACCATCGGTCACACACCAGTGGGCAGGAATGTTGTCTCTTCCTAGAGAACTAACGTTGAAAGATGGTTTTCTTGTTCAAGCTCCGCTCCCTGAGCTGAAGAGTTTAAGAAAAGAAGAGGTGGTCTTTGCACAATCCCATACACTGGAAAGCACAAGTTGTTTGATCCAATTAGACCTTGAGGGCGATGGCTTTGAACTTGAGCTGAGTAACCTCAAAGGTGACAACATCGTCTTTAGTGCGACAGAGCACGAGTTTATGCTGGACCGTCGTCACATGTCTCATTTGTACGCAGAAGAATTTGGTAGCATTCGAAAAGCACCAAGATTGGACGCTAAGCAGACGATTGATATATATATCGACAATTCTGTCATCGAGATTTTCATTAATGGTGGCAAACACACGATGACCAGTCGTTTCTTTATTGATGACCTTAGTAAAGTAACGTTGATAGGGTTGGAACAAGCAAGGCTTTTCCCTTTGAAAGGTATAACTGGTTTGTTTGAATCAGCTAAGTAACGGTTTCGAATACATTAAAACGCCCTTCATTGATTTAGTGAAGGGCGTTTTTCTTTCTAACTATCTAACTTAACTGCCTATCACGCACGTAAGTTGTTTGAACTAAGGTATCCAGAACAACTTCATTCTTGGTGACTTTGAAGTTTAGCGGTTGTTCTAAATCCCCAAATAGAGGTGCGCCGCCGCCAAGTAGGATAGGGAAGCGCGTGATCACCATTTCATCGATAAGATCTTCTTTCAGGAAGTTCTGAATCGTCACTCCGCCGTCGATGTAAAGATCGTTAAAGCCTTTTGCGTTTAGCTCCGCAAGCACATCTTTTTGCTCGCCTTTTACTAGAAAGACTTTGTCTTCGTAGCCTTGTGGCACTTCTGTCATGGTATTGCTGAGTACAAACACAGGTTTGCTGTATGGCCAATCGCAATCAAAGCTCAGTACGACATCTAGGGTGTTGCGCCCCATTACCAAGCCATCAATACGCTCCATCAGTGAGAAGAAACCAGTATCAATGTTGTCTGGATTTGGTACTGAATGTAGCCAGTCGAGTTTGCCCTGCTTATCTGCGATGTAACCGTCCAGACTGGTTGCAATAAATACGATATTTGCCATGAGTACCTCATCAAAATGGTGATGCTTGAGCCAAGCTAAAGTATGGTTTAAAATTAATTCTACAATGTAGAATAAGTATGAGTTTATCGAGAAGATCAAATGTCTGTCAACGAAAAGAAACGCGGGAGACCAGCCGCTAAGCAGTCGCAGTTAAGCGCAGAAAGCATCCTAGATACAGCTAAGTCATTGATGAAAAAGGATAGCAAGGTACCAAGTATTCGCTCGTTAGCGACGCAATTAAATGTGGATCCTATGGCGATCTATTACTACTTCAAAAACAAGAATGCGTTGCTTGAAGCGTTGACCACATCGCTGGTGGAGGAAATTTATCAACCGAAAGTGAATGAAGATTGGCAAGGCGAACTCAAAAATTTGTGTATTAGCTACATTGAACTGCTGCGTGAGTACAACGGGTTATTGCAAACCATGCTGAGCATGACATCGTATGGCCCTGCTCAAGTGTTTACCGAGCGCTATCAAATCATTGTTCAGCCTTTGGCACTGTCTCCGCAAGTGGAGAAAGACAGTTTGGATCTATTGGCAGATTACCTACACGGGTTCGCTTTCTCGATCAGTTGTTGCCACGATACGAGTTTGATTCAGACGGAGATGATGGATGGGCCGTTGAATCTGATCTGTTCTTCGTTATTGGCATCTCGAACCTAGTTCACATTATCGCGACGTTTTTACTTATAGCGTGAAAGAAAATCCCATAACCAAAGGTTCTAACTAAAAGAGATTGCAGGACTTTTATTTAGCGAATTCGACCTAATATCTTGAGTATGCCTAATCGCAGTTGGCGAAGAGGTGATGTTAATAATGCTTGCTGGCGCGTAAGACCCGTCAGTTTGAAGATGCATTCAAACACAATAAGGGAAAACAATGGCTAACGAATACATTCCACCAAAAGTTTGGACAAACGATAATGAAAACGGCGGTCAGTGGGCGAGCATCAACCGTCCGGATTCTGGCGCACGTCATGAGCAAGAGCTTCCAGTTGGTGAGCACCCATTCCAACTTTACTCAATGGGTACCCCAAATGGTCAGAAAGTGACGATCATGTTTGAAGAGCTTTTGGCGGCTGGCGTAACGGCAGCAGAATACGATGCATACCTGATTAAGATTGGCGATGGCGACCAGTTTGGCTCTGGCTTTGTGGCTGTTAACCCAAACTCTAAAATTCCGGCATTGGTTGACCGTTCGGGTTCTGAGCCAGTGAACGTGTTTGAATCTGGCAACATCTTGTTTTATCTAGCAGAGAAGTTTGATCATTTCTTACCAAAAGAAGGCGCTAAGCGTGCTGAGGTAATGAACTGGTTATTCTGGCTGCAAGGTTCTGCGCCATATCTAGGCGGTGGTTTTGGTCACTTCTACGCGTACGCACCAGAGAAGTTCGAGTACCCAATCAACCGCTTTACAATGGAAGCAAAACGTCAGTTAGATGTATTAGACAAGCGTCTTGCGAACAATGAATTCCTAGGTGGCGATGAGTACAGCATCGCTGATATCGCAACATGGCCATGGTACGGCAACCTTGTGTTGGGTCGTGCTTACGATGCGGCTGAATTCTTAGACGTAGAAAGCTACAAAAACGTTGTGCGTTGGGCAAAAGTAATTGATGAGCGTGAAGCGGTAAAACGTGGTCGAATTGTGAACCGTTCATGGGGTGAAGAATGGGAGCAGTTACCTGAGCGCCACAGCGCAGAAGATATTGATAAAGTATTGAAACTTAAACCATAAGCAATCTTGGCCTAGCTACGTCAAATGAGTTTAGTTTTATCTATGCTTATACAGTGACCTTAATCAAATCTATAGCGCACCATATACGGTGCGCTATTTTTATTCTCATTTAGTCTCGAAATGCTAATTTATATCACCTCTTGAAGAGCATTTAGTTCGTAGATGAATTTTTAATGTATTTATATATTATGATGCAAAACAAAGCTCATATTTCCATGTTAAATATGGACTGGTCATACTGCTTTCTAATAATTAAATTATTTAAAAATTATAAACTGATTTTATATCCATTATAAATAAAATTAATGATAATTAATATTTGACATAACCACTAAATTTATGTGGAATATGCGGGTTGATTTGTTTTGAAGAAATAAAATCAATTTCTAGTACTTTTATTTAAGACAAGCTTAGCTTTTAGCGATGTTTAATTATTAATGCTTATATCATGAAGGAGGATATGTATGATGTCGTCGTTTGAGTCGTACTGGGTTGGGATACGTCAAAGAATAGCCGCACAAACCGAAGGTAACCGCAGTTTAAAGTCTCTAGTCATTAAAAAGCAGCGTGTGAACTTAAATAACAGTGGGTTATCCTTTCGCGCTAAGTCCGGATGTCTTATCCCTCACTGTTATACCAAGTTCTCTGATGAGATAAACCTAAAAACATCGAAAAAATCGTCTCTTAGTTTTAAAAAAGGAAAGCTGTATTTTTCTCCAGTTTAATAATAAATGAAATTTACATAAATTATAATATTAGGTTTTTAAATTTATCGATAATTAATTACGATTTTATGATGCGTTTTCAATATGTTTTCTTGGTAAGTAATTAGCTGGACTTATTGTTGATTGTTTTTGTTGTTTCCTATTTAGATATGGATAAAAGCTCAACTACTTTTCCTATACCAACTTACTCCCTGAATTGACTTGCGCGCTTTTTCTCCCCTCTCAAAAAACATAGCGTTACGGAATTATTTTCGCTCCTGTTTCATTCTTCAAGACGAAAGCTCTACCTACCTCTCATTATTTTCGACAAACATTGAGTAAAAGTAACCAATCGTAACAAGGTGGCTGTAACTGAGCGCCGTTTCAATATACTCGTTTTTTAACTAGGTAATCCCGCGCTTTGAATTAATTCGGGTACCGTTTGTAAGCCTTAAATGCTACTAAGATAAGATGTCATGATGAGAAAAAGTACTATATTACACACAGTGTTAATTACAGGGTTCGCTGCTGTATCCTCGTTGGCTTATGCTGCGCCTTCAGTTGTGCCAAATGCGCCAGAACTCAGTTCTCGTGGTTATGTTTTGATGGACTTCCATACGGGGAAAGTACTGGTTGAACGTGATGCCCACAAACGTTTAAACCCCGCGAGTTTAACGAAGTTGATGACTGCTTATGTAGCTGGTCAAGAAATTAATACAGGCAATATTACGTTGAATGATGAGGTTGTCATCAGCCGAAATGCTTGGGCAAAAAATTTCCCAGATTCTTCAAAAATGTTTATTGAAGTCAATACTTCCGTTTCTTTGTCTGACTTATACCGTGGTCTGATTGTTCAATCTGGTAACGATGCCAGTGTCGCTATTGCTGAGCATGTTGCGGGAAGTGAATCAGGGTTTGTGAGTTTGATGAATAGTTGGGCCGCCAAGCTTGAATTGTCTAACACGGCATTCACCAACCCTCACGGCCTAGACAGTGACGGTTTATATTCGACACCTTATGATATTGCCAAGTTGGGCCAAGCGATTATTCGTGACTTACCTGATATCTATCCGCTGTATAGCGAAACCTCGTTTACTTACAATGGCATCACTCAATACAACCGTAATGGCTTGCTTCGTGATCGTAGTATGAATGTCGATGGCATGAAAACTGGTTATACAAGCGGCGCGGGTTATAGTCTAGCGACTTCTGCAACACAAGGTGATATGCGTTTGATTGCCGTAGTGATGGGAGCGAAGAGTGAGAATGTTCGTGAATCAGAAAGCAAGCAGCTGTTGAGTTATGGCTTCCGCTTTTACGATACGGTAATGCCGACTGAGGCGGGTGCGGAACTTGCGAAAGCTCGAGTTTGGATGGGCGAAAAAGACGAGCTTACTGTCGGCGTAGCTAACGATGTTTATCTCACTTTGCCAAAAGGAGATGTAAAAAATCTGCAAGCGGAAGTTGAATACAACGGTGATTTAGTTGCGCCAATTTCTGAGCAACAAGTGGTTGGTAAAGTGCTTTACAAAGTCGACGGTAAGGTCGTAAATGAAGCCGAGCTCGTTGCATTGGAGTCCGTGGAGGAAGGCAGTTTATTCAAGCGAATTTTAGACTGGTTTAAGCAATTGGTCGCTAGCTGGTTCTAAACAGTAGCGAACTTCTGTCTATATCACTCTATCTTGTTAATTTTCTATTAAATCAGTTTACTAAGGCGACCAACGTGGTCGCCTTACGTTTTTGGAATACTCGTTGCGTTAAAACACAGGCCCTCTTGTAAGGGTGTGTTTTTACCTGACCAAGAGCGTTTTGTGTTTTTGGGTGCGAGAGAAAAGAAACTAGAACAAGAATGGAGTGACACGTGCACAAGATTTTATCTTTGACATTGATTTTATCGCTCATGGGCTGCGCTATGCCTTACCAGCAGGAGGTCGATAGCGGCCAATGTGTTGGAGTCATGACCTCTCAGGATGCATATGGTTATTTAAACCCAAACCATTACACGATGCAGGTACTCGCGCTAAAGCAAGAAAAAGATGTGAAAGATTATATTCGCTATATCGATCCTAAGCATCCGGTTTGGGTTAACTGGAAAAACAGCCGAGGCACGCGTTGGTATACGGTAACTGTTGGTGATTTTAAAACGAAGCAGGATGCCTACAATGCGCTTTCTTCATTACCAAGCCGTGTAAAGCAGTCATCCCCGTTTGTGCTGACTTTTGCGGAAATGCAGCGTAAGCAACAAACGAGTGTTGTGAGAATGCGTTAACCAACAAAAAACGGAAGCGATGGCTTCCGTTTTTGTATTTAGGAGTAAGCTTAAAGCGCCGCTAAAATCGTTTCTGCTTTGCTTGCTTCAAACTCTTTTGGCTCTTCAACGTTTAGCTTAGTCACTGTGCCGTTTTCAATGATCATTGCGTAACGTTGTGAGCGAATACCACCAAAGCCGCCTGTATCCATTTCAAGACCTAATGCTTTAGTAAAGCTAGCGTCGCCATCACCCAACATCAAAATCTCAGAAGCGTTTTGAGCTTCGCCCCACGCTTGCATCACAAATGCATCGTTTACAGAAACGCACGCAATTAAATCAACACCTTTTGCCTTTAGCTCATCAGCTAATACCACATAGCCTGGTAGATGGGCTTCTGAACAGGTAGGGGTGAATGCGCCAGGTACAGCAAAGAGTACGACTTTCTTGTTCGCAAACAGTTCTGTAACGTCGTGGTTCACCATACCATCGGCAGTCAACTCACTTAGAGTTGCAACTGGTAGAGCTTGGCCTTGTTGAATCATGATTCTATTCCTTTTTGTGTGCTAGTTTAGCTTTCTCAGTCTAGCGTTTATAAATGCGGTTAACCACAGAGTTTTTGTAGGGTTTTAATACCTACGCGTTTGGCCTAAGGCGTGGCACTGATGCCTTTATTGCAAAGCTTCGTGCTGGTTTACGTATTGGCTAACAAGGTGACGATATTTCGCCTTTAACTCGTTATCGATAAAGCTGGCATCAATCGCGTTCATTGTAAATTGGGCAAGTTCACTCTTACTCATTGGATGTGCGTTGTTGACGGCCAGAAAGTTATCCGTCATGTAGCCACCAAAGTACACAGGATCGTCTGAGTTAATCGTTACAGCGACACCTTTTCGTAGCAAATCCACAATATTGTGATCTTTCATATCGTCGAATACACATAGCTTAAGATTCGATAACGGACACACTGTCAGTGGCATTTGGCTTTCGATTAAGGATTCAACTAATGCTTCATCATCAACACAGCGAACACCGTGATCCACGCGGCTCACGTAAAGCATTTCAATTGCATCGCTAATATTTTGTGCGGGGCCTTCTTCACCTGCGTGAGCAACGGTAAGTAAGCCTTCTTCTACTGCTTGTTTAAATACGCGCTTGAATTTAGCTGGCGGATGACCTTGTTCTGAAGAATCTAGTCCAACACCAATGATCTTATCACGGTGTTTCAGAATAGCCTGTAGGGTCTCTATGGCGCTCTCTTCTGAAAGGTGACGGAGAAAACACGCAATAATTTGCGAGGTAATGCCAAGTTTTTCGTGACCATCTTTTAGCGCACGAGCGATTCCATTGATAACAGTGTCAAAGTCTATGCCGCGTTCTGTGTGTGTTTGAGGGTCAAAAAAGATTTCGGTATGAATAACGTTGTCTTCTTTACAGTGCAGTAAGTATTCCCAAGTGAGATCGTAAAAATCTTGCTCCGTACGCAGAACTCCCGCTCCTTGGTAATAGAGGTCGAGAAATGATTGTAAGTCTGTAAACTGATATGCGCTGCGTAGTTCACTCGGAGAAGAGTAAGGGATCTCGATGCCGTTTCGTTTTGCTAATTTGAATAAGAGTTCCGGCTCAAGTGAACCTTCGATATGTAAGTGCAGCTCTACTTTTGGAAGACCTTGAATAAATGCGTTCATATTCCACCTTATGTGTATTGTGGATGCAGTTACTCTAAGAATAGGTATAGATAGAAATAAATCGAACGCTATCACAAAGAGTAAGACCCACGATGATCTCAACTCTTCGTAATCAGCACTTTGCGGGAACTGGTAGAGACCCCCAAACCATATCATTGGGGTTATACGAAGCAAACGAGAGGGATTATACGCAAAAATATCGCTTTGGCTATACGCAAATAACCTAACTGTCATTAGTCACGGGTTTTCCTGTGAGCGAAACGACTATTTGCAAGTCACTTGAGTATAGAGGAGCCAGTTGTTTTTGCGTGTGTGAGAGGCACGTTTAATTAGAAGAGTAGTCTAAAAGAGTGGAGATTCGTTTGAGCAAAGGTAGGTGGCGGTACCTTGCACAACGATAAAGGCAGAGAAAGCACTAGAGAGCATTTATAGATCGAATAACTTATCAAATTCTCTTTGTTCCATAATGTCTTCTATGCGGCGTCGAGTTTTCTGCTTTACCGCCGCCGCGTTTTGTTCAGACTCTTTTTTGTCTTTTTCTGACTGCTTCTTACTTTTTCTAGCCATTGGATACCTTCCAAATTAGTTGCATTATCCATTAATGCATGAAAACTGAATCAGTTAACAGTAAAACTTCCTAACTTTGAACCTGAATCACAGAGAATAGTTCCAGATTGCGTTTTCTCACAATATTCAAAATCGATCATGAAGCTATGAGAAAGAAGTTTCGGTAATACGTGCCTTCGTAAAATATCACCATTTAATTGATGTATTTTAGCGTTCCAAGAGGTTTGAGGTTGTTCTAAATTAAATTCAATTTCTAACATTTATTCTCCTGTTTTTTAGTGATTTTCTCTTTGTTAAGTAATTGATACCAATGCCTTTGACGGCCAGTTCTTTTTGAGGACATGATTTTTCCTATAAATAATAAATTAAGCAGTACTATTCAGTTTATTTTAGATAGCACAAAGCAATGCCTAAAATTAGGCTGAGTGATTGATGAAAGAATATTTTTGAAGGAGAGAGGTTTGGTGCAGCATGGGCATGCTACACCAAGAAAAGCAGTCTTATAGAGGAGTTACTTCAGTCGCTTGAGGACCTTTTTTACCTTGCTCTACATTGAAGCTTACTTTCTGACCTTCAGTCAGTGTTTTGAAACCGTCAGAAACGATAGCGTTAAAGTGTACGAATACATCTTGGCCGCCGTTGTCTTGAGATAGAAAACCGAAGCCTTTAGTTTCGTTAAACCATTTTACTGAACCAGTTACTTTAGACATAAAAATACCTTTGAATTAAACATTAAAATTATGATTTGTTTTGTGGATCTTTTCTAAGCTATTGAATGTTCAATCAAGAGGAAGTTGTACGCAGGTGTCTGAATTGGGGATTCAAGATTTTACTGAGAGGAAACTTAAACTAAATGTTGCATTAACAGCTCTCTTCTAAGAGCCAAGGCACACTATACACCTTGTTTAGAAAATAGCTACATTTATTTTAGATAAATTAAATGTGCTCATTATTAACTCGATAAATTGTATTGTTCGAAAAAGTTGAATAAGTAGAACGAATAGTATGGCTCATAATTTTAGCTCATCAACCTAAAATAGAACCTTATCGATAGCCATAGATTGAACATGCGACTTGCAAGCGGTCACAAAGATAAACTAGGAGAACTAGTATGAGTACATTCAGAGAAATTCGTCAGCTTATTCCTGCGCAACCTACTGCTGATGGTGATGGAGTGAAAATTCGCCGTGTAGCGGGTTTCAATCATGCTAGCTTTTCTCCATTTTTGATGATGGATGAACTCAAATCAGAAGACCGCGCTGACTATATCGGCGGTTTCCCTCCGCATCCGCACCGCGGTATTGAGACGCTTACTTATATGTTGAAAGGTCATTTCCAGCATCGTGATCATATGGATAATGTTGGTGAGCTTCGTTCCGGTGGTGCACAGTGGATGGCGGCAGGAAGAGGCGTCATCCATAGCGAAATGCCTATTATGAAGGAAGGCGAATTGCATGGTTTCCAAATTTGGATTAACCAGCCTGCGAAAAATAAGATGCAGCCAGCTCAATATCATGACTTTCAACCTGAAACGATCACTGAGTTTGATACTCCGAATACGGGGGTTGTACGTTTGATTGCGGGTCATATGACTATAAACAACGAACGAATTCAGGGGCCGCTAACAGAGACAGGTGTTGCTGCCACGGTAGCCGATTGGAGAGCGATGGGGGGGCAAGCTTTGAATTTGAACACGGATCAAGACAACAACATGATGCTCTATGTCTATAAAGGTCGTATTCAATTAAAAGGTCGTGAGATCAATCAAGGCGAAATGGCCATTTTATCGAAAGGTGAATGGGTTGAATTGCAGGCCGAAAAAGAGAGTGGTGCACTGATCTTTATTGGTGAGCCAATTAATGAACCCGTGGTGCATTATGGCCCTTTTGTCATGAATAGCATGGAAGAGATAGAACAAGCCATCCAAGATTACAACTCTGGGTTGTTTGAAACTTACTAGTTTGGACTGCCTACTCGCTTTTTCAGTTAGCGAGCAAATTAAAACAGTTTTGAGCCTGAATATTGGGCTCGACCAGAAGCAAATACGATAATCCACTGCCATCGAATTTGCGTTAGCCACGTTTAATCCACGTGGCTTTTTTCTACTTCTGACTCCAGCGTATGATGGCTTCCTTTCCTGCTTCAATTCCTAACTCATAAGCATGACGCAGTGGTGCTAGCGATCGACTCAGCCGTTTCAACTTGAATGTTTCAGGAGGACACACTTGAATGATTTCGATACCAGGTGGTGGGTTGTTGATCAGCGCTAAGGTCTGATTGTAGCGAACTTCACGTGTCAACATCGGTTCAATTAATCCGGGCGTTTCTTTCAACATCTTCCTAGTTAGGGCGCTGAATCTTCCTCTTGGCTTTTGATAGCTTGCGGGCTGGCTGCGTAAAACCATAATCTTTTTGGCTCCTCGCTTTATTGCTTCTGCAACAGGAAGTGCGTCTGAGACGCCACCATCAACGTATTGAATTCCGTTCAGTGATACGCCATTTCGGTAAAGTACAGGCAGTGCGCTGCTGGCTTTCATTGTTTCTGCCAAGTCGTCGACATCAGGAAGGTGGTACTCCGCTTGCCCATTGTCTTGACGCGTCACGCCTAAAAAGAAAGGTCGTGAATCAGCTTTGAGCGCAGATTTATCGATGCCAAGTTCTTCGAGGGTGACATTCCACATCCAGTCTAAGTTCATCATATCACCACCACGTAGAAGTTGAGATGGAGAGATAAATTCTTTTCTTAAGCTGTAATCGAGGTAGATTTTTAAGTTACGTCCGGGCATTTTAGCTAAGTAGGCAGCCAAGTTGCTAGCACCCGCAGACACTCCCCAAAAGCTATCAAATGGAGAGAACTCGCTAGCAAGAAAATGATCGAGTATGCCGCATGAAAATACGCCTCGCATGGCTCCACCTTCGACAATCAATGCTCGAGAGCCTACTTTTTCCATCACTTCGCTCCACTCTTTATCAATCGGATAATAGCGTGCAGCTTAACGCATAATGGTTTTATACCCAAGTGGGCCAAAGGTCTAGGTTGCGTTCCTTTGAATAAAAGGGCATCAACGGATGCCCTTGTCACTTTTAGCCTATGGAATTGCGGGTAATTGAGTCGCTAATTTAGTGAAGGAGACCGAGCCAATTAGCCCCCTTACATAGAGCCATACCTGTAGTCCCATACTGATCGTTGTTGGAATAGTTTGATGATCACTTGTTAAATAGGCATACAAACACTATCCAGAGCGTTGTAAGCAAAAGTAATGGGGTGAATACTTTCTGGATAGAAGCGCCATCAGTTAAATTGTAAATTTTGATGGATTCATTATAGAACGCTCGTTTGAATTCTTTGAAGCTAATGTCGCTCTTCGCATGCGACTGTTCATAGTGCTGGTGCGCAGCGTCCGATAGCTGGTATTCCAAGTCTTGGAGCTCGTACTCCTTGTTAAAAAACGCATCCCAAGCCGAAAGGCGGGCTATCGTTTTAGGAGATGGATCCCCATTTAGTTTCTCTAGACGTTTAGCATAAGCTGCTTGATATTTATCCACGGTATATTCCTGTCTGAATAGACGTTGAGTTAGAACATATGTAAAAAAGAAAAATAAGTAATAAAAGGTTTTTTACGTTCTATACCTGTGATAAATGCTAAAAATTTCAATGCTCTAGCACTCCGATGTCGCAAATGATATTGATGGAATTGCTCTGCGACAAATAAAATAATTACTCTAGATAACAACGAATTTTTGTTGTTTTTTTAAAAAACTGATCATGAGATTGAGTGGGGATTTTTACCGAGAAGAATTTCGCTACTGTAACTGTCTATATTTACTCAAAAAGAGAAAATCTTAGAAGCTTTCTTTGATTGATGTGAGATATTTTAGGTCGAAAAGCATTAATTTTGGCTATGCTTATAGTTCGTCTTTTTTGTTGTTGAACTCTACTTCGAGGGGGAAAGAACCCATATTTCGAGCATAGGATAGCTCGCTTTTTCGTTACGTCGTTCTTGGAGTTTGAATCAGTGACGACGCTATGAGTCTAGCATCTTGAACTCACTTGGGTGTATTGATTAATTATAAAAGTAAAGCAGTGCTGAGCTAGGATAAACTTCAACGTAAAGGTGACGGTATGAATATACAATCAGCCATTATTGAATATGCGATAGCGATTATAGGCTTACTTTTGACGGGCGTTACCCTCTGAGCATGACTGCCCAGAGGATAGAAAGCGCATTAGCTTTTTGCTAACGATTGATGTTGTATCGAGCCATTGCAGCTTCTTCTGACGATACAACCGTTTTACCAATTGGTGCGAGTGAAATAACCGCTAGCTTGAGGTGTTGGAGCGCAAACGGAATGCCGATTATGGTGACAAAGCATGCTGCGGCAGAAAGTACGTGACCGATAGCTAACCAAAGGCCTGCAAACACAAACCAAAGGACGTTACCAATAACGCCGAGCGGACTCGTGCCAATGTCCATTTCATTGGTCAATTCATCGCGTGAGATGGCCTCTTTACCGAATGGGAAAAAGGAAAAATTACCCATAACGATACACGCACGCCCCCAAGGTATTCCGATGATGCTAATAAAGGCCAAAATACCAAAAAACCACCATAGCAACCCCATAAATACGCCACCAAATACAAACCAAATGATGTTACCAAGTGTTCTCATTCTATTTCCTTTATTCTTGAATGTGATGATTCAGATACCTGAGAGCACCGTAAAACAAATCTAAACCGTCTGTTTTGTCAATGTGTGCTTTTGTGCCCTCATTCACCTGATTGATAGAATAATCGCCGTAGTCTTAACAGAGAATGAATGCCTTCCTTAATGCAAGTCTTTTTAGTATAGAGCGTAATACTCAATCAAGCATATAGCCAAGAATCGCATTATCTAGAGACAACTTTCTCGAGATATTGACAAATTTGCTCTGCCAATCGATGGCTGGCAATGTTGCGTGTTACTACTTCATCAGCAATATTTCCAGACTCAACGACGCCAAACCAATCGAGCAACATCGAATGGAAACCTTTACTCGTCAGCATTGGCGTCCAGTCTTTCAAATTGATTTTTTGCTCTTGGTTAGCTTGCCATAGTTTGCCTTCAACGAAGGAGTCGAACTCAACTGCCTTGTTTGCATAACAAGCTTGAACGCGCTCTGTAGTGATACCGAAGTGGCGATTCATCGAGGCGTGGAGCAAAGTATCTCCATGTTGCCACTGAATATCTAAACGCGCCAACTGACCACCTTCAAGTTGATGAGTTACATAAGCATCTTTTAGATCGGCTTTGGCTGTGACGTTAACGCTGTCTAATGGGTGAATAAAATCATCAAATATAAAGGTACGAACATCCCCCGGTAGTTGGTGACGGTTCTTTTCCCAGCGTAGCGACTTTAAGTCATATATGTTGCCTTGCTGCACTTGTGGCATATGTTGGTTGTAAAGTGGAATGTGACGACGGTTAAAGCCCACATAGAGTGGCTGTCTCTCTTTTTCGGCAATGTCGTACAGCTTTTCCACGTCATCAGCACTGTTCGCTAATGGTTTGTCGACAAAGGTTGGAATTCCATGCTGCAGAAAAAATGCCGCTATTTGAGGGTGTACGCTTGTTGCCGCATGAATCATGACGGCATCGACGCCAAAGTGTAGAAGTTGCTGGTAGTCTTGGCAGATCTCTGAGATTCGATACTGCTTAGCCAGGCTCTCAAGTGTGTTTGGGTTGCGGGTACAAAATACAAGTTCGATATTTGGAAGCTGAGTGATAACAGGAAGGTATGCTTTCTGAGCGATATCCCCTAGACCAATAATACCAATTTTCATCCTAGTCCTTATCTCGATGTATGGGTCGCGGACTGTCAGTATAACGCTTGGCGCGGCGATGAGTTTAAATACCTTGTTAGAAAAAGCCTGATTCACACTTTGAGCCAGGCTTTATTGAATGATTTAGGAAACGGCTCGGCAGGCTTTGAATATATCTAACTTGCTATCGTAGGCTTGAGTTTGTACATCCATAATGCCTAATAAAGAGTGGAACACGTTATCATGTGAGTATTGGCCTGCATTCTGTGCTTGTTTATACAAACAGTCGGTATTGATCTGCTTCGCTTGTTTAAAGCCCGAAGACAGCCACATAATCAAAGGAACGCGTTTTTGGAAATCTGGTGCAAGGCCATAAGGCATACCATGTAAGAACAATCCGTTTTCGCCTAGTGACTCACCGTGATCCGATATATAAATTAGCGCGGTATTATACTCAGACTCTAACGCTTTAAGTTTTTTGATGGTTTCTGCCAATACATGATCGGTGTAGCGTATTGTATTGTCATATGTGTTCACTATTTGTTCGATGCTACAGTTTTCGATATCTGCACGTGGACAGTCTGGTTTAAAGAAGGCGTTGTCTCTTGGGTAACGCTGAAAGTAGGTCGGACCGTGGCTTCCTATAAGGTGCATGGCGACCACTCGGTTACCGTGCATATCCGCGACTTCCTGATCAAAATGATCTAATAGCGCCATGTCGTAACAAGTTTGGCCATTACACATAGGGCTTACTTGCTTTCGATCCACTTCGATTTTCTTGATCTTGTGGGCTACTTCTTTATCCCCACCGTCATTTTCTTTCCAAATGAGGTCAACCCCGGCGCGCTGCATTATATCGAGAGCATTGTCCTGGTTATCCGCTTTGGTGCGTTCAAACTCGTTTCGCGTGAGCTGTGAAAACATACAAGGCACAGATACAGCAGTCGCGGTGCCACAAGATGCGACGTCTTGAAATGAGATAACATCCAATTTACTAGTATAAGGGTTTGTCTCTCGTGTATAGCCATTGAGTTGGTAGTTCTGCGTTCGAGCGGTTTCTCCTACGACAAAAACCAGTAGTGTTGGTTTGTGCTGTGCTTGCTGTACGGCGCTATCTGACTGCTTTGCATCTGTGCCGATTTCTCGATATGGCTGTGGCGTGGTGAAATATTTCTCCTTCACATACCCGGTCGCGCTGTAAACGAACTGGGTGGGTATGATGATTTTTTTTAGGTGGCTATTGTTGCGCCCTACAGATGCGTAGTCTTGATAGTACACGCTGGCAATGACGGCGATGACAGCTAGCGACGACAGCATCGATACTAATTTGGTAACAGAGAAGTACAGTAATTGGTGACGTTGAGATTGCAGCTTGACCTTAAAGACAATTATCGCTGGGATAACTCCCATAATCAGCGTCCAAATTACAGAGTGAGCACTCAGGTAAGAACTCGCCTCGCTCGAATCGGTTTCAACAATATTGGCAATCATTCCAGAATCGAAAAGTGTGCCATAGTTATAGCTTGCGTAGCTCACCATACTTGAAACAATGATTAAAATTATAAAGAACGGCTTGCCGATCCAAGGCCAACTAAATAAATTAAAAAGGAAATTGAGCGCGGCAAGAAAGAAAATTGGTATTGTGATAATAAATCCAATCTTGACATTATCTAAGTGTGTAAAGATGCCGATCAGTTCTTTATAAATAGGGATATTTACGACGAGAGCGAAATACAGCGCCAACAGGAAAGTAAAGGTAACGTAAGAGATACCTCTCTGTTGTAAATCATGTGTCTTCATAATGAGTGTCTTGAATAAAAATTAGAGCAAGAACGAAGCCCAAATAAAAAGGGCAAGAGTTAACGCAACAAATACTGCTGCTGAGCCAATATCTTTGGCTCTACCACTGAGCTCGTGCCAGTCATCGCTAACACGGTCGACAACCGCTTCTACGGCGGAATTAATGAGTTCGACGATCAATACCAAGAACAGGCTACTGATCATCAGCACTCTTTCGTATGTGGTGACAGGAAGGAAAAAAGCACAGACGGAAAGCACCAAGGCGAGAATCAATTCTTGTCTAAAAGCGGCTTCGTGTGTCCATGCGGCTTTCAATCCTTGAAATGAATAGCCGGTCGCATCCATGACACGGCGTATACCTGTTTTACCTGGCTTCAAAATATGACCTTACTATTTAAGCATTGGGATGGAACACATATCCCAGAGAGGTAACGAGATTAATCGTTACAGCGTGAAACATTTGTGAATAGAATCCATCGCGCGATAATTTAAGAAAAGTGCTTATTTAATCAAGATCGTAGACGGTATAGCCTTTGTGCTGGAGGCATTTACGCAATACGAGAGATTGAGTTTTGGTTGAATCATTTGTTCCACTCAAAGCACCAGCTCCAGCTCCTACAGCACCGCCGGCAGCAGCACCGACAGCCGCTCCACCTAATCCGTCTTCTAGCGCACCAGCAGCTGCGCCGATCAATGCGCCTGTAACTGCCCCATTAGTGGCTTCAGATTTCGCTGCCTCTGATTTGTCGACATTTTCTGCATAGCCTTGGCAGTAAAGAAAGTCTTGTTCATATGTACTAGGGTCGACATTGGTCATGTCGACGACAGGTTTTTGGTTGTAGGCGCAAGCTGTAAGCGTAGAAGTAAGCGCCATAATCAGGATAAAAGATTTATACATGAGTACTATCCATTTAGTGTGTGAATCTTATGGATTAAATGTACACTGTTTTATTGTTGGGCTCTGTCGCTTGAGTGTATTGAAGTGTCGTCTTCTGTAAACGGGGTAGGAAGGTTAAGTTAACTGTCTGATTTTTTGAGGCTAAGTGTGAAGCAAGCTCCTCCAAGTGGGCTATGGTAAATCGAAACTTCTCCACGTTGAAGCTCCATTATCTGTCTGACAATCGCCAAACCGAGCCCAAACCCGCTCGTCTTTTTGTTGCGAGATTCATCCGCGCTGTAAAATGGTTCGAATAGATGAGGCCAATGCTTTTCTTCAATACCTATGCCATCATCATGAACATTGATGAAGCAGCGGTGCTGATCGTGTTTTATCTCTACTAAAATCTGCTTATCTGCGTACCGCATTGCATTGCGCAGCAAGTTATCTAAGGCTCGCTTTAACAATTTTGGGTCAGCAAACGCAAGAACGTTTTCTGAGTTTACTTCTTGAAGCGAGATAGCGAGCGTAGTCTCTTTTTGCCATCTCTGTCGTAACTCTTTGACTAAGTTGAATAGGACGACTTCTTCTTGAGTTTGTAATGCTGTGTCAGGACGCTCCATCTTTGCGTAGTAAAGCAATTCTTCAACCATTTCTTCCATCTCGTCAATGTCTTCGACGATACTGTAAACATACTTTTTCTGTTGTTCAGTTAAGGTTGAATCCGATAACAAATCTGCTTGCCATTGTAAGCGGAAGATTGGGGTACGCAATTCATGTGCAACGGCGTTAGTTAGCATTTTATTGCTAGTGATCAAGCGAGATACTTTATCGGCCATCGTGTTAAAGCTTTTGTTTAACGTTCCAACAGACTTAGCGCTTGAGGTACTAGCTCGAGCCTTGAAGTTACCTGAGGCAAACTCAACGGTCACTCTCTCTAGCTCTCGAATCCGACGGCTTAAGAACCAGATCAACAATATGCAATACAGAGCAAATCCAGCTAAAAAGAACAACCAAACGATATTGTCATCAAAGTTGGCTGCTTTAACCACAGGACTATTCGGATTATCGCTCATTTTAAAGATAGGCGTGCTCGCATCTAGGCGGAACCAGATATCCCTTTCTTCATCGTAAGCGACGTTAACGGAGGTATCACTTTCAAACGCCTTTTTGATGTCTGTTGGAAGCTCTTCAAGCGTATGAGGCACCAACAAACGATGGCTTGATGTGGCAAATTGTTCCAACTGTTGTTGAGTATATTCTAATCCGTGTTCTTTATAGATAGGGTAGAGCAGATCGTGAAAAGCTTGACCCTCATGCTCTTGTAATAGGTAGTCATAATCTGTGTTGATCTCATAAACTAAGAACTCGTATCCCCACAAGCTAGCCATAAACAGAATGATAAGGCCAACAAAGCTTTCCAGATAAATCCGTCTCATTATTCATTCCATGCATCAGGCATAAATAGGTAGCCTTTGCCGCGAACGGTAATGATTTTTTGTGGTGAGCAAGAAGCATCGCCTAGCTTCTTTCTCAGTGTCACTATGCGATTATCAATGGTGCGGTCTGTTCCATCGTATTCAATACCACGTAGTGTTTTGGTCAGCCACTCACGTGATAGTGTTTTTTCAGCATGCGTAGCAAGAACCCACAACAAATCGAACTCGCCGTCTGTCAGCGCAATTTCTTCTTGGTTCATTACGCACGATTTACGCAATCGGTTTAAACACAGAACACCAATTTGTAGGCCGTTTTCGGACTCGGTAGGCGCCGCCTCTTTTCTTCTTAATAGCATGCGAATACGAGCCAGTAATACGCGAGGTTTGATGGGTTTAGTAACAAAGTCATCTGCGCCTATTTCTAATGCGGCGACATGATCGAAGTCATCATCACTTGCTGTTAGCATCAACACTTTGCCTTTGTAGCAATCTCGGATTTGACGACATACACTCAGGCCATCTTGCCCGGGTAGCATCAAATCTAACAGCACCACGTCTGGTTGTGTGTCAATAATCGCATTGGGTGCGTCCGTCCCATTGTCGATACATTTGACCTGAAAACCTTGTTCAACAAAATACTCACCCAACATAGTTTGTAATTTGGGATCGTCTTCCACAATGATTAGAGATGGTTTGATTTGTTGTGCGTTCATTTAAGTGATGTATACAATATTTAATATCAATGGAACTTAAACAAATTTACGAATTATTTCAAATAAAGCTTTCTCAGAATAAGGTTATCGGATGAGTTAATTGGATAAAATTGCCAATTAATGTTTTAAATCTAATCACCAATCACATTTCGGGAGATGTAAAAAGGCGCAACGTTTGCGCCTAGGTATGGAATCTTAAAGCGAAATTACCGCTTATTCGGTGGTACATACGACGCTGTTGTCGCTGCCAAAAACATTTGGAACGTAAGCATCAGCTTGTGGGTCATTTTCCCACTTCGCATCATCGAGCAAGTAACGGAACTGAACATTCTGCGCTTTAGGTAAGCGGGTTTTAAATTTAAACTGACGACTTTTCTTCACTAATTTCATCGGTTCTGGCTGCCAGTTGTTGAAGTCTCCAGCAATTTGGACAGAGTCCCACTGATCTTTATCTAGCTGGAACGTGACTTCGACTTCATCTTTTGTCTTAAAGAATCTTTTTTTAAGCATTGATCTTTCCTTGTTCGTTCAAAAACTGTTCTAACTATTACTCGTGTTTCATAATGATTTCAAGTTTTATCGAATTGTTGCTGGTATCTGATGAGGGGAGTATCCGAACGGTGAATAGCTCGTTGTGCTGGTTTCGTGTACTGAGGGAGCGTTAGAGAGAAAATTCACTAGCCTAAAATAGTCGAAGAACAGAGTTTGTTAGCGAGCCGAGAGTCCGTATCTTGAAGTCAAACCGTTATCATGTATTATCTTAAATCACCATTTTCCTTGATGTAGCTATGTTGAAGTTGAACCGTACATTGTTGACTGCGATAGTTTGCTTAGTTGCTATGCTTTTGAGTAGTGTCGCTCCTGTGGCGCAGGCTTCCGCTCCGATGAAAACAATTGAAGTACGCGATCTTATTGTTCAACAGGCTGCTCTGCACAAACAACTTGGCGTCAATGACGACTGCGTAGAATCACATCACGATGAGTCAGCCATCAATAAGGCACAACAATCTCACACGAGTTGTAGCTCTTCCTGCATGGTCAAAATTCCCGCCAACTTATCTCAAAACGACTTACTGCTTCTTCCTTATAGCCTTGCTTTGATTGGTAGGCCTCTAGTCGAAAAAGTAGTGACAGTGATCACCAAGCTTTATCGTCCTCCGATTGTTTAATTCCTCATCTCAAATTACTTGGGGTTTACCCCTTTTTACCAAATGAAATGATTTGGCATTTGAATGCCACAAGGAAATAAACAATGAAAAAACTACTTGCCTTATGTAGTGCACTTTTACTGACTTTTACCGCTCATGCAGCGCAATTTGAAGAAGGGAAGCACTACAAAGTTCTGGATGTAAAGAAAGCATCGAAACCTGTTGTGACGGAATTCTTTTCTTTTTATTGCCCACATTGCTACAAGTTTGAGTCGCTTATTGAGCGTTTAAAACCTGCTCTGCCAAAAGAGGCAAAGTTTGAAAAGGTGCATGTGGGGTTCATGGGCGGAGATATGGCGATTCCGATGGCCAAGTCCTACGCGACGATGGTGTCGCTAGGAGTTGAAGATACAATGATTCCTGCCATGTTTGCCCAAATTCATCAAAAGCGACAAGCGCCAAAAGACGAAGCTGAGCTGAAACAACTCTTCGTTGATAATGGCGTAGAAGGTCAGAAGTTTGATGCGGCGTACAACAGTTTCGCCGTAAACTCAATGCAGAAAGGTTTTGATAAGCAATTCTCTGCCAGCACGTTAAGAGGGGTTCCGGGTGTGGTTGTGAACAATAAATACATTGTTTTGGCCAACGAAATTCGTACTTACGACGAGTACAATCAATTAGTTAATTACTTATTGACGCTGTAACTGTAAATAGCATTGATGCTTAAAAATGGCGACGGTAGAGTCGCCATTTTTATGCTTATCACTTTCGTATTATCTAAGAACGCTTGTACATGCTTGAGTTGGAACACTAGTCATAAATATGGCATGCGGATAAAACAAGCTAGCAGCAGTGATTGCAACATTACATGGCTGAGCAATCGTGGTTTTAATCACATTGGTAAGCACAGCGCCTGTATTATTTACTGTTTGAGCGGCGGCTTGTTGTGCCTGGTAAGACACGCAACCTGTCGTTGCATTGATCATCGCAGTGCTAAACAAAAGTTTGCGAAAAAACATATTCATATCCTTTGTGAATGCTTTGAATTACTTATATGTGGATTGATTCATAAATGAAACAAAACAGTGTTCAAAATATGTGTGCATTCACGAAATGAACATTGTTTTATAAAAAGACGTTTTTTTGTGATCTTAGTACTGGACAGACCAGGTTATGAAACTAAAGCCAATCCGTGCATTACGATTACGCCGAAGGTCAGTTTGCTCCTCATTCCTTGATATCCCTTGGGCTCGGCGTCTTGTTCGACTTTCCTCACGAGCTTTTCTGCATACCAAACAGCAAGGTACCCAATTGCTAAGAGTAGGGTTGCGACTGCGTAATGTTTGTGGCCCTGCAGTAATGCGCCCCAAGCCAGTAAGACAAAAAGGTTGCTGAGAATTAATATATTTCGGCTAAGGCGATGGTAGTAATGCTCAATGCCATTACCCCAAAGGATGCCGGATAAAAAACTTAATATAACGGCGCTATATGCGATGAAAAATTGCTGACCACTTAAATTGAAGAGTGAGATGTCAGCGAAAATCAGCCCTAAACTAAACACAAATGGAACTAGGCCTAAGTAACCGAGTTGTAGCATGGTTGAGCGTGTTGTCATGGTCGTCACCTTATAATTGTTGCTCTATCATATTGGTAAGCGTAGTACTTGTCGGTGATGTGGAGCTTGGAAAAGTCGCAATAACTTTACCTTCAGAGCTAATTAGAAACTTGTAGAAGTTCCATTTTGGTTTTATGCCTGCTTGGTTAGTAATCTGGTTGAAGACTGGGTTCGCATCTACACCTAATACTGAAGAGCGAGCCATCATTGGAAAGGTGACCCCGTAATCGAGATAACAGACTTTCGCTGTGTTTGTTTCGCTTCCTCTATCTTGTCGAAAGTCATTGCTCGGGAAACCGATAACGGTGAAGTTTTGGTCTTTGTAAGTTTGATAGAGGGTTTCTAACTGTTCGAACTGAGGAGTGAAGCCGCACTGGCTTGCTGTATTGACGATTAGTAGTGTCTTTCCCTTAAAGCTTTCGCATAGATCGACTTCTTCCGTTGAGTTTAACAACCTTTGCTTACCTTGAAGAATATCAGGGCACTCAGATGCAAGAGCAAGCGAATTCATGGAGAGAAAGCTAACGAGAGCGGCGAGTTTCAGTAATCCTTTCATGGTGTTGTTCCCCTCCCCTTGTTTTCAATAAGTATAACTACTCAAGTGCAAAGAGGATCGATCAAAAAAGCCGCACAAATGCGCGGCTTTTTTCAAGAGCTGTGTGCCGTCCTAAATAAGGTTGACACTTTCCACCCCCAAAATTGGAGAGTGTTATGAAATCAACAACTAAAAGAACTCAGCGCGATTACTCCCTCGCTTTTAAACTCACTGTAG
>NZ_JAWOWP010000006.1:0-50290 GCF_033340555.1 Vibrio sp. 1069
TGGTGATTTCTCCAATTGATTTTCCGGTGTAGCGGTTTCCGACGTCTCGGAAAACCAAGTAGTTCTCTCAAAGTTACCTCTATTAACGACACCAAATTCAGAAGCTTTAGAAAAAAGTTTAAAAAAATAACATTGCGAGATTTAGCTAATAAAATTGAAGAAAAGTAAGAAAAAGTGCTCAAGTTTCCACAAATCGAGCCGAGAGGGCTAAACTGTATAGAAAACCAGTAAAAGGAAACAATTAAAGGTAAGTTCGCAGACGATAGACGTGAAGATTAGAAAAGAAAAAGCCCCTTTTCCTTTGAGAGAACTGGGGCTAGGTTGGTCGCCAGAGCCTATGTGGAGATCAAGAGAAATGAACACATTTCCGGCATACCGAGTGCAACTTTACATTGAAAATGATTGGCAGGTGAGAGATGAGAGAGCCGCTCATTCTATTGTAAAGCTGCTTGCCAAAAGCCTGCATTCCCATCCACGTCTGAATGTATTGAGTACAGGCTAAGTAAACTACTGCAATAGTGACATTGCAGAGTTTGGCAACTGTTTCGCTTGAGCAAGAATCGATGTACCTGCTTGTTGCAAAATTTGTGCTTTGGTCATTTGCGTGGTTTCTTTCGCAAAATCTGTATCTTTAATTCGGCTGTTCGATGCGTCAACGTTTTCTTGGATGTTTGCCAAGTTGTTGATGCTGTGACTCAGACGGTTTTGCTTCGCACCTAAGTCTGCACGTTGCGAGTCTACGTATTTCAGTGCCGAATCCAGCACAGAAATCGCGTTTTGAGAACCTTGTACCGTGGTCATATCAATATCTTGTACTGACGTTCTGATAGGTTCATCACTCAGGCCAAGCTCAGATGCTAATCCACCAGAAATAGAAATCTCACCCTGAACGTTTGGATGCGCGACAAAAACTTGCAACTTGCCATCTTCACTTACAGACGCATTAATCATATCAGACTGACCATTAATGTAAGTGGCAAGCTCTTCGATGTCGTCGCCCGCTTTAGCATTAATGTTGATTTCTAGATCATCAACATTGCCGTCTTCGTCTTCACCCATACCTGGTAGCGTAATCTTCAAGTCAGATTTAGCTGGGTCAACGCTCCAGTTTTTATCTTTACCGTTCTCAGATAAGAAGGTCACACCGCCCATGCGAGTATCGTCCGCACGAATGCTGGTGAGTCCCATGATCATGGCTTCACCTGAGCTCGCACCAATCTGGAATGCTGCTTCACCGAATGAGCCGTTCAATAGACGACGACCACCAAATGAAGTGGTTTCTGCAATACGGTTTAGCTCGTCAATCAATGCCATTGACTCTTCGTTGATCGCCTGACGCTCAGCCGGAGAGTTAGTACCGTTCGATGATTGAATCGCAAGGTCACGCATTCGTTGCATGACAGAGGTTGCCTCATTCATCGCACCTTCAGCGGTTTGTGCAATCGAGATACCATCGTTCGCGTTACGCATTGCGACATCTAGGCCACGAGACTGTGCAGTTAAGCGGTTAGAGATCTGTAGACCTGCCGCATCATCTTTTGCACTGTTAATCTTATGTCCTGAAGATAAGCGCTCCATCGACGTGTTTAATTCATCAGTCGCTTTGTTTAGGTAACGCTGCGCGGTCATCGCGGAGACGTTAGTACTAACTGTTACAGCCATTTTGCTCTCCTGTTGAGTTCGCAAGCTTTTGCGAAGCGGCCAGCTTTACTCTCATTTGGATAAGCACTGACCGTAAAAGTTACTTGCTAAATCTGCCTTAAACGCAGGGTTTAGAATCTCTAAATCTGTTCTGATATTTTCAATACAATTTGTGTGCCAACTTGCGTGAATTATTTAACTACTTTTAAAAGAATCAAATAAACAATAAGTTAGCTTTATCATTAAGCTATTTCCGGTTTGTCAGCCTCATCTTAGCCCAAGGGTATTGAACGCTGCCCTGTTGCCGCCCGACTTGCCTCCCGCCTCATTGCCGCTTTGGGTAAAATCGTGCCGCATGACATCTCAGACTCTCAGGTTACGTCGACTTATCGCGCTTAAGGCTTTGCACATAAGGCATCAAAATCAGACAATGTGTATGAGTGTCATACTAGATGTAGTTAAACAACGTTAGATCTTTGGTCTTACCGAATGCTTGTTGCGATGCCTGTAACGCTCGCGAGTTTTCACTGAACTCGATCACGGCTTTAGAGTAATCCAAGTCCTCAAAGTTGCTCTTCGCTTTTGCCAGAGACAAATTAAAGTCTTCATGATTTTGCTCTTGGATATCCAGCGTACTCAATCGAGCACCGGCATCTGTACGCGCTTTATTCAAATGGATAAAAGCAGCGTGGAATTCTTCTGTCATTTGGTGCAATTTGGCGGTCGCTGACGTATCCGAAACCGATTTGTCTGACCATGCCATTGCATCCTTGAAGGTATCGAAAATGCTGAACTCTGCCCGCTTTTCGATCTCAATGCTGTCACCAGGCGTAATTTGGCCTTTTACGTGCACTTTCAGGCCTTTGTATTCAATCCCTTTCTCTGGAGAAAACTCATCGGCATCCACTACTTTGCCGTTACGCTCTAATTGGTAACCAAATTTGCCGTTATTCATATCGACAAATGTCACGCGATACGCCGCATCATCCTTAGCGTCAACGTTAGTAGCTTTGTTTAGCAACAGCTCAGAGCCGTTTTGTAGATCGTAATTCGGCTGATAATCGCCAAATGGGTTTGGTATCTCCATAAACAGCTTGCTGCCAGGATCGTTCATTGGCATCTCAAGCATGCTGGAGACTTTCATTTTGCGCTGATAATCGTCCCCAGCGTATTGAACACTACCGTCTTTATCGCGATAGAATGGTTGGCTTTTTGGCTTAGTACCCGCAAACACGTAGTTACCAGATTCATCTTGCGAGTTCACTAAGTTAAGGAAATTGTTCGCAATCTCTTCTAACTCACGCTTCTTTGCTTGTCGGTCTTCAGCAGAAAAGGCACCGTTAATCATCTCCATCGTTAAGCGCTTCGACTCGTCGGCAAAATTCTCCGCATTGGCGATATTAACTTCGTGGTTTTCTAGACGATTACGCACCAACACTATAGAGCTAAGATATTGTTGTAGCTGTTCTTGTTGCTGACTAATGTTTTGGATGTAATGCGCAGCGAGGGGGTCGTCACTAGGTTTCAGTAACTTTTTCCCTGAAGCAAGTTGCTCTTGGTTGTGGTGAACCTTATTCTCTTGACGACGCAGATCATTTTGTACGGACTGATAGTTATGGAAACTAGAAATTCGGGTTAGCACTTATCTCTTCTCCTTACCTCAGTTGTAAAATGGTATTGAAGGTATCATTCGCCGCTTGCATCACACGTGATGAAGCCATGTACGCTTGTTGAAACTTCATCATGTTGGCCGCTTCTTCATCGAGGTTAACACCAGAAATAGAAGCAACGCGCTCTTGCGCCGCTTCATGCTCTAAACGAGCGACGGAGGCTAAACGGTTTGCTGTAGAAGACTTCAGTCCAACTTCGGTATTGAGGTTATGATAAACATCGATCAAGGTACTGGATTTTCCATCCATCATCTTGTCTGTTTGGATCTTCTGCATTTTTCTCAAGTTGCCGTTACCACCTTCAGAAGGCACCAAGTTTGCGGTGAATTTATCATTCATCAGTGCGCCTTCGCTCAACTCAAACACGGTTGCATCGCCGTTTTTATGCAGCGGATGACTTTTCGGCACTGATATTTCAATCTTCGGGTTATCTTTATCTAACGGGTATGAGTATTTGTCCGATAGTAAATTACCCTTGTTATCCGTGATCTTTAACCACGGCTTATCATGCTTCTCGTCGGCTGGTTGTACGGTAACCTCAAACTCTTTAACATCCCCCGCCTCACGAATTTTAAACTTGGCGTTACCTTGGGCAAAAGTGGTTGAGGCTTCATAACTTTGTGCGGCAATAGCTTTTGCGTCATTGGTTTCCATCTTTATGATGGCTGCACCACTTCTCGTTGGGCGTAGCAATACGCGCTCACCGGCGGCAAGGCCTTCACCAATTTGCACTTTCATACCATCCAGAACAAACGACGAATCCGAACGGTCGATGTTCAACGACATTTGCTCACCTTTAGGTGTTGTCACGCTGTATTGGTCGCCATCATAACGCAGCGAATATTCACCACCTTTGATCGCGGAAATATCCTCGATGTAAACCGCAACATCAGCTTGTGAGTCAGGTGCAGCAAAAACTCGAGATTTTGCCACCAGCTCAGAGTTCACGTCGGTAAATACGTCTTTACCTATCTTGCCGTTGAGATCCAGACCTTGAGATTGCAGCTGATTAATTTTGTAGGAGAAACCCGTCGCTAAACGGCCCATTTCATCTTGCAGTTGTGGGATGTGTTTGTCGCGCATTTCAAGTAAAGCGCCGATTTTGCCATCCATATCATCAGACTTGATCGCTTTAATGCCATTCCCTTCCACCATTGCTAATCGTCTTTGATGAACATCCGGATAGCCATCGATCATTTTGAGCTGGCTTGCTTCCGTGCCAGAAACAAGAGTGTGTCCATTGCCGATATGAACATTAAACCCTTCCGCATTTTTGCGTGGGGTTACGGTAACTTTGGTGTATTCTGACAGCTCAGTAACCAGCTTTTCATGCTGATCCATCAGGTCATTATGTGGACCGGGAGTACGCATCATCAGTCGATGAATATCGCGAATTTCCAACGCAAGTTGATTAACGCGCTCAATGCCCATATCCAATTTTTTATTGGTGACATCAGATTGCAGTCGCACGGTTTCGTGGAAATCATTTAATGTATCAGAGAAGATTTTTGCCTTTTCCAATACCACTTTTCGTGCCCCTAAATCGTTCGGGGTATCTGCCATGGTTTTTACCGCATCGAACCACTCATTCAGGTTCTCGGGAATTTTCTTCGATGCCACAGAGCTCAACATGCTAGAAAGCATATCAAAATTATCTTGGGTATCCGTTTTGTTGGCATTGTTGGTCGACGACAGGTTCAGTTCATTCACGGCAAACTGATCCCACGAGCGGCGAACATTTTCCACATGCACACCCATGCCGTAGGTAGAACCACCGAACATGCGCGGATCATTCGTGCCTTGGATAACAGACTGACGGCTATAACCCTCTGTATTAACATTAGAAATGTTATGACCAGTGGTGTTTAATTGTCTCTGAGCAGTAAGCAC
The DNA here is from genome assembly GCF_033340555.1 of Vibrio sp. 1069. Taxonomy (NCBI): domain Bacteria; kingdom Pseudomonadati; phylum Pseudomonadota; class Gammaproteobacteria; order Vibrionales; family Vibrionaceae; genus Vibrio; species Vibrio sp. 1069. The sequence continues at coordinate 5,202 of NZ_JAWOWP010000006.1, forward strand.
ACTTTGAGTACCTACATTCAGAAGATCTGACGCCATACATGCCCCCAAAAACGAAATATAAATCGGCAAAACCGATCACCTAGACACATTAAAAGCAAAAGATGTGCCAAGTGATAGAAAGGCGTAGATATTCAGATAAAGTGAAGGCTTGCACTATGGCAAGCCTTCGAGAACGTCATAAATTGGCGCAGAGACATTACATACTTTCGATTTTATCCTTCACCTGCAGGACTTTATCTGCGTAGTTCGGATCGGTCGCGTAACCCGCACTGTGGATACCGCGAATAAACGACTCTGAGTTCCCGCGTTGCTGCAATGCTGTCTCGTAACGTGGGTTGTCATTCAAAAATCGTACAAAGTCATTAAAGCTGTCTTCGTAACTTGAGTAGGAGCGAAACGCTGCCGTCTCTTTCACTGGCGTGTTATCGTGGAACTCTAGAGTTTGAGTCGTCACTTTGTCACCCTGCCAGCTTCGATCTGCTTTGATGTTAAATAAGTTGTTGCTGCTGCCACGCGCGTTCTTCACGACCTTTTGTCCCCACCCCGTTTCCAAAGCGGCTTGCGCAAGTAGCAAAGATGGCTCGACACCTAGGGCTTTCGCAGCTTTCTCCGCGTATGGCTTCATCGAGTTAACAAAGGATTCTGGTGAATCGAATCGAGTGGGTTCATTGCTTGGTCGAGATAGCTGACCAGACTCAATCAAGCGCTGTTCAATCTCGCGCGCTTTTTTCGGGTCAACACGACGATATTCCGCAGCATTGTTTGCCGCATCACGCATAGCCGTTTCTTTTTTGTCGTTCCCTTGCCCAGCCGTTAATTGCTTAACAATCATATCGGCCAGTCCCATTGAACCAGACGAACTCAATTCACTCGCCATCTGTTCATCCAACATTTGTCGGTAGAACTTCTCGTTTTGGCTGTTCATCATGTTGGACTCAAAGCCCTCATTGGCTTCACGCATGGATTTCAACATCATCGAGGTGAAGATCGATTCGAACTGACGAGCAGCCGCATGCAATGCTTCTTGCTCGCCATCTTTTCCCTCTTTCACTGCTTTTTGACGCAGAGTATCCAGAGAACTGATGTCATGGATAAAACCAATGTCGTTAGGATTGTTCATTATACCTACCTCCTAACCATTAAATGATGATCAACTGGCCTTCAATGGCACCAGCTTGTTTCAATGCTTGTAGAATTGCCATCAAGTCCGAAGGCGCAGCTCCGACTTGGTTCACGGCACGGACCAAATCATCCAACGTTAAGCCTGGTTCGAACTTAAACATTTTGCCTTGTTCTTCGCTGACTTCGATATCCGAGTCTGGTACGACAACGGTTTGCCCACCAGAAAAGCCGTTAGGTTGGCTAACATTCAGGTTTTCTTTGATCGCAACCGTCATGCCGCCATGCGTTACTGCTGCAGGTTTAAGACGCACATGCTTACCAACTACGATGGTGCCCGTTCGTGAGTTAACGATGATTTTGGCTGCACCATCTGCTGGGTCGAACTCTAGGTTTTCGATTGCCGATAAGAACGCAACACGCTGGCTGACGTCACGAGGAGCACGCACGCGCACTGATGTCGCGTCAACAGCGCTCGCCATTTGTGGGCCAAGGAAGTTGTTTACAGCATCCGCCATACGTTGAGCCGTTGTGAAGTCTGACTCAAGCAAGTTGAACGTGATGTAATCACCACGACCAAATGGGTTTGGAATTTCGCGCTCTACTGTCGCACCACTAGAGATAAGACCAACGGTTGGATTGTTACCTACGATTTTAGAACCGTCAGCGCCTTCAGCACTGAAGCCGCTCACTACTAAGTTACCTTGAGCAACCGCGTAAACTTGACCGTCGAGACCTTTGAGGAACGTTTGCAGCAAGGTGCCACCACGCAAACTTTTAGCACTTCCGATGGAAGAGACAGTCACGTCCACTTGCTGACCCGGTTTAGAGAAAGGCGGCAATTCGGCCGTAACCATGACTGCGGCAACGTTTTTAATTTTTGGCTTTGTGCCCGGCGGCATCTGAATGCCGAAGTTTTGCAGCATGGCGGCGAAACTTTGCTCTGTAAACGGGTTCGCTTCACCCGTACCAGGTAAGCCTGAAACCAAACCATAACCCACGAGTTGGTTGCTTCGTACACCTGCCACTTGCGCGACGTCTTTGATACGTGCGGCTTGGGCTACGGTAGAAAACAGAGCAACGCTCATCAGTACTAAAAGGAGTTTTTTCATGCTTACTTATCTCTTGCAGTCAAATTGCCGTCAGCACGGCGTGTTATAGCGCTACATTAAAGAATCGTGCCAAGAAGCCTGGCTCTTGCATATCTTGTTGCAAACCAGTGCCAGAGTACTGAATTCTTGCGTTAGAAACACGATTTGATGCAATGGTGTTGTCGAAATTAATATCATCCGGACGAATAGTGCCACTTAAACGTATGTACTCATCACCTGTATTTAGCGTCATCCACTTCTCACCGCGGATCACGAGGTTGCCGTTTGCCAGTACTTCAATCACCTCAACAGTGATGTAACCACTGATGCTGTTGCTCTGCTTTGCAGAAGAGTCACCTGCAAATGAGTTGGAGTTGTTTAAGTCATAAGAGAAATTATATTTTCCGCCAATTTGCAGCTCTTCTCCGCCAACTTGAAGCGGGTCCATTTGCGCTTCATTGGTTTTCGATAAATCGGCATTTGCGCTTTTCGTCGCACTGGTTGTCTCATCCAGTGTTACGGTAATAATGTCGCCAATACCACGTGGTTTAGAATCGTCGTAGAGATCGGTAATGTGCTCGGCGCTAAACAACGAACCTGTTGCAGCAGCATAATGCTCAGGTTTGTTTTTCGGATGAATTGGAGCCCAAGCAGGGTCGCCAGCAACCGGATCGCTTCTACCACGTAAAGTATCTACAATACCGCTGCTCTCTTCTTTCGATTTATCGCCTTCTACTGCGTCGACCACAGTGGTTGCTTGTGTCACTTCATCCGTTTCAATCGGTTCCAACATGGCACAGCCCGACATCGTAGCAATCAAAGCGAGTAGGCAAATACGTTTCATCGTGAGCTCCTCAAATCTTGCTCTTAATCGTTACAATTGCTGGTTAACGAAGCTCATCATTTTATCGACTGACGAGATCACTTTTGAGTTCATTTCGTAAACGCGCTGGGCTTCGATCATGTTGACCAACTCTTCCGTTACATTCACGTTGGACGCTTCCAACATGGATTGACGAATTTCGCCCAAACCGTCCAAACCAGGAACACCCTCTTGTGGATCGCCACTGGCACCCGTTGGTAAGTAAAGGTTCTGACCAATTGGCTCTAGGCCACCCGGGTTAACAAAGTCTGTAATGGTTAGCTGACCAACGACTTGGTTGTCTTGCTGACCTCGGACGCGAACCGACACTTCACCATCCGTACCGACAGTAATAGAAATCGCATCTTCTGGAATCACAATTTCAGGCTCTACAGGGTAGCCAGAACCCGACGTGACTAACGTGCCTTCACCATTTAGCGTGAACTGACCGTTACGGGTATAACCGATGTTGCCGTCCGGCAATGTCACTTGAAAAAAGCCGTCGCCTTCCACCATCATGTCCAGTGCGTTGGTCGTTGTCTGCGCATTGCCGTGCGTGTGCACTTTTTGCGTCGCAACCACTTTAGAACCCGCACCTAGCATCAAGCCACTTGGCAGTTCCGTGTTCTGAGATGACTGGCCGCCAGGCTGGTTGATGTTCTGATAGAACAGATCTTCGAATACTGCACGGCTCTTTTTGTAGCCGACAGTAGAGGCGTTCGCCAAGTTGTTCGAAATCGTGGCAATGTTGGTTTGTTGGGCGTCTAGACCTGTTTTACTTACCCATAGTGCTGGATGCATAGTGAACCTCTAACTCTGTTAACTCATACGAAGCAGTGAATCTGAAGATTTATCCATTTCTTCAGCTGTGCTCATCATCTTGACTTGCATTTCAAACTGACGTTGTAAGTCAATCAATGCGGTCATTTCACCTACGGCATTCACGTTACTGCCTTCTATCGCTCCCGTCTGGAGACTAACAGTCGCGTCTGCTTCGTAAGGTTGGTTTGGAGTTTTATGGCGAAATAAGCCATTGGTGTCTTTAAACAAGCTTTGATCATTAGGCTTAACGAGCTTAATGCGATCAACCGCTTGGAATTCTTCTGCCGGGGCACCTTGAGGAAGTACAGAGATGGTGCCATCCCGACCGATTTCAATTTTGGAGAGAGGGATAGGCAAAGTAATCGGCGCGTCGTTTTCACCCAGCACCAAATGACCACTTGCGTTGGTAAGCATGCCATTTTGATCGACTTTTAGGTTGCCGTTACGGGTCAACCCTTCTTTCCCTGTATGATCGAGTACCGATATCCAACCGCTGCCTTCAATCGTCACATCCAGATCACGCCCTGTTGTAATCACGCTACCTTGAGCAAAGTTATGCCCTGGACGCTCTGTCATGCTGAATACACGTGAAGGATGGCCTTCACCATAAGCCTGCATTGAGCGAGCCTGTGCTAAATCAGCCCGAAATCCGGTCGTGCTTACGTTAGCCAAGTTATTAGCGCGCAATTGTAGTGCCTGCATATTTTGCTTGGCGCCACTCATTGCGAGAAACAGTGCGCGATCCATAAATTACTCCAAAAAATCTCTCTGTACACGGAGTAAAAAGCAATAGTTATGCCAAAACAAAAATAGACTTATTAATCAATACTTTGAATTAAAAATCAACAATGAAAAGAGGTCAATAGAGGCAGAAAACTGTAACGAGAGGCAAGGTTTTGATCCATACGGCGGCAACAGCGGCAAATCGTAGTTCAAAGCATGCTTAGCCTGAGTGAGGTGTATTCAGGCTAAGCATCAGATGAATGTCATGATGAAAATGAACAAAGCGGCAATTACTAAGAAGCAATCACACGCCATTGCTTACTCAAGCAGAGTATCGAATGACCCAGCTAGTGCTCTAGCGGATCTGTAAGATATTCTGTTGTAGTTGGTTGTGTACTTCTAGCGAACGTGAGTTTGCTTGGAAGTTACGCTGAGCAGAGATCAGGTCCACCAACTCCTGCGTCATATCAATGTTTGACTGTTCCAGCATACCGTTATTGATGGTGCCGAAAGAGCCTTTATTTGATTCACCCCAGATCTTGTCACCAGAGAACTGCGTTGAATCCCATTGAGTGCCGCCTTTCTTATCCAGACCTTGCTCGTTTGGAACACGTACGAGAGCAACACGACCCAATGTAACGTTTTCACCGTTTGAGTAAGTTCCCAATACGCTGCCGTTTTCATCGAAGTCAACTTTGGTTAGGAAGCCCGTCGTTGCACCGTCTTCGTCAAACTTAGTCAGTTCGAACGGAGCCGCAAACTGTGTTGCTGAGCCTAAGCCGAAGTTAAGCGTCTGCGCAGGATCGGCACCATTCATATCGACTGGTGTCGTGTTCGTCGCCGGATCGCCCAGAGCCACAGAAGTGATTGGCTGACCATTGTTCAAGCTCGCCAACGTACCATCGTTGTTGAACTTCATGGTATGCCCCACATGACCTGTTGGCGTTTGCGCATCACCAGCCGCAACATTTAAAGGCTTTTCACCTTCTTTATCTGTCACGGTGTAGTAAGTGTTCCATGTATTTGGCTGAGTCTGATCTTTCAAGTAATACGTCGTTAGCTTGTAAGACTGACCCATCGAGTCATAAATTGTCGAAGAGGTTGAACGGTTGTATGTATCTGGGTCTGAAAAATCAAACTGCGTTGGATCTTTCAAATCGCCGTTCGCTGGCAAGTTCACACCCACTTCAATGTTTGCTGTTTGTTTTGGCTTACCAAATTCAGCAGGAATATTGATGGGTTGTGGCTCGTATGAAGAAACCTCACCAGAGCTTGGGTCCACTTGGTAACCTAATAAGAACTCATCGTTCGCGGTCACCATGTAGTTTTCTTTATTTAAGTGAAATGCACCATTACGTGTCAGTTCATTCTGTTGTGGAGTTAGACGCTCTTTCGCTACAGCGAAAAAACCTGTCCCCGAAACACGCAAATCCATTGGGTTGTTGGTGTAAATGCTAGAGCCTTCATGGAACTGCTGTGCCACTTGGCTTGCTTGCGCACCACCACCCGGTGTGGTTTTTGCGTTAGTAAATAAAGAGTTAGAGTAGACATCAGCAAACTCAGCACGGGACTCTTTAAAGCCGTAAGTGTTGGCGTTCGCAATGTTGTTACTGGTGGTGTTCAAATCCAGTTGGGCGGCGGACAAACCGCTTAAAGATACATATGACATTCCAAAATCTCCTAATCTAGCGAGCTATGACTACGCTTTGCCGACTTCCAATACTTCTGCAAGTCGAACTGGCGATTCAAAACCAGCCAGATTGAGTAATACGTTTCCGTCACCTTTGCCAAGCAATACGCTGTTTACGTTGGCGTATGTCGATATTGGGAACTCTTGCGACTCCCCTTCAACTAAGCCAGACGCTTTCACTTTGTATTTGCCAGCTGGCAGTGGATTTCCGCTTTCATCTTTACCGTCCCAAAGCACACGCGTGTCGCCGGCTGGTTTCGCCCCTACCTCAAAGGTACGAACCAGTTGGCCAGCTTCATCCTCTACACGAACAAACAGATTATCGATAGATTGTGAAAGCTTAACCATTGCCGCCATTGGTGCGTCGTCCTGCTTCACACCTGCTGCTCCTGGGACCAATACGTCACGCCCTACCAAAGAGGAAGCTTGTAACGCTTGATTTGATGTCATTGACGAATTCAAACTCTCAAACTGAGTGTTCATCTTGCCAATGCCATCAACGGTCGCAAATGAAGCCATTTGCGCAATCATCTGGTCATTACTTACCGGCTTAAAAGGGTCTTGCTGAGACAGTTGCTTCGTGAGCAATGATAAGAAGTCTTCCTGTTTTAGGTCCTGCTTACCCGTGCTCTCTTCCGCTTTCTTGTTACTCTCTTGTAGACTTTTAAGCTGGTCGATATAGGACAAGCCGCTTTGACCAACGTTGTTAATTCCGGCCATACGCTACCCCCTTATCCTTATTGACCCATCTGCAGCGTACGCAGCAGCATTTGTTTACTAGAATCAGCGACCTGTACATTAGTTTGGTATGCACGAGAAGCTGAAATCATGTTTGCCATTTCTTCCATTACATTGACGTTAGGCTTGTAAATGTAGCCTTCTTCGTTTGCAAGGGGATGGTCTGGGTTGTACTCCGCACTCAGCGGTTTATCACTTTCTACAATACCCATCACTTTCACTGGCACCGTATCACCGCCACGCATGGCGTTACTTAACTCTGCACCAAACACTGCATGACGCGCTTTGTAAGTGTCTTTCGCAGAGCTGCTGACACTGTCGGCGTTCGCCAAGTTGCTTGAGGTAGTATTCAGACGAACGGATTCAGCGCTCATTGCGGAACCTGTCACATTGAAAACGTTAAATAAGCTCATCTAAATTATTCCCCTTTGATTGCTTTGGTTAAGTTCTTGAATTTGCTGCCTAGAAAGTCGAGTGATGCTTGGTGTCTGATTTGGTTTTGCATAAACAAGTTACGCTCTAAATCCAAGTCTACCGTGTTGCCATCTCCCGTATCTGGTTGCGTAGGAAGACGATATAACTTGTCCCCAACCAACGTTGTAGTGGCAGGAATATGCCGACCATCTGTGCGACTAAGACCAATGCTTGCCCCAGATGTTGCCGCTTGCAATTCCTTCGCAAAGTCTAAACCTCTTGCTTTGTAACCAGGCGTGTTTGCTTGTGCGATGTTGGTGGAAATCACCTCTGCATTGCGCTCACGTACGCCCACCGTGTGCTGGTGGATGCCTAGTGCATTGTCAAAAGATATAGCCATGTTTGCCTCTACAATTAAGAACTGACCGTGATTGATAACCAAAAAGCAATTAGCATGCCAAAACCTAAAGCATTACACCAACCTAGTGGTTACCGTGAATTGAAATAGCAATAAGTGAGCCAAAGTAACTGGAATGTCATGTCGTATTACTTTGTTCACTTAATAAAGATACACCGTGTTGAGGGCACAAGGCAAAAACGCGCTTCAACTAATTGAGTGATACATGAAACGCTCGGCGCAGAAAGGTAACAAACAAAAAAGCCTGACACGAAGTCAGGCTTTTCTATCAATGAAGAGATACCGCTATTTAAGCTTGTAAATGATGCCAGGATTACAGCGCACCATTTCAAATTTATCAGTCAGACCAGTTAGCGACTCTGATGCCCCTAACAGCAAGTAGCCACCAGGGTTTAAACTGCTCGCCATTTGGTTAAGCACTTTAGATTTCATTTCTGGAGAAAAGTAAATCAATACGTTACGACAGAAAATGATGTCGAACTTACCCATCAGTGCGTAACTGTCCATCAAGTTTTGTGGACGAAAGTTCACCAAACGCTTGACGTTATCTTTGACTTTCATGCGACCACCGTCCGCATTTTCAAAGAAGGTGCGACGACGTTCTGGTGAAAGCCCGCGACCCAAAGCCAAGTTGTCGTACACCCCTGCACGACACATCTCGAGCATACTTGCCGAAATATCTGTGGCTGTAATGGACACGTTTGGTAACAAGCCCGGCTTGCGCTGTTGCGTTTCCAGGATCGTCATTGCAATAGAATACGGTTCTTGGCCCGATGAACTGGCAGCAGACCAGATCTTAATTGGGCGCTTACTTGCCGCTACTTCTGGCAATAATTTGTCAGCTAAAACCGTGAACGGATAAGTATCTCGAAACCACAAGGTTTCGTTAGTCGTCATCGCATCCACAGCGGCGACTCGTAATTCTCGATTACGCCCTGTAACAACATCACGTAGCAAATCTGATAACGATGCGAGCTTAAACTTCGTCACTAAAGGACTCAGTCGGCTACGCACGAGGTATTGCTTGCTATCACCTAACACGATGCCACATTGCGATTCTAGAAAACGGCTAAAGTCACGATACTCTTGATCACTGATTGTAATAGCAGTCATTAATGTCTCTTTTATTGTGTTAATGCAGATTTAACCGCGTTACCCAACTCATCTGGGTTAAATTTCGCAATGAAGGTGTTGGCACCTACACGCTCAACCATAGCTTGGTTGAATACACCACTTAATGAAGAATGGAGGATAACATAAAGGTCTTTCAAATCGGCATGTCTGCGAATTTCAGCCGTTAAGGTATAGCCGTCCATTTCTGGCATTTCAATATCGGAAATAACCAACGAAATTTGATCGTAGATATTGCCTTCTTGAGCCATTTCAATCAACTTATTGTACGCTTCTTTGCCGTCTTTGACAGATACGACCTCAAAACCGATGGATGTAATCGCACGCTCTACCTGTTTACGCGCGACCGTCGAGTCATCAGCAATCAGTATGCGGCGTACAATAGGCTTTTCTTGCTCTGCTTGTGCGATTTCTTCGCCAATAGCGGAATCCATCGTTTCATCAACTGGCGCAATTTCTGCCAGGATTTTTTCAACGTCAAGGATTTCAACCAGCTCATTGTCAATGTTTGTCACGGCAGTCAAGTAGTGCGCTTTACCTGCGCCGTCTGGCGGTGGCAAAATCGCTTCCCAATGCATATTGATAATACGCTCAACCGATGATACCAAAAATGCTTGGATCGTACGGTTAAATTCTGCAATAACAACAAAACATTTATCTAAATCAGTGGTTGGGCGGCCACCAATTGCCAGGCTCAAATCAATAACGGACACGGTATGGCCGCGGATATGAGCGATACCTTTAACCAGAGGGTGTAGATTTGGCATTGAAGTCAGCTTAGGGCACTGTAGTACTTCTTTCACTTTGAATACGTTAATGCCGTAGCGCTGTCGGCCCATCAGTCGAAAGGTCAATAATTCCAATCGGTTCTGACCGACGAGTTGCGTACGCTGATTCACCGAGTCAAGAATCCCCGTCATATGCTCATCTCCATCTCAAACTTTTTGTTTTTAAATGATACTCTACCACTGGCAAGCACGATACCAGGGAGACAGTATGGCGTATTTCACTTTCACTTCGACACCATTGACTATGACAATATGTAGAGCGCTAATTACAAAGTACGCTAAGTCTATCGGCATTTTGCTCAGTATGTTTAGCTTTTTTGTTCATTCAGCTTCAGATAATCAGATCGAGCAAATAAAAACAGCAGCAGAACAACATATTCTTGCTACGGTTGATCAGCCTGATGGTGGCGAGCTATCTGTTAATGCGGCAGAGATCGACTCGAGAATAAAAGCAACGGATTGCCCTGTTCCGTTAGATACATCTGCCTCTTCCACCAGCAGCACGAGAAGTAACATCAATGTGTTAGTGGAATGCCAACCGGATGACTGGAAAGTCTATGTTCCTGTGAGGATCTCGGTATCAGTACCAATGATCGTCGCGACACGAACACTAGGGAGAGGAGAAATCGTCAGCGCATCGGATGTTACCACTTCCATGATCGAGCTACAGCGCTTTCGTAAAGATGGATTTTCTAGCTACGATCAAGTGGTTGGGGCAAAGCTAAAGCGTAATGTTCGCTTAGGCGATGTCGTAGAGAGAAATGATGTTTGTGTGGTATGCCGAAATGAAAAGGTCATTATCAAAGCGGTGAATTCTGGCATGACGATCACAACGCAAGGCACAGCATTGCAGGATGGTTCAGCTGGCGATCAAGTAAGAGTGAAAAATGATAAGTCACAACGTATAATAGAAGGCATAGTGACTGACATTGCGGAAATCACTGTTAATTTTTAATACCCACTGGTAGCGTGTTTAAACTGATCAATAAAAATGCAAAAAATGACTAAAGTTATTTTTGCGCTGGTCGATAGTCTGGATACCAGTATTACGATACAAGGCAAAGGTTAAACATGGCAGGTATAGATAATATACGTTCAGGGCAAATGATGACGACAACAAGTCGCGCACCTGCACGTAACGATTCCAATGCTACCAGCACGACAGAATCAAAAAAGGCGCCAGCGCAACAAGACGCAGTATCACTCAGCCAGCAAAGTAAAGCCGTCAGTAAACTCCAGAAGGATATGGCAGCTTCTCCGGCATATGACAGCGCCAAAGTTGCAGCAATCAAAGAAGCTATCACAAACGGTTCATACAAAGTCGATCCTGAAAAATTGGCTGACAACATGATTAAGTTTGAAAACGAATTGCAAGGCAAAAGCTAACTGACTTAGGCCGAAGGTAAGTATTTTATGGCAGCATTAGTCGATCTCATTAATTTCCAGCTAGAAAATGCTAAGGCACTTTCCGCTGTTTTACGCCAAGAAACACAAGCAATAACGGCGCGTGTCTCTACCGAGATTGAGAACATTGCCAAACAGAAGATGACGCTCATTGATCAGCTCAGAACAACTGATCAGCGAATCGCCTCTCACCCGCACGTCAATCAACTTACTGAAGATGAGCACCTAAGTCAGGTTGTTGCTCAAATCCAATCGATCGTCCTCGACTGTCAACAAGTTAACCAAGTAAATGGCGAATCGCTTAGTCGCGCACAGCTGAGCTTCAATAAACTCAACAACATGCTCCAGCGAACTCATGGCAAAGTTGGCATGACCTACAATGCGGGCGGAAAAACCCACACCATCTCGACGCTTGGCACCAATATAAAAGCTTAAACGTCACTCCTACCCTCAATTCCCGCGCTCACGTAGATATAAAAAAGCGACTCATTGTTACCAGTCAGCCGCTCAAAAAGATTATCTGTCTAGTGAAATGGTTTAAAACAAAGTTTGCTGACGCTTCTCAGGCACTTGCTGAACTTCTCCATAATCACGTAGCTTATCCATCTTACGGATATCCAGACGCAGCTCAGTCACATAACTGTCTTCAACAAGATAACTACGCACAACTTCTGCACCACGAATTACACCATCGACGGCACCAGTGGTGCTTTCAATACCCAAACGCTGGTCTTGCAGCTCTGCACGTCCACTAACACGCATGCCATAAACTTGCTCTGCTAGCTCACGATAAGCATCAATTTTTGATGCGCGCATTGCTCGTACACGCTTTTCTTCTACTGTGCGGCCTGTTTGCTCACTGACGCTGGCGTAGCCCACCGCCACTAAGATTTCATCTTGACGCATCTGTTGTAATGGCTGACACCCAACCAATATCAGTGTGGCAACAATAAATAATAACTTCTTCATGCTTCTATCCTATGGACGGAGAATCACAGTGTACGGCTGACGAATGGTAGGGTCAGAACGAATCAACACACCATCTTGTGTACGGATGCTATTTAACGTATCTAAGTCACGCCCAATACGGTCAGCCGGAAGGAAACCTTGCGCTGTCGCTACAACTACACGGCTTTGCATGCCAACCACGCGTGCATTGACAAGCACTCCCCCCTCTTGGCGCAGCATCGTTCCGGTCAATACATACTGAATTTGCTGCTCTTGAGCTAAATCTTGCCAATCACGACTTAAAGCAAAATCGCCCTGTTGCGTCACTTGAATAGAGCCCGTAGTTTTGAAATCAACCACTTTAAACCCTCGGCGCTGAAACTGATGGATAAAACCTTCAGAGACCGAGTTACCTAACCAGTTTGTTGCATCCATATTTTGTAGATCAACAAACGAGGTAATCGCAATCGGTGTCCGCGCTGATACTGCCACATTAGAAACCATCAGGTCTTCTGTCATGCTCTCAATGAAAAAGTCCATCGTATGACGCGGACTATCCATCAGCATGAACTGGCTTCCCGAGTAAGGTTCTTTACCATTGTAAATCGGTGAGTACGCGCACGATGTCAGAAGCGTCATCATCGATGCAGCGACAAGCCACTTTTTCATGGTTTGATTCTCCAGATAATCTTAGGTGATACCGTTCTTTATTAATTCCTTTCCAAGAAAGTGAATATTGGAACAGTCTTTGCTTTTCTTTGTTTGCCTAACGAAGAAAAACCCACCAAACTTCACTGAATTTGTTAAAGCAATATTTATACCCGAACGGTTGTAACCAATGAAAAAAATATTAAACAGTCTGTTTTCAATCACTTTAGTGATGCTTGTGCCTTTTAAGGTAATGGCATCTTGGTATGAAGTCACAGGCGTTGCCACCATCGTTTCTTCAGAAGAGACGGCAAGGCTCCATGCGTTGGAAGACGCGCTGTTCAAAGCCGTCAATTTTTCGGGCGCAGATATTGGCAGTATTAGCAACTTGATGCCGCTATTAGAAGAAAGTCGCAACGAATACCAGTTTACCAATCATGAAGTCCGTTACATTTTGGTGGAGTCTGAACGCAAACGTCGCGGTAAAGTCGAGGTAAAAATCCGCGTTGATATTTATCCATCGGCAACGGGTTGCCACACCGATCAATACAAAAAGACAATGCTGGTCGGCAATATTGAGGTCGCATCACCACAACAAGCAGTGATGGGACAAATTTATCAAGTTGGTGACGATTTTAGCCACGTAGTGAACCGTCAACTTGATCAAACCTCACGCAGCTTTGTGTCTGTTGGTACAACGGACTACTCAATAAGCAGCAACTATCCTGCTCGCACTCAAATGATCGCGCAAGACAATGGCGCACAATACATCATTGGAGGGGTCATTACCGATCTCACTGCAACGGTCGAATCTCAACTATTGCAAGATGACATCATCAATCGTCAGTTTGCGTTAGAAATGAAAGTATTTGATGGTAAAACTGGCCATGAAATCTTCAACAAAGCCTACCGTGAGGTCGCGCGTTGGCCATTTGCTAAGACGAGTCAAGTGGACACTCGTAGTGCACGTTTTTGGGCATCGACCTATGGCGAGATGATGCTTCGCGTTAGTCGCAATATTATGTTGGATCTGGAGTCGGAGCTATCTTGCAAAATTACACTGCCAGAGGTTGTGGCAGTCTTCGGTAATACCGTAACGATGGATCTCGGCCGTATGCACGGCGTAAAAGAGGGAGACAAATTGCAGCTTTGGCACACCGCGTCGTTTATCGACCAAAATGGATTGCCAAGAAACAAAGTCTCGCAAAGCGAAATTACATTAACGGTATCACGCATATACGAACACGAAGCGGAACTGACGATTGATCAGCCAAATTTAGCATCTAGCGTTCAAATTGGCGACGTAATGAACAAGATCCTATAAAAGCAAACATTAAGTCTTGAGATATGCTCACTTTTGAATATCATAGGCAGCGCATCTTATTTGATTATACCAATGACCGTAGCGAATCGTTCAACGTGATGCTGATACAGATCTGGTAGATTGCTAGATTTGAACTCAGTAAAACAGTGCAATGAACTGCAACTATTGGTATTACGCCCCCATGGCACAGCTGGATAGCGCAGTCCCCTCCTAAGGGACAGGTCGTAGGTTCGAATCCTACTGGGGGCGCCATATCATAGCCTTAGCTCCCACTTGAGCTAAGGCTTTTTTGTATCTTCAATTTCAAGCCTCGCACTGCTCCCCCTAGTACACCGTGTTAGATAATCTTCCCAGTAATCAATATGATCGGATCGGGTGTTTCGGTTACGGGATAAAGCCTTCTACTGATCTGACTTCTTCCCCTTGAAATCATTTCAACAAGCCCTATTTACAGTTTTGTATTTTATTACTTTAATTATCTATGAGTTTTGCTTACCCTTTTAGCTATTAATAAAATTATTAGTTAGCACTATGTCTAAGAGCAATTTAATAACTAACACTGGACACCGCTTTATTTCTAAAGGCAAGACAGCCTTTAAGATACATATCCATACCCCCGAGGATACGGTACTACACCGCTCGGTAGGATTTGTTCGTATTGGAGAAAAGAAAGGCTTACAAAAAGCCATTAAGCTGAGAAACGAGTTAGGCCGGCAAATGTGGGGCAAATTCTGGCGACGTCTTTTGAAAGACCCTTACCTAATGACTAGGCTTCCACATAGCGTTGAGCCTAAAATCGTTCACAAGCCTAACCCTACTCTTGAAAACCCTGACAACCGAGATACGTGTTACATCGCCAAGTGGCGAGAGTTCAATGATGACGGTGAGTATAAATATAAAACGGTGGTTCGCTCTATTAGTAAGTACGGCAAACTTGCCGCCTACATGCAAACCAAAAAAGCGTTGTTAGAAGCACATAAAGATAACTTGGAGATCCTGACATTTATGGGGCGTTTAAACAGCATTGATCTTAAGTAATACCTGGCCACTTTGAACATTTCAGTCAGTTTTTTGAAGAGAAATAAAAAGCCCCAAAGAGCGAACTCTTTGGGGCTTTCAGCTTCAGTCTTCTATACTACGGTCGAATAGGAGCTTATTGCTGAACTTGGTATTCAAATTCTGGAACAACGACTTCTACGCGACGGTTTTGTTGACGACCTTCACGAGTGTCGTTTGAAGCGATTGGGTTGTTTTCACCTTCGCCACGAGCTTGGATACGTGATGAATCAATACCTTTTTCAACGAGTGCGTTAGCAACAGACTCAGCACGTTTTTCAGAAACTTTTAGGTTGTAAGCTGCTGGACCAGACGTATCTGTGTAACCTACAACTTCAACGTTCGCTTGTGGGTGCTCGTTTAGGAAAGCAACTAGGTTATCAAGTTTTGCAGCGCTCTCTGGTTTTAGAGTTGTGCTGTTTAGATCGAAGCTACCTGTACCAATTGTTTGAGTTTCGAATGTTTTCGTAACTACAACTGGCTCTTCTACCACTTCTTCTACAACCACTTCTTCTACAACAACTGGCTCTTCTACGATTACTGGCTCATCGTTGCCGCCGAATTTGAAAGAAACACCTAGTGTTGCAGTGTTACCTGTCGCACGAGTTACATCGTTGCTGATGTCAGTCAGTGTTTGGTATTCCGCACGAGCTGTTACGTTTTGGCTTAGGTTGAATTCAAGACCAGCCGCGCCTAGGTAAGAGTAATCATCTTTGCCATCAAACATTACGTAAGCGCCACCCACTTTACCGTAAAGTGCGATGTCTTCAGTGATTGGTAGGCTAAATTTAGGAGCAAGAGTGATTGCTTCTACGTGGCCACCGAAAGAAGTTTGGTTAAAATCACCGATGTTGTCGAAACCCGCTTCTACTGCGAAGTATTTATTCATTTCGTAACCAACAAAAGCGCCAAGAGTAGAATCGTCTTTGTCACAAGCCTGGCCCGCTACACACGCGTCTTCCATCCATGACTTACCCATCTTACCACCAACGTATACTTCTGCTTGTGCTGCTGAAGCCATAAGTAGAGACGCTGAAATTACCGCTGCTAATTTTTTCATTATTGATTCCTCTAAAGAAGTTCTTTTGTTAGATGCCGAAATGCGCCGTCTGACTGACGTTATATTTCAATTCTTTTTATTCATTCCTTGAGTGAGATACTTAGTCAGCTTCTTTTTATGCACATGCATTTTTTTTTATGGAAGCAACTTACGTATATTTCCTGTTCAGTGATACATATCGCCATCTCGGTATCGCTGACGGAATGAACTATAACGCTAAGAAATCGCGAGAAAAATCCCAATTCTGTCAATTTATTGTCATCAAAAATCTCGACAACATGTGATCTTAAGCAAAAAAATCCCCACGCAATCACCACGCAAACGTTTGCTTTGTTTTTTGAAACAAAATAGCTAAAGCAAAGGTTTTTCTTAAAAATGAGACAAACAAAATGGAACTTTAAGGAACATGGATAAAAATCAATCAGATATTTGATATATAATCGCTCGTTTTTTATTCATGCCAACGATATTTGGATTAAAAAATCTTATCCATATTGAGGTAAATTACAGGTGAAACCATCTCTTCATTCACCAATATGAGAGAAAGTTTCTCGTTATCTAAATTGAAGATACAAAAAAGCCGCGGTTGCTCACCGCGGCTTTGTGACTATTTATTCAAAAGAACGTTCAGTTCAAAGCAATTATGCGTTTGCTTCACGCTCAGCAATGAACTCAAGCGCCATCTTAATGCGAGCAATACAACGCTCTTTTCCAACCAGCTCCATTACTGCATCGACAGAAGGAGACTGACCCCCGCCTGTTACAGCAACACGTAATGGCATACCGATTTTGCCCATGCCGATTTCCAACTCTTCACATACTGCTGCGATAACGCCATCTTTGATGTTCGCTGTCGTCCACTCAGTTAGTGCTTCCACTTTCGCTAATGCAAGTTCTAGAGGCTCTTTAGCCACGCCACGTAGGTGTTTCTTCGCTGCGCCCGCTTCAAACTCAGAGAAATCTTCATAGAAGTAACGGATTTGCTCAGCTAGCTCAACTAGTGTGTTGCAACGCTCACCCACTAGCTTGATCACGTCAGTGATAGCAGGACCATTCGTTACGTCTAGTTTTTGTTGATCTAGATGCCATTGTAGATGCTCAGCAACGTACGCAGGGTCTGAGTTCTTGATGTAGTGGTTGTTCAACCATTGCAGTTTGTCAGTGTTAAAAGCAGACGCTGACTTAGATACTGCGTTTAGGCTAAATAGATTGATCATCTCTTCTTGAGAGAAGATTTCTTGGTCCCCATGAGACCAACCAAGGCGCACTAGGTAGTTGTTTAGTGCCGCAGGCAGGTAGCCCATATCGCGGTATTGCATGACTGATACAGCGCCGTGACGTTTAGACAGTTTCGCGCCGTCATCACCCAGGATCATTGCACAGTGTGCAAATGTAGGTACTGGCGCACCTAGTGCTTCGTAGATGTTGATTTGACGAGGCGTGTTGTTGATGTGGTCTTCGCCACGAACAACGTGAGTGATACCCATGTCCCAGTCATCCACTACTACACAGAAGTTGTAAGTAGGTGAACCGTCAGTACGACGAATGATTAGGTCATCCATTTGATCGTTGCGGATTTCAATGCGACCACGGATTTGATCATCAAATACTACGCTACCTTCTTTCGGGTTACGGAAACGGATAACACATGGATCGCCATCTTTTGCCGCTTCGTTTGCTGCTTTGATTTTTGGATGGTTAGCATCGTAGCGAGGCATTTCTTTATTTGCTTCTTGCTCTGCACGGATTTCATCTAGCAGCTCTTTGGACGCGTAACATTTGTAAGCTTTGTCTTCAGCAAGAAGCTTATCAACCATTTCGTTGTAACGGTCAAAACGTTGAGTTTGGTAGTAAGGACCTTCATCCCACTCCAAGCCTAGCCATTCCATGCCTTCAAGAATTGCATCAACCGCTTCCTGAGAGTTACGCTCAAGGTCTGTATCTTCGATACGTAGAACGAATTCACCACCTTGGTTTTTAGCGTATAGCCAAGAGTAAAGTGCAGTACGCGCACCACCAACGTGTAGATAGCCAGTTGGGCTAGGAGCAAAACGAGTTTTAACCGTCATTTGAGTTCCTTAGGGGTAATGAGCAACGAGAGATCTCTCGTTGTAATGTCAAGGATAAAAGTGGCGACATTTTACCACCGTAAGTCAATTCTACAATCGGTTTGACACCAGAAATAAAAACAGGGCAGAACCAAAAAGGCACAGCTCTGCTATTTACTGTTAAAGCACGAGACGAAATTACTTCAGGTTACGCATTGCCCATTGCATAAATTCTTGCTGCTCTTCACGGCTCAATTCATTAAACGATGCTTTGATTGTTTTGGTTTCCGCTGGAGAAGACGCAATGCTTGCCTTAGTCGATTCTTTATTCATTGCGTTATTATAGTCGGCAACTTCTCGTTCGTAATCACGAAAACCTTGCAAACCACCTTTACGAAGTTGAACCATAGAGAATGCCACTTCTTTTCCGTTTTTGTCTTTCAATACCACTTTAGGATCGAGTTCGAAGGCTCTCGCCTCTTCAATAGTACGGAATGTTTGATAAGCCAGAGAAAGCTCGGTGTCTTTTTCTGCATCAAACTCTAATACCAGCGGCTGCGAATCGAATTTACGGCGCTTTCCATCTTCAAATACGATTTGTCCAACCGTTACCGCTAATTGGTTTTCCCCATCCTTTAACTCGATGCTGTTGTTCTTGGATATCCACTCAGGGTAGACGAACTCGCCGTTGAGAACGCGAGGAACTAATTCAGATTGCAGAGTGAGTTGAGCAGCAAAAGCTGGCGCCGAAAGCATTGCGCAAAGTCCGAGAAGTGTCGTTGTTTTTTTCATCATGGTTTCTCACTTTATACCAATTTAGATAAGCCTCTAAAATTTACAGGCCAGTCATTTCAAAGGCTTATTTGAATAAGTATCAAGATAAAAAGGGCGTTTCCGCCCTTTTAGCTGCTTCTTTAATTAGAAGTAGTATTCAACACCTACAGAGAACTCGTCGTAGTCAGCAGACTTCCAACGTGCTTCTGTTGGTTTATCTAATTGAGACGCACCGTCGCCAAAGTCTAGAGTACGAGCACGTACGTACAGCACTGCCGATGGGTCTACGAAATACATAACTTGTGCTGATAACACATCGTCCGCTGTATCGTTAATTTTCTTACCATCACGCTCTAGATCAAAGTTAGCGGCGTAAGCCAGTTTGTATTGCCAATCACCCGTGGTGTACATGATAGCGGCAGACATTGCATCTTGCTTTTCACTCACACCATTGCTTGCGTCCGCCTCCATGTATTTGTATTGCGCGAAGAAAGAGATTCCGTTATCAAACCAGCCTTGTGCCCCTACCAAGTACGTGTTGTTTTCCCACGTTTGGCTTTCCATCTTGATATTACGGTTACCTTCATATGCCGCATCTAACTGGATAGGACCAATTTTGTAGTGTGCTGCGATACCACCCCAGTAGTCATCCCCTTCACCTAGACCTGCTTTATCACCTGCACCAGCTGCGATATCTAGGGAGAATTTGTCAGCAAACATTGGAGAGTCCCAGCGGATAGTGTTTGATTGACGGTCTTGGTACTTGGCGCCTCCAATAGCACCACCCCAGTCGTATACATCGCCGAGACCAGGGTTAGATGCTGGCCAGTCAACCAATTCGTACATAGGTGTCAAAACGCGACCCAGACGAATTTGACCCCAAGATGCACTTTCAAAACCGACGAATGTGTCACGTTCACCAAGACCTGCGCCCTCGCCACCAAAGCTAGGGTCTACATAACCGCCTTCGATTTGCCAAATAAAAGTAGGGTCGAAGTTAGCAAATTGTTTTTTACCACGGAAACCAATACGAGATTCGTTGTTTAGCTGCATGCCACCCAAATCATCGTCCGTTGCTTTGCTGCCAGAATCGTAATCGCGGTACGCGGCCTGCATCGCGATGATCCCGTAAACTTCATAAGAAAATGAATCTTTGGTTAGAAACTCTTTTGCTGCGTCACTGTTTGCACCATCAGCAAATGCAACACCACTGAACATCATGCCGGTAATTGCCGTGGCAAGTAGGCTTTTCTTTAGGTAAGACATTATAAACCCCTATATTTTTAGTTTTTTCCATTTTCAAATTCACTAACTAGGACATGGCAGGAACTTGAAACAGTGTTTGGACGGGGCAAATATGACAAACTTTTTTCGCACTAAAAAACTTTCCCTACAGCAATCTGAGCGACTTCAAAATGAGAAGATCAAAAATAAAATAAAATAATAAAAAACAATTACTTAACATCAAATATAAAAAATAAAAAACGTTAAAAGTACGTTTTGACACTGAACAGACATTGAGAGTATCTAAAAAACGTGAGCGACTTCATTCATCTTTTAGGTGTTTTAACGGAACTTTATATTCAAAGAGAAAAAACCTTGAGATCACTCGCAAGTAAAATGACCGTGCACTTGTGGGATTCGAGAGATTTTGACGAAATTGTTGTGAGTAGCAAATGGGTATTGACCTTACCCTTGCAGGAAGGTTTAAGCTCATAGCATCACTACTATTGAGGTGCAGATTATGTATCAGTTAGTTATACCTTTATCAGGGCTCAACTGCATGGGCTGTGCGAGAAAAGTTGAGAATGCTTTACATGCGAATCACGATGTGGAGATCCTCAATTTGTCCCCGACGCAAGTAGAGGTCAAAACCGAGTCTTCTCTTAAAGAGCTCGTCTCGTCGATTGAATCTCTTGGTTACCAAGCAGGAAATCACTACGAACTAAACCTTTCAGGCTTAAGCTGTGGCGGTTGCGTCAGAAAACTTTCATCTTTATTAGAATCTAATCAAGACGTTATTTCTTTTGAGGCTTCAACAACGCACTTAGAGATTCGTACCCTCCTCTCCGAGCAACAAGTGATCGACTTAATAGCAACACTCGGCTATACCGCCAACCTTGATTCTGTTGAAGTAGAGAACGAAAGCTCACCAGAGACCGAACAGGTAGAAAAGCAAAGCAATATTAAAGATACGCAGGTGCCACCAGCGAGTATTCAATTGCAAATGCTGATTCAAGGCATGACGTGTGCGAGTTGCGTCTCTTCAGTAGAGAAAGCACTTACTAACGTAGAAGGCGTTGAGAAAGCACAGGTCAACCTCGCAGAACAAAGCGCACTAGTATTCGCAAGCCAAGACTCTGATGACCTCCTTAACGCAATTGTTGAATCGGTAAAACAAGCCGGTTACCAAGCAGAGATCCTACAAGACGCCGCAACCCAGCAAGAAAAGCAAGCGCAGCAACAACGTCAGCAACAAAAACGCTTTAAACTGGATGCTATTGCTGGCCTTGTCGTCGGTGCCCCCTTAATGATTTGGGGCGTTGCTGGCGGCAATATGATGATTCGCAACACCAACGACCAATTAGCTTGGGGCGCGATCGGTATCGTATGTTTACTCCTTCTTGCCACAGCAGGGAAACACTTCTTCAGTAACGCTTGGTTAGCAGCTACTCACAAGCGCGCCACCATGGACACGTTAGTCGCGCTCGGTACTGGCGCAGCGTGGTTCTATTCGATGCTTGTGGTGATTTTCCCAGACTGGTTCCCTCTTGCTTCACGCCACGTGTACTTTGAAGCGAGTGCAATGATCATCGGCTTAATTTCTCTTGGGCACTATATTGAAGCAAAAGCCAAAGTAAACACAACACGTTCCTTACAAGCTCTGATTAACCTGCAACCTCAGCAAGCTACGGTAATCACGGAACAAGGCGACCAACAAATCGCGGTTGAGCAAATCACGCTAGGCATGAAACTGCGTATCAAACCAGGCGAGAAAGTGCCTGTTGATGGTGTTGTGATTCAAGGTGAATCATACATTGATGAGTCGATGCTCACTGGTGAACCAGTACCAGTATTAAAAGCGCAAGAGGCTCAAGTGTCTGCTGGGACATTAAATACCGATGGTGGATTAGTCATTGAGGCAACGGGCATTGGCGCAAATACCATGCTGGCTCGTATCATCCGCATGGTGCGCACAGCGCAAAGCAGTAAGCCAGCCATCGCGAAACTGGCAGACCAGATTTCATCGGTGTTTGTCCCTGTCGTTGTTGGCATAGCAATACTGGCCGCGCTCGTTTGGTTTGCCGTTGGTCCAGAGCCAAAAGCGAGTTATATGCTGGTGGTCACCACAACCGTCCTGATCATCGCCTGCCCTTGCGCTCTAGGCTTAGCAACCCCACTTTCTGTCACGGTGGGAGTGGGTAAAGCCGCAGAGCTCGGCATTCTGATCAAAGACGCCGACGCCCTTCAATTGGCAAGCAAAGTCGACACGGTTGTATTCGACAAAACTGGCACGCTTACCCAAGGTAAACCTAGCGTTCAGCAAGTGTTTACTCACGCCACCAGCCAAGAAGATCTATTGGCTTTAGCGTATGCGGCAGAGCGTCAGTCTGAGCACCCACTGGCAAAAGCGGTATGTGATTACGCCAAACGACACGACGCAAAGGATGTCTCATTAGACAAGTTTGAGAATGTTCGCGGGCGCGGCATTTGGGCGACGTATCAAGATAAACCGCTGCTCATTGGTTCGCTTCAATTTATGCAAGCAGAGAACGTCGAGACCAGCGCACTAAAACCCGCCATCGATGAATGCGCAAAAAATGCGTGGACTCCGGTAGCTGTGGCATTGAACGGCGAACTGATCGGTCTGATCGCCATTGCCGACCCGATCAAATCAGATGCGAAGCAAGCGCTCTCTGCATTAAAATCGCAAGGCATCAAAACGGTAATGCTGACGGGCGATAACCAACACGTTGCCAATGCTATCGGCCAAGAACTTGGTATTGATGAAGTGATTGCCCAAGTAATGCCAGATGAGAAAGCTCAGCACATTGAGCAACTTCAATCTCAAGGACATGTCGTGGCAATGGTGGGGGATGGCATTAACGACGCCCCTGCTCTCGCGTTATCCAACCTAGGTATTGCCATGGGTAGCGGCAGTGATGTCGCCATTGAAAGTTCGCAAATGACCATCCTGAACACGTCACCAATGGCGGTAGTACATGCGATTGAACTCTCTCGCGCTACACTTAAGAACATGAAGCAAAACCTATTTGGTGCCTTTGTTTACAACTCGTTGGGTATTCCAGTTGCCGCTGGTGTGCTTTACCCAGCGTTTGGATTTTTGCTCAGTCCTGTTGTCGCAGGAGCGGCAATGGCACTGTCTTCAATTACTGTCGTTAGTAATGCAAATCGACTACGACTGTTTTCAGTAAAATAACCACTTCTTTTTGAGGGTATTATGAAGTTGAAACTATTGACCTTTGCAATGCTTGCGACCGTGTCCGCCAACGTATTGGCAGCCGATGTCATTAACCATAAATCGCCATACTGTGGCTGTTGTGGAGAATGGACAAAACACATGGAAGAGAACGGCTTTACGGTCGAAGAAAAATTGCACGATGACATGAACGCCATCAAACGCGATCTAGGCATCAAGAATGAACAGCTTTACTCTTGCCACACGGCAGAGATCAACGGCTATCTGTTTGAAGGTCACATTCCAGCCGAAGACATTAAAGCGTTTTTGAAAAATCCACCACGTAACGCAAAAGGCCTATCAGTACCAGGCATGCCAATGGGCTCCCCTGGTATGGAATATGGCGACAAAAAAGACAGCTACACCGTTTACGCCTTTAACGAAAAAGGCCAAGTGTTCGAATATAGCCACCACGAAGGCAACGACCAATAAAAACAAAGCCCAGCGAGATAAACCGCTGGGCTTTTTCTTAATGGACAGTTAAGACAAATATAAAATTAGAAGCCGTAAGAGGCACCAAATACAAAAGCGTTATTCACTAGGCTGTCACCACTCGCGTTTTCTGCACCGTGTGCTTGACTACGGAACTCAAAGTAAGGTTGAACACCTTTACGAGTCCACGTTGCACGAAGCTCGTGGTCCATGGTTTCCGCTTCAATCATGTAGACGTTGTTGTAGCTTAGCGTCACATCCTCATTCATCACGTAACCGATGCGGTTGTCCATGCGGTAATCTGTATCCGCATCTGCGTCTGTCGCATCAATGTGCGCACGAGTACGGTTACTTAAGGAGATGCCGTTATCGAAGTTGTAACCGATCTTAACCAATGGACGGTACTGTACATTCTCGCCAGCAGAGAACAGGTGTTGGTAACCCGCGGCAACCCATAAATGATCGGTAATATTAAATGACTGCTCACCACCCACAGTGATTGCTGGTGTTGTGTTACCTGCGCCACCGTTTTCTGTTTCCAGTTTACCCAACTGAATACCATCAAATTCGGTGTAAACCGTAAAGCCGCCGAATTGGTTATCAAAAGTATGACCAGCTTCCAGTGTAGACGTAACGTCCGAACCATGAATTCGACCATCATCGTGGAATTGAACATTACCTGTTACGTAAGAAGAACCAGCAAAAGCGCTAGAAGCGAAAGCGAGAGAAAGAGCACTCAGTGCAAAAATGTTTTTCATAATTACTGCCTTTATTTATTCACGTTATGCGATAGTTTTAGAGGGCATCTCTTCCCTTTTATCGCAAACTTTGGAATGTGCCTCCTTGGCGTTCGCAATATTGTTTCAATTAATTCGCGATGAAAAATAAAACATTTTAAAAAGTGATCTTGTTCAAACCGAAGCTCAACAACCCTGATAAAAACATGGGAAATACAGGCACTTATCGTATTTTTATAAAATTATTCAAAAAATAGAAGTGTGATCGTAAACAGATAATTTATTGATATTTAGCAGATTAAGTCGATCCAGTTCACAATAACCTTGACCATTACAACCAAAAACTTATTTATCAATGAAAAATAATTAGACATCGATCACGCTTAATTTCCTCAAAAAATAAAGAAAGCCCCAACATGAGGTTGAGGCTTTGCCAAAAAATTAACTTACAAGAATTGAGTTATTTCACGCTGGTCACTCGACTTGCTTTCTCACCGGTTGCTGACACAGAACGGATAAACACTTCACCTTTCACATTTGGACGAGCATTATCTGCGTAAGTTAGCCAGTTCTTGCCGTCTAGAGAGTATTGAAGCTTCACCCCTGGGAACTGAACGTTCATTGCTAGCTTGCCATCTTCTACTTTCGCACCTGGTACAGGCAGGCGGTAGTCGATACCTGATTTTTCTAGCTTAGCCAGTTCACGTTGGCCAAGTACGTTCGCAAAGCGGTTGTAGTCTTGGTTTAGCGCAGCTTTGTCTACTAGGTTAGAGTTTTGCGAGTATTCAACACCCACTTTGTAGTCGTTTTCCCAATCAGCACGGTGCCATGCACGCTCAGCGGCTGCTAGTACGCGAGGGAATACCATGTACTCGTATTGCTCGTCGTTACGTACTGTCTCAGACCACAGCTGTGCTGATAGACCATAGAAAGGTTTCGCTTCGATTTCACCTTTACCAGTGAAGCCGTTACCATCGCGGTCTACAGAGGTTTCTGCGTTCTGAGGCATGTTCTCTGGTGCAAAACCAAACATCTTACGAGTATCTGTTGCACGCGTCGCCCAGTAGTAACCACGCTCTTTCGGGTCAACTTCGTACGGCATGTCCATGTATACGTAGTCTGGGTTAGAAACGATAACGTCGTAACCTTTCTTAGACCATTCGTACACTGATGATGTGCCACCCCAGTAAAGAACGTCCCAGAAGTTAACACGTGTGTTTTCTGTTGCGAACGCTTTCTCACCTTCACTGTGCTTAAGGCCATCTTGCCAAGCTTGGAAGTTTGGAATGCCTTTCTCTGCCACCATCTTCGACACTTCTTCTGCAAAGTGGCTTGGTAGATGAGCAAAATCGCTTACCGTACCGTCTGCAATTAGCGTCTGACATTGTGGTGACTGTGCGAATGGCTTGTCTTGCTTAGACAAATCAATGTTACCCTTCCAGCTTACTTTGTCTTCTGCGTTGATGTCTTGCAGACCAGCGCCTAGCTTGATGTTCTTCGCTTCGTCACCACCAAAGTGCCATGTTGTTAGCGGCGTGCCCGCTTCTTGGTGCATTGCTGCTACTTCTGAAATCACTTTATCAACAAAGCGAGTTGAAGATTCCATACATGGGTTGATGAAGCTTTGCTTGTTGTAGAACTGAACCGTCGTTACGTTCGATGTATCTTGAGGGTCCATCAGGCGGTACTCGTTCGCTTCGGCTTCTTTGCCTTCTTCCATCAGACGGTCGTAACGTGCTTCCATTGATATCACTGCTGCACGTGCGTGCGCTGGCATATCGATTTCAGGAATCACTTCGATGTTACGCGCTTTCGCGTACTTCAAGATGTCCACGTAGTCTGCTTTGCTGAAGAAGCCAGAGCCAAAGTTGTCTGTCGTTGCGCCTGAGCCAAGCTGAGGCAGTAAACAGCTTTTCTCTTCCAAATCGAAACAACGGTTAGCACCCACTTCAGTCAGCTCAGGCAGACCCGGGATTTCTAAACGCCAGCCTTCATCATCCGTTAGGTGAAGGTGTAGTTTGTTCATCTTGTACGCGGCCATTTGGTCAAGCGTTGCAAGAATTGCGTCTTTAGAGTGGAAGTTACGAGCCACGTCCACCATCACACCACGGTAATCAAAACGCGGCGCATCTTTAATAGACAGTTGTGGTAGAGAATCAGCATTTTGGCTATCTACCAGGCCAAAGATAGATTGTACTGCGTAGAAAGCACCTGCTTGGTCAAACGCTTTAATCGCAATACCGTCGCCTTTGATGCTCATTTCGTAAGCACCAGATTTTGCCAATTCACCGGTGAAGTCTGCAGGAACAACAGTGATGCTTACAGGAAGATCACCACGAACATCCACACCTACCACTTCTGCACGACCTTGAATTGCTGCGTATTGAGCCGCATCGAATGCGTCTTTAGGCAGCGCAATACCCGCCGCGATATCTACCGTACCTTTACCTGCTTCAACAGACATTGGCGTTGGTAGTAACGTGGTTGATACGTCTTGTTTTGCTAGATCTTCGTTCTTCTCGAAACGAGACACAGCGCTCGCAAATACGTTGTTGTCATCTGGCGTACGTTTTAGGTTGTTACCCTCAAGGCCAGTCACGAAAGATGCAACGTCTTCTGTGTTAAGAGAAGCGATCATCTTAGGCTCTGCATTTGGTGCAGCAACGAAAGCGCCTGGCATGAAGTCAGTTTCAAATAGCTGCCAGTATTCAGCAACAAGAGGAAGCACAACCTCTTCACCCGCAGCAAAACCATCAAACTTATCTGTTGGTTCTAGTTTGTGTAGATCACCCGTTACGCGAGAGATTTTAAACTGTTCGTTTTCAACATCCAGAATCAGACGAATGCTATGGAAGTAAATAGCCCAATCTCTTGAGTCAACCGCTTCACCTTGGTTAACCAGCGTCATGTTTACCTTGTTACAAGACGCCCACTCAGCCCCTAAGTCCTGACAAGCAAGACCTTCGTTTGCACCGTGGTTAGTCAACACTTGGTATTGAATATCAAGATTATTAGCCAACGAATTTACAACTTGTTGTTCAGAGCTTTGCAGCGCAGAGCAACCTGCTAATGTAGTGATAACAGAAACAGCAATCAGACTAGGTTTAAACATCTTACTTCCCCAAAAAAGTCAGTGGTTCAAAACGACAATGATAAAAATCTCGGCCCCTCAAATGCGAGGTACCTAACCGTTACATTCAACATACAACCTGTTATTTCTAAGCGTAAAATAAATAGAAATAGGAAGTGATCCAGCTCAAAAAATGACACTCAGCAAAAACAATAAAAACCTAATTTTCATGGAGTTACAATACACGTCAAAATCGAACAACTTGTTTTGACGAGTTTGCTGCGATCTAGGTCACTTATATTCATGAGTTACGACTGATTTTGTAAGATTTGGATCACGCCTAATTATTTTGTGAACCATTAGTAAGCGAATTACCTATTTACCTTTCGTGAAGTGACTCTCATTTATTCGTCGTCAAAACTCGTCAATATTTTTATAAATGACGATTTTGTCGAATACACCACTGGAGAAATTGCACTTAACCTCACGCTATTTTGCGTATAAAGTTTCAAGGTATCTTATCTGAGGACCATTCTATGTTTCGTCTCTTGACGCTCATATCATCTCTACTTGTTACTTTAACGCCTTTTTCATCTTATGCAGAGCCACAGCATTGGTTAGCGAAAAAAGGGGAAACCGAACTTATGATTATTGGCTCGGTACATGTGGGGGATAAAACGATGTACCCACTCCCTAGAACGGTCATCCAGTATTTAAGCCAAAGCGCAGGGTTGATTATTGAAGCAGACGTCAGGAATTCTGAAGGCTTGGTTTACCCACAAACAACCATTCTTTCTAAAGATGTTTTAGACAGAGCTCAACGTCGCCACTTAATTGAAATTGCCCAAGATTTAGGTTTGCCAGAAACTCAACTCCTAAATTCCCCACCTTGGATGGCTGCATTCACCATCCAACTCGCTTTAGTCAACAAACTGGGGTATGTCTCTGATAAAGGGGTCGACATGCACCTAATAGGACTCGCTGATAAAAAGCAAATCCCGGTCATTCCACTAGAGTCAGTGCAATTCCAAATCGATTTAATCGCAGGTCAATCAGAAGGCGGTAAAGAGATACTTCTCTCGTCAATTGAAGAATATGATGGCGGAGAAGAGTTGGTTCAATGCTTGATAGAGAGTTGGAAGAGTGGTGATGGTAGCATGTTGGTCGAAGCCTCTTTGACCGATCATACAACAGAAGAGTTTAACCAAGCCTTTTTATACGAGCGTAATCGAGATTGGGCTAAAAAACTCGACACTGGCAGTGTTCTACCTCAACAATCGGGTCGCTTCACCGTTGTTGTTGGTGGCTTGCATTTAGTAGGTAAAGATAACCTGATTGAACTGCTTAAAAATCGGGGATTTAACATCAAACCACTGGGTAAGACGCGCCAAGCAAATTGTGATATCTAGTGATTGTTTGAAAAATGCCATTTAAATACAATTATTTAAATACAACCATTTAAAAATTCATTCAAACTTTCTTATAAAACACCGTTAAGCTAAGTGGATACAAAACAACTCATATGAAATTTAAATATTTATTCCTATACACGATTGGAATTATGCTCACTTCTTCGCTGTCTTATGCTAAACCGCCATGCAACGTAGAAGCTTTTCAAGCTATTGATATAACTCCGGAAGTAAAAGGCGGTGTTTTAGATAAAGAGAGTGGTCAATTTCTTATTACCGAAAAACCAATGATGCGTTGCGCGAACATCACGTTTTCAACAGCCCACACTCGAAATCGCGTTGCACATATGATAAACCAAGGCTTTGAAGCGGTTTACTATGATGGAAATACAAGCAAATCTCACTCAGTAACGTTTGATGAAGACGATTTAAAAGCGGGTTACGTCAAGATTGGTCCAAATCACCCAAAGACCGCTTATGTCTGCTTCACTACTTCTGAAACTCCTATCAATACTATCTCGTGTGACATCAAGTAATAAATTTACTCACTCTAAAAAATGAAAAGGCCCTACATTTCTGTAGAGCCTTCCTCTCAATACGTGTCGGTGAAGTGCCATATTCGAACATCAGGCGAACCCCAATTTGATTCGATACTATTGAAGTCTAAAATTACTAGCGCTAAAAACGACGAAAGCCTGCTCATTGAGCAGGCTTTCTAAAAGTGGTCGGTGAAGAGGGATTCGAACCCCCGACCCTCTGGTCCCAAACCAGATGCGCTACCAAGCTGCGCTATTCACCGAGATGTTTAACTGAGGAATTGTCCCCGTCAACGAATGCGTATATTACGGATTCTGAACTGTGGCGCAAGTGCTTTTTACAAAAAAACCTTAGGTCTTAATTCGTTTGATGAATAACTGAACACTAGCACGTAAAATGTGACTGATAACTCACAACAAAATACAGTTTATTAACCTTAGCAACATAATTGATCCAGATCAGTGTGCAACAAGACACCGCCATTTAGTTTATTCCTGTCGGGAACATCTTGGAGGAAACGTATGGACTTTTGGCTTGATCTCCTATTTGGTAATGCAGTGGGTCTATCGTCAATGATAGTAATTTTTGGGGCAATTGGTCTGATGTTATTTTACGGCGGTTTCTTCATATACAAGATCATGAACGACAAATCTCCTCACTAGATCTCGCTTAGCTCTAGAAACGCTTTGCACCGGAGTCGGTTACTTGCCTACTCCGGTTTTTTATTTGATCTCAATGCACCACTCATTGATATAATCCTATTATTCTTCCCTGTTCTTAATGAGATTACTGCTATGTCTCACGACGACGATTTTGATCTATTTCAACAGATGATGGGCGATGTAAAGCCAATCACTCAAGACACCACCGAACACAAAAAAGTACACCAAGTAACAGAAGCACAGCTCGCAAAACGCGAAGCAGCAATCTGGTTAACGGAAGATGACCCAGAATACCTATCACTTGATCACGCTGAAATGCTCAAGCCAGAGGACTTTGTTGAGTTCAAACGTGATGGTGTACAGGACGGGGTTTACCGCAAACTTCGCCTTGGTAAGTATCCAATCCAAGCTCGCTTGGATTTGCACCGTAAAACATTGAAAGAAGCACGTGATGAAGTCGTGACGTTTTTAAAGCAATGCCTATCAATGGACATTAGAACGGTCGTTATCGTCCATGGTCGAGGAGAACGCTCAAATCCACCTGCAATGATGAAAAGCTTTGTTAGCAGTTGGCTACGACAAATAAAGGAAGTCCAATGCGTCCATAGTGCGCAACGCTTTCACGGTGGAACTGGAGCCGTTTACGTCCTACTTAGAAAAAGTGCGGAAAAGAAATTAGAAACCCGCGAACGTCACCAAAAACGGTTAGGCTAAATTTCACCCTAATGCTAGAATGCCCGCCCTTATTCTTCCTTCCCCTTAAAGGAAGGGAGCTTCATTCGCCGTTGTGAAACGTTAGGAGACAAAAATGTCACAAGACAACGCTAAACGATTAAATAAATTCATCAGTGAAACGGGGTTTTGCTCACGCCGTGAAGCAGACAGACTGATTGAGCAAGGCCGTGTCACCATTAATGGCAACAAACCTGAAATGGGGACAAAAGTGCTACCTGGTGATGATGTTTGTGTGGATGGTAAGCCAGTGGCAGCAAAAGAGAAGCCGATTTATATCGCTCTCAATAAACCAACAGGCATCACCTGTACAACTGAGAGAGACGTCCCTGGAAACATCGTTGATTTCATCGGCCACCAAAAACGTATCTTTCCGATCGGCCGCTTAGACAAACCCTCTGATGGTCTGATCTTTTTGACCAACGATGGCGACATCGTGAACAAAATCCTTCGCGCAGGCAACAGCCACGAAAAAGAGTACGTCGTACGCGTGGACAAGCCAATTACAGGCGAGTTTCTCAAACAGATGTCGAGTGGCGTTAAGATTCTCGACACAGTCACCCTACCTTGTAAGGTAACGAAAGAAACTAAATTCTCTTTCCGTATTGTGCTCACTCAAGGACTTAACCGTCAGATCCGTCGCATGTGTGAAGCGCTGGGCTATGAAGTATTCAAGCTGCGTCGCGTACGCATCATGAATATCTCTCTTGATGGTATTCCCAATGGGAAATGGCGTTATCTAAGTGACGAAGAAGTGGCAGAGATCCTAGCAATGTGTGAAGGCTCGGTAGGTACAGAAGAAGCATCAAAAACAGACTCTAGAGGTCGCAACATTCGTAAAGCGACCGACGCGAAGCTGTTTGATAGCCGTGAAGAAAACCAAGATTCTACTGCTCGTCGTAACCAGAAGACACGAACTTTCCGCGGTAACAATGCTGATGAATTCCGTCATGCACCAAACTCGAAAAAAGGTCAACAAAAGCGTCGTCAGCGTGATGATGAAGGCGGACGTCCAGCTAAAGAACATTACAAAGCGAAATCACAAGGTGAACGCAGCAGACCGCAAGGCGAGCATGGTAAATCGCACCGTAAACCAGATGCATCGAGCAATACGCATTCAGCAAACAAGCCTCAATCACTGAGTAAGCCTAAGCAGCATTACATGAACCCAAATGCCGCGAAACCAAGCAAACCAGCTAAACGCACTGGTGGTACATTGAGTCTGAAGAAGTAACGCTTCACTGACAGGCAAGATCAAAAAAGGACGCTCATGAGCGTCCTTTTTATTTGTCATGAGTTTACAAACAAAGAGGTGCAAACTGACCACGAGTTAAGCTCAGCAAATCTCTCGGGGCTAACTCAATTTCTAAACCACGTTTACCAGCACTCACACAGATTTTGTCTTGCTCTGCTGCGCTTTCGTGCAAAAAAGTAGGTAAGGCTTTCTTCTGCCCTAGTGGGCTAATTCCACCAACGACATAACCTGTGGTCTTTTGGGCGATTTCCGGATCAGCCATATCGGCCTTTTTGCCCTTCGCTGCTTTCGCCGCCAGTTTTAGGTTCAGCTTTTGGTCAACAGGGATAATCGCAACCGCAAGGTTCTTTGGCTCCCCGTTCAAGCAGAACAGCAAGGTTTTAAATACTGTTTTCGGATCCTGCCCCAGTACTTCAGCAGCCTCCAAGCCATAACTATCGGCTCTAGGGTCATGCTCATACTGATGAATCGTGTGTGGAATTTTTTTCTTTTTCGCAAGATTAATGGCCGGAGTCATCAAGATTCTCCTCATAAAAACAAAAAGCGCAGATTGAATTGGATCTGCGCTTTTAGTTAATGATATCAGCGAGTTTGAGTCAATCGCTTTTTCTCTGTTGGGTTACTGATCAATCGCCGTATCAACTAAATACGTGATTTCACCTGAAGGGGCATACTCATTAACATCAATAGGGCTATGTGTTTCTAAATAATCCTTCAAAACCTCAGCATCGGTAAAACCTGTATTTACATACCCTGGATGATCGTCGATTTTAGGGTAACCATCTCCACCAGCAGCATTATAGCTTGGTACGGTAAAGCGGTAATTACCATCTAAGCGAAGTTGCTTATTACCAATGAACACATTGGTTACCTCACCATTATTGATACTCATCGCAATGCCGGCAAACTGCGCGTAAGCTCCAGAGTCGACAGGTTTAGTTGCAACGACATTTAGGTAATCCAATACTTCTTTGCCCGTCATATCAACGTAAGAGACCATATTGCCAAATGGCTGAACAGTCAGCACATCTTTGTAGGTAATCTCACCTGCTGCAATCGAATCGCGAACGCCGCCAGAATTCATTACGGCGAAATCTGCTTTCGCACGTTCCATGTGAGCCGTTGCAATTAATCGACCTAAGTTTGTTTGCTGGTAACGAACCACATTGCGGTCACCCTCAAGCTTACCGTTAGATTCTGCAATCTTCACGTTTAGTTTGCCCTGACCTTTTTCTTGATAAGGACGAAGAAACTCAAGCATCATTTCGTCTTGTTTAATCTCATCTTGGATCAAGACTCGTTGCGACTGACCATCAACTTTAACTTTCTTTTTCAAGTTTACAGGGATTAGATCGTAGCTCACCATCGAGAGTTCGCCATTACGAAACTCGTAATCGGCGCGTCCCACATATTTCCCCCACTCATGTGCCTGAACAATAAAGGTACCATTTTGTTTATCGGGCTGACATTCATCACCTGGTTTAAAGTTCTTTTTGATAACGTTTGGACCTTCCATGCACACAGGTTCTTGTGAGTGTCCTCCAACGATCATGTCGAGATCGCCGTCATTCAAATAACGAGCTAACGCCACATCGCCAGAAGCATTGATGCCTCTATTACCATTTTCATAGTGTCCCATATGCGTGACAGCAAAAATCAGATCTGGATACTCTGTTTCTTTCAGTTCTGCAATCAGCTTCTTGGCTTCTTCTTTTGGGTCACGGAAGTCAATTTGTTCAATGAATTCAGGGTTGCCAAGTTTCGCTGTGTCTTCGGTTGTAAGGCCAATGACCGCAATTTTAATGCCCTGCTTTTTAAACATCGCATATGGTTGGAATAAACGCTTGCCAGTATTTTTATCGTAAATATTGGCAGACAACATCGGAAAGTTTGCCCACTCTTGCTGCTTGAATAGCACGTCCAATGAATTATCAAACTCATGATTACCTAGAGCCATCGCATCGTAACCAATTTTGCTCATGCCTTTAAAATCCGGCTCGGCATCTTGTAAATCAGACTCAGGTACTCCTGTGTTGATGTCACCACCAGAAAGCAGTAACACGCTGCCCCCCTCAGCCTGTATTTCTTCGCGCAAATCATCGATTAACGTTTTACGCGCCGCCATGCCATATTCACCGTATCGATTTTGCCAAAAGCGACCATGATGATCGTTAGTGTGCAACACGGTCAATTTATAGGTTGTATCGGCATTCCATTCTGGTGCAGGTTGCGTAGCACACCCAGCTAACGAGGCCAAGATAGCGGCACTCAAAACAGTTTTGATCATCAGACGCTGATTCATTTATTTACCTTTTTCTTATTGGGATTACTGAAGCACATTTTAAGCATTCGATCTATTTGAAAACCACGTGCACCCTAACACATTGATTTAATAATTATGATGCATTGTTTAGCAATAACAAATTCATCAGTAACAAGTTTGAGAATTCACGGCTTTTCAGATAAAAAAATAGCCAACACTCGGTTGGCTATAGTATTTGTTACCACCAGTCATCTGGCGTTTACTTGATATCTATATCTGCAAAGCTCTTGATCAGATCATCAAGCGATTTCATTTGTGCTAAGAATGGCTCTAACTTGTCTAGAGGCAGTGCAGATGGGCCATCACAACGCGCTTGGTCTGGGTTTGGGTGCGCTTCGATAAATAGACCTGCGATGCCTGTCGCTAGACCCGCTTTTGCAAGCTCAACTGTCTGCTCACGACGGCCGCCAGATGCTGCGCCTGATGGGTCACGCATTTGTAGTGAGTGCGTTACGTCAAAGATGATTGGGCTACCTTTCGAAGCATTTTTCATCACACCAAAACCAAGCATGTCTACAACTAGGTTATCGTAACCGTGGCAAGAACCGCGCTCACATAGGATGATCTTGTCGTTACCGCACTCTGCGAACTTCTCAACGATGTTTCCCACTTGACCAGGGCTCATAAATTGAGGTTTCTTCACGTTGATAACCGCACCTGTTTTGGCCATAGCTTCAACAAGGTCAGTTTGGCGAGCTAGGAATGCAGGAAGCTGAATAACGTCTACCACGTCAGCGACAGGTTGAGCTTGCGCTTCAGTGTGAACGTCCGTGATGATCTTTACACCAAAAGTGTCTTTCAGCTCCTGAAAGATTTTCATACCTTCTTCCAGACCTGGACCGCGGTATGAATGAACAGAACTGCGGTTTGCTTTGTCAAACGACGCCTTAAATACGTAATGAATACCAAGTTTTTCCGTTACTTTTACGTAGTGCTCACAGATCTGCATCGCAAGATCACGAGACTCAAGAACGTTCATACCTGCAAATAGGGTGAATGGCTTGTCGTTAGCAACCTGAATGTCGCCGATATTAACGATTTTCTGTTCCATTTTGATTCTCTTTTTCTGTCCACGATACGCCACCGTTCGGCACATCGATAAAATTAGTGAAGTGTGACGTGCGTTTCACTCATCACATTAACTTGTGATTTTAGTAGCTCGGAAGCCGGATCGTCAGGGCATTGGTCAATAAAGTACTGAAAATCTGATACCGCTACTTGAGGGCACTCTAGCTGTTGGAAAATAAAACCACGGTCACGAATTTCGTATGGGTCATCTGGCACAAATGTTAGAGCAAGATTTGTACAACGTAATGCCAGCGTATAATGCTCTTCACGCAACATCGCACTTTTAATCAACGCCAACCAGCGACCAATAATTGTTGGGTTGTCAGCTTCCTCAAAATGTTCAGGCTTTAGCTGAGCTAGCGGTCCTTCTTGGCCAATAAGCCAAGCTTGAAGAATCCTTTCACCTACATACTCACCATTAAATGGGTTGATGTAGTCTGGCTTCTTATGCATCCAGTCGACTTTTAACAGGAACTGAGTAGGGAAAGTAACTCCCTTCAACGGGAACCCCAGCTTTTTGCCTAGGTATAACAAAATCGAACCTAAGCTCACAGGAATACCTTTTCTGCGCTCCAACACTTTATCGATGAAGCTGTTGTCCGAAATAAAGTATTCCTGCTCGTCGCCTTTAAACCCCCACTCGTGGAAAAACAGTCGTAGGAATGCATCAAATCGTTGCTCTTCATCGGTTTCATGAACAAGCGTGGCTTCTGCATCTTTGTAAAGACGCTCTAACTCTTGTTTCGCCCAATGTACTTTGGTTTCTGGGTTAATCGCTTTGTTTAGCTCAAGCGCACCCTCCACCAACGGTATATTGTCAAAATCTTCGTCAAAAAACTCTAACATGACGTCTATCCAAATAACGTAGGGCTCTTAGACACAGCAATGTTTGCAGCCATGACCAACCAACCTAATGCGCCGAAAAAGCCAAATATCTTCAGTAGGTTGTTTTTCGCAAGTTTCAATGAGAAGAATCCAAGCGCAATGTACGCCAGTACGCAGGTGATTTTGTTTGTTAACCACGGTGCGGCATCGGTAAACGGGATGAAACCCGTAATGAAAATAAGCGCGATACCTGACACTAGCAATGCAGTATCAACGATGTGGGGAAACACTTTCAAAAAGCGATTATTTCGCTTCGGTGAGTTCATCATCATTAACACGAATCGGATCGATAGTAGCGTCGCGCTGAGAGCGATCGTCACTAAGTGTATGTGTTTTAGAGCTACGTACATTTTTCTTCTCTTTTTAGTTAGTGTTTGCTGACTTCCATGATTAACTGGCCAGACAACCAAGCGTTACTCGATCGTTACCGCCATAATCTTTTTCCGTAGCGACCTGTTGGTAACCAAAGCCACGCATTATCTCACGCACCGCCTCACCTTGATCATAACCATGTTCAAATGCCAGCCAACCGCCCACTTCAAGATACTGACGAGCAAGATCCGAGATATGACGAATATCAGCTAAGCCATTCTCTTTAGCAACTAATGCAGATTTTGGCTCAAAGCGCACATCACCTTGGGATAAATGTGGATCTTTTTCATCAATATACGGCGGATTGGAGACAATTAAAGCAAACTTCGTACCTTCTGTAATAGGCTCAAACCAACTGCCTTGAGCAAAGGTCACATTTTTGATGTTTAGCTGCTCAGCATTGTACTCTGCAAGTGTTTTCGCTTCTTGTTTGAGATCTACGCCCATCACTTGACGTTTTGGCATTTCAGATGCGAGTGCGATAGCAATTGCCCCCGTCCCCGTTCCAAGATCTAAAATAGGCCCAGTTTGCTCGTAGGTCTTATCGAGTGCAACCTCGACCAAACGTTCTGTATCCGGTCTTGGGATCAAGGTAGAGGGAGAAACTTTGAACGGTAAAGACCAAAACTCTCGCTCACCAATAATATAAGCGACGGGTTCACCAGTTAAACGTCGTTCAAGTAGAGCGTCGAATTTTGCTTGTTGCTCTGCTTCTAATGCTTTTTCTGGCCAGGTCAGTAGATAAGTTCGTGGTTTGCCAAGGACATGGCAAAGGAGTACAGCTGCATCGAGAGAAGGCGACTCTTTGCCGCCTTCTGCCAGTTTCGCCGTCGCACTTTTCAGTGCTTGCTCAATCGATTGAACTTGGCTCATCGATTAGCCGTTCTCTGCGAGCGCCGCAAGTTGGTCTGCTTGGTGCTCTTGAATCACAGGATCAATCAAGCTCTGCAGGTCACCTTCCATCACTTCGTTCAAACGATAGATGGTCAGGTTGATACGGTGATCAGACACACGACCTTGTGGGTAGTTGTATGTACGAATACGGTCACTACGGTCACCAGAACCTAGAAGGTTACGACGTGTATCAGACACTTCTGCGGCACGACGCTCTTCTTCCGCTTGAACGATACGAGCAGCAAGAACCGCCATTGCTTTCGCTTTGTTCTTGTGCTGTGAACGCTCATCCTGACACTCTACTACCGTACCCGTTGGTAAGTGGGTAATACGGATTGCAGAATCCGTGGTGTTAACGTGCTGACCACCCGCGCCAGATGCACGGAACGTATCGATTTTCAGGTCTGCTGCTTTGATTTCTGGCAGATCCGCTTCAGGGATTTCCGCCATTACTGCTACTGTACAAGCAGAAGTATGCACACGACCTTGAGACTCTGTTGCTGGAACACGCTGTACACGGTGACCGCCTGACTCAAATTTCAACACGCCGTACGCACCGTCGCCGCTTACTTTCGCGATCATCTCTTTGTAACCACCGTGCTCTGCCTCGTTTGAAGACATGACTTCGATGCGCCAGCCACGCTTTTCTGCGTACTTGCTGTACATACGGAATAGATCACCCGCGAAGATACCCGCTTCGTCGCCACCCGCACCTGCACGAATTTCTAGGAAACAGTTACGATCATCGTTCGGATCTTTTGGCAGAAGAAGAATCTGTAACTCATCAGTAAGACGCTCAATCGTCGCTTTCGCTTCTTTGATTTCTTCTTGCGCCATTTCACGCATTTCTTCGTCGTCTTCGTTTGCCATCTCTTCAGCGGCGACAAGATCTTCTTGTGCTTGTTGATAAGCTTGGAAGCACTTGGTTACTTCTTCTAGCTGAGAGTACTCTCTTGATAGAGCACGGAATTTGTCCTGATTTCCAATTACATCAGGATCACCAAGAAGATGTTGAACTTCTTCGTAACGTTCTACTAGCGTTTCTAGCTTAGTCAGAATAGAGGCTTTCATAGTGTCGTTTTCTTAATAAAAAGCGTGAGTTATAGATCATCCAAGCCAAGTGTTTGGCGGATAATCGTTAATTTTGCTGGTTCGCCTTGCTCTGCTGCACTTTGCAATGCGCGAGTTGGAGCGTGAATCAGTTTGTTGGTGAGTTTATTACTTAGCTCGCGCAGCACTTTCTCCGGATCTGCGCCTGCCGCTAAAGATTGCAAACTTTTGCTCAGTAACTCTTCACGAATTTCGTTGGCTGATTTGCGATAGTCGCGAATACTATCGACGGCTTGCAGTGAACGCAACCATGTCATAAATGCAGCGCTTTCTTCACTAACAATCGCTTCAGCTTGAATCGCTTCGACTTTACGCTGCTCAATGTTGCTGTCGATGATAGATTGCAAGTCATCAACAGAATACAGATATGCGTCGTTCAGTTCACCGACTTCCGACTCTACATCTCGCGGCACCGCAATATCTACTAACAAGATAGGTTGATGTCGGCGCTGCTTTAGAGCCGTTTCGACCATACCTTTGCCAATAATAGGCAATGGGCTCGCCGTTGAGCTAATCACAATGTCCGCTTTCGCCAAATGTTCAGGAATTTCGTTCAAACTGATCACTTCTGCGCCAAATTGGTCCGCTAAGCCTTGCGCGCGCTCTTTAGTGCGGTTCGCGACAATCATTTTTGTGCAACCGTTGGACGCTAAATGCTTCGCGACCAATTCAATCGTCTCGCCCGCACCAACTAAAAGCACGGTTGAATCTGATAACGACTCAAAAATATGTTTTGCCAGTGTACATGCCGCATAAGCCACGGACACGGCATTACCACCAATATCTGTCTCTGTTCTTACCCGTTTGGCGACTGAGAACGTCTTTTGAAACAGTTTATCAATCGAGGCATCGACAGCTTGATGATCTCGCGAGTCAGAAAATGCTTGCTTTACCTGCCCCAAAATTTGAGGCTCACCCAACACCAGAGAGTCAAGACCGCACGATACGCGCATCAAATGCTTTATTGCAGCTTGTTCTTCATGAACATACAAACTCGGCATTAAATCTTCGCGGCTCACTTGATGAAATTGAGCAAGCCAATCGATCAACTTGTTTCGCGCTCCTTGCTTAACATCGCAGTACAACTCAGTTCGGTTACAGGTTGAAACAATCACACTGCCGTTAACCGCTTCGTGCTCTCTAAGTTGCTCGAGTGCAGGGCCGAGTTTATCCGGACCAAACGCCACCTTCTCTCGCAAGTCGACAGACGCTGTATTGTGATTAATTCCAATAGCAAGCAAGGACATCTAACGTGGTATCTCTGGGATAGGTTATAAAATAGGTCCAGAATTTTACTGTAAGCACGCATTTATTGAAAGGGTAAGCCGGATTTGTTTTCCTAAGTGCGACTTTTCAATGCTATAGTTGTGAGCGATTCCCGATGAAACTGATTAATAAGCCATCAAACATGACGTTACGCTCCTTTATTCTTTTTTTCTTGTCGAGCTTACTGCTCGCTGGTTGTTCGTCCGTTCCTGAAAGTGTTACCAGCGTTGAATGGCAAGCTCATGAGCAGCGACTCGAAACCATCCAAGATTTTCAAGCAACGGGGAAACTTGGTTATATTGGCCCAGACCAAAGACAAAATTTAAACTTCTACTGGAAACATTCTTCAGCACTAAGCCAGTTGCGTTTAACAACGATTCTCGGACAAACGGCATTAAAGCTCACCATCACCCCACAAGGCGCCACAGTAGAAACTTACGATGATCAGGTCCTTTCTTCTCGCAGTGCTAATCAGCTGATTTACCGTCTTACAGGGTTGATGATGCCCGTCGATCACATGCCTGACTGGCTATTAGGTCTACCGACCGATGCCGACAAATTCCAACTGTCTCCAACCAATACACTGCAAGCGTTAAACAAACAAATTGGTTTAAATGATTGGAGTATTGCTTATCAACGATATGGCGACGTTCAATGGCATGAACAGTCTCTCCCTCTGCCAAATAAGCTGAAACTCACCACAGCTGATGTCAAAATAAATCTAGTGATCACAAAATGGAACATCACCCAATGATTGAACTTTCAACACGCTGGCCATCACCAGCGAAATTGAATCTCTTTCTATATATCAACGGCCGTACAGAGAATGGCTACCACGAGTTACAAACCTTATTCCAATTCGTCGATCACGGCGATGAGCTCACCATTCAAGCGAACCATTCTGGTGATATTACGATTTCTCCAGACATAGAAGGTGTGCCCCTTCAAGACAATTTAATTTGGAAAGCAGCAACCGCGCTTCAAACTTACTCAAACTGCCCTTTTGGCGCGCATATTGAGCTACAGAAAGTGCTGCCTATGGGTGGAGGCATTGGTGGGGGCTCATCGAATGCAGCTACAGCATTAGTGGCACTGAATTACTTATGGCAACTGAATCTAACTGACGACGAACTGGCTGAAATAGGTTTAAAACTAGGCGCAGACGTGCCCGTATTTGTGCGCGGATTTGCAGCTTTTGCTGAAGGTGTTGGTGAAAAACTCTCTCCTGCTTATCCCGAAGAAAAGTGGTATTTAGTCGTCAGACCGAATGTATCTATTGCAACCGTCGACGTTTTTTGTCATCCAGATCTGACGCGAAACACCCCAAAACGAGATCTAGAAACACTTTTAAATACGCCAAGCGTAAACGATTGCGAAAAAATTGTACGAATGCTCTACCCAGAGGTTGATAAGCAACTTTCTTGGCTGCTACAATACGCGCCGTCAAGATTGACGGGGACAGGATCTTGCGTTTTTGCTGAATTTTCGAGCAAATCTGAAGCAGAAACTATCCTTGCACAACTCTCTGATAAAGTCTCGGCATTTATCGCTCAAGGGCGCAATATTTCGCCATTAAAAGAGACTTTGGCTGAATACCAATCAGCCTCACACCGACCTATTTAAACTGGACGCAAACCCGAGGTTTCCACCGTGCCTGATATGAAGCTATTTGCTGGTAACGCAACACCTGAACTAGCCCAACGTATTGCTGATCGTCTTTACATCTCTCTTGGTGATGCATCTGTTTCTCGCTTTTCTGATGGCGAAGTTGCAGTTCAAATCAATGAGAATGTTCGTGGTAGCGATGTTTTCATCATTCAATCCACTTGTGCACCGACTAACGACAACCTAATGGAATTGGTTGTTATGATTGATGCAATGCGCCGTGCTTCAGCAGGCCGTATCACTGCAGTTATCCCTTACTTCGGCTACGCTCGCCAAGACCGTCGTGTACGTTCTGCGCGTGTGCCAATTACTGCAAAAGTTGTTGCTGATTTCCTATCTAACGTTGGTGTTGACCGCGTTCTAACTATCGACCTACACGCAGAGCAAATTCAAGGCTTCTTCGATGTACCTGTAGACAACATCTTCGGCACGCCAGTGCTACTTGAAGATATGCAGGCTCGCGGTCTAGATAACCCTGTAGTGGTATCTCCTGACCTAGGTGGCGTTGTTCGTGCTCGTGCAACAGCAAAAGCACTAGGCGACATCGACATCGCAATCGTAGATAAGCGTCGTCCACGTGCAAACGTTTCTGAAGTAATGAACCTAATCGGTGATGTTGAAGGTCGTGACTGTGTGATCGTTGATGACATGATCGACACAGGTGGCACACTATGTAAAGCAGCTGAAGCACTAAAAGAGCGCGGTGCTAAGCGTGTATTCGCTTACGCTACTCACGCAGTATTCTCAGGCAACGCTGCGGATAACATCAAGAACTCAGTTCTTGACCAAGTTATCGTGACTGACTCTATCTCTCTGTCTAAAGAGATGGCTGCAACAGGTAAAGTGACAACACTAAGCCTATCTCGCATGCTAGCTGAAGCGATTCGTCGTATCAGCAACGAAGAGTCAATCTCTGCAATGTTCAACTAATACGAACATTTCAGTTAAACTGATTTCAAAAGCACCCCTCTTTGGGGTGTTTTTTTATTTGTACTGATAACTAGAAAATCCCTTGGTCGCCCACCGCGAGTTTTCTGTGCTATCATACTGCGCTTTTTGAGATTCCAGAGAGATCCTAACCTTGAGTCAACCAATCAAACTTCTTGTTGGTCTTGCTAATCCAGGACCAGAATACGCCAGAACTCGTCACAATGCGGGCGCTTGGGTTGTAGAAGAATTAGCACGCGTTCACAACGTTACACTGAAGAACGAACCAAAGTTTTTTGGTCTAACAGGGCGCATTATGGTCAATGGCCAGGATCTCCGTTTGCTTATCCCAACCACCTTCATGAATCTATCAGGTAAATCGATCGCAGCGCTTGCGAAATTTTATCAAATTAAACCTGAAGAGATCATGGTTGCTCATGACGAGCTAGACTTACCGCCAGGTGTCGCTAAGTTTAAAAAAGGTGGGGGGCACGGTGGACACAACGGTCTGCGTGACACCATTAGCAAACTGGGCAATAACAAAGATTTTTATCGTCTTCGTATTGGCATTGGTCATCCGGGACACAAAGATAAAGTGGCGGGTTTTGTATTAGGTAAAGCGCCAGCTAAAGAGCAAGAGCTTTTAGATGCAGCAGCTGATGAGGCTGTTCGTTGTCTAGATATCCTGATTAAGGATGGCCTATCTAAAGCACAAAATCGCCTCCACACGTTCAAAGCTGAATAAGGTTACTATCATGGGTTTTAAATGTGGCATCGTTGGTCTACCTAACGTAGGTAAATCAACTCTGTTCAACGCACTAACTAAAGCGGGTATCGAAGCAGCAAACTTCCCGTTCTGTACCATTGAACCAAACACTGGTGTGGTTCCTGTGCCAGATCTACGTCTAGACGCACTAGCTAAGATCGTTAACCCACAGAGAGTTCTTCCAACGACGATGGAGTTCGTGGACATCGCTGGTCTTGTTGCTGGTGCATCACGTGGTGAAGGTTTAGGTAACAAATTCCTAGCTAACATCCGTGAAACAGACGCGATTGGCCACGTTGTACGTTGTTTTGAAAACGAAAACATTGTTCATGTTTCAGGTAAAGTTTCACCTATCGAAGATATCGAAGTGATCAACCTCGAACTTGCAATGGCTGACCTAGATTCTTGTGAGCGAGCGATTCAACGTAACGCGAAGAAGGCAAAAGGCGGCGATAAAGACGCAAAATTTGAACTAACCGTACTAGAAAAACTGTTACCAGTACTAACTGAAGGCGGCATGGCACGCACAGTTGAGCTATCTAAAGAAGAGTTAGCAGCAATCGGCTATCTAAACTTCCTAACACTGAAGCCAACTATGTACATTGCAAACGTAAACGAAGATGGCTTCGAAAATAATCCATATCTAGATGCGGTTCGTGAGTTCGCAGAAAAAGAAAACAATGTCGTTGTACCTGTATGTGCAGCTATCGAATCTGAACTATCTGAACTAGAAGATGAAGATCGCGAAGAATTCCTAGCAGATATGGGGATCGAAGAGCCGGGTCTGAACCGTGTAATTCGCTCTGGTTACGAACTACTGACTCTACACACCTACTTCACAGCAGGTGTTAAAGAAGTACGTGCTTGGACAATCCCTGTTGGTGCAACTGCGCCTCAGGCGGCAGGTAAGATCCACACTGACTTCGAGAAAGGCTTTATTCGTGCAGAAGTAGTCGGTTACGACGATTTCATCCAATTCAATGGTGAAAATGGCGCAAAAGACGCAGGTAAATGGCGTCTAGAAGGTAAA
Source organism: Vibrio sp. 1069 (assembly GCF_033340555.1). Lineage (NCBI taxonomy): Bacteria > Pseudomonadati > Pseudomonadota > Gammaproteobacteria > Vibrionales > Vibrionaceae > Vibrio > Vibrio sp. 1069. Next base: position 49,880 of record NZ_JAWOWP010000006.1, read on the forward strand.
GACTACATCGTAAAAGATGGTGATGTTGTACACTTCCGCTTCAATGTTTAATTAAATGAATGAATTCTAAACACTTCATTTACACTAAAAGCCAGCTGTTAAGCTGGCTTTTTTAATACCTTAAGTAAATGAGCAAAAATAAATTACCTAACTGCAAGCTAATTTATTTCCAGTTTTAGATCATAAACACGCCTCTTTGTTTAAAAAGGAAGCGAACGAGGTTTTTTCCGAAATTTATTAAAAAAAACTGTTGACGGATCTCACTCAACTTCGCATAATGCGCGCCGTTCCCAACGACAAGGCAACGAAGCGTTGAGAACAAAAAATATGGTTTTGGCTACGTAGCTCAGCTGGTTAGAGCACATCACTCATAATGATGGGGTCACAGGTTCGAATCCCGTCGTAGCCACC